>CAYNUW010000210.1:0-6814 GCA_964400455.1 uncultured Akkermansia sp. | reverse complement strand
ATGAGTATCTCTTCGTGCTGGAGATATCTGCGGTTGCGTTTGCGCCAAGGTTTTTTTACTGAAATTGGGTTCTCTCCTTCTAATGCATGAGAGCGGGCGATGATTGTCCGTGTCGTGAAGAACAGCCCCGAGTTAGGATTGATGCTCAGGCATGGAGTGGTAAGCGAAGGGCATACGAGGTTTACGCGAACTGGCGCAGGAAGCGGGCGTCGTTTTGGTAGAAGTAGCGGATGTCGTCGATGCCGTAGAGGAGCATGGCGAGGCGCTCCAGGCCCATGCCGAAGGCGTAGCCGGTCCAGATTTCGGGGTCGTAGCCGACGTCCTTGAAGACGACGGGATCGACCATGCCGCAGCCGCCGATCTCGATCCACTCCTTGTTCACCTTGGGCAGGTGCTTGGCCGAGAGGTCGACCTCGAAGGAGGGTTCGGTGTAGCCGAAGTAGTGGGGGCGGAAGCGGGTCTTGGTGTCTTTGCCGAGGAGGGAGACGAAGATGTAGTCGAGCAGGGCCTTCAGGTCGCGCACGGTGACGTTTTTGTCGACGTAGAGGCACTCGAGTTGGTGGAAGTTGGCCGAGTGGGTGGCGTCGGTGGTGTCGCGGCGGTAGACGCGGCCGGGGGAGACGATGCGGATGGGGGGCTGGCCCTTGAGCATGGTGCGGATCTGCACCGAGCTGGTGTGGGTGCGGAGGAGGTAGCGCTCGTCGGGGCGTTTTTTGGCGACGTTGCCGAAGCGGGCGTCGGCGGGGAGGTAAAAGGTGTCCTGGGCGTCGCGGGCGGGGTGGTCGGCGGGGGTGGCGAGGGCGTCGAAGCAGTAGAACTCGGTCTCGACCTCGGGGCCGTCGGCGACGGCGAAGCCGACCTTGCGGAGGATGCGGGTCATCTCTTCGCGGACGAGGGTGAGGGGGTGGCGGGTGCCGGGGCCGGGCTCGACGGGGGGCAGGGTGGGGTCGAGGGCGGGGCCGAGGCGGGCGGCGAGTTCGGCGGCCTCGATCCGGGCGAGGGCGGCGTCGAGGCGGGCCTGGACGGCGAGTTTGGTCTCGTTGATGAGTTTGCCGAGGGCGGGGCGCTCCTCCTTGGGCACGGAGCCCATTTGTTTCATGCAGGCGGTGAGTTCGCCGTTGGGGCCGACGAGGCGGGCCTTGGCGGCCTCGAATTCGGGCCGGGTGGCGAGGGCGGCGAGATCGGTCTCGGCCTTGGCGAGGAGGGCGGCGAGCTGGGCTTGCATGGGCGGGAGGGGAGCGAAAAGGGGGGAGGCCGGCGAGGGCGTAAAACAGGCGGACGGGCGGCGGACGGGCGAAAAAAAAGAGGACGTGCCTCGGGTTGCGAGGCCCGTCCTCGTGAGCGGGCGGGGGTGGCGGACGGGCTTTGGTAAAAAAGCTCGCCCGCCGGGAGGCGCGGGTCGCTTAGGCGGCCTTGGCGGCGGCGGCCTTGGCCTTGAGGGCGGCCTGGGCCTGGGCGACGACGGCGGTGAAGGCGACCTCGTCACGGATGGCGAGGTCGGAGAGGACCTTGCGGTCCATGCCGATGTTGGCGGCCTTCAGGCCTTCGATGAGGCGGCTGTAGCTGATGCCGTTGGCGCGAGCGGCGGCGTTCAGACGGGTGATCCAGAGGGCGCGGAAGTTGGCCTTCTTTTTGCGGCGGTCACGGAAGGCGTAGAGCCAGGCGTGGTGAACGGCTTCTTTCGCGTAGCGGAAGAGCTTGGATTTGTTGCCAAAGTAACCCTTGGCGTAGTTGAGGACCTTCTTCCGGCGACGGCGGGAAGCGGCGGCATTTGTGGCACGAGGCATGTTGGATGATTCCTTTTTTTAGGCCTCCGGGTCGTCTCGTTAGGATCACCCGGCGGGCGGTTTATGTGATTGCTTGCTTTCGGGTTAGAGGCCGAAGGGCAGGCAGCGCTTCAGGGGTGCGGCATGGCCTTCCGCGACGAGCTTGTCTTTAGAGGCGCGGCGTTTGGCCGAGGTGCTCTTGGAGGCAAGCAGGTGACGGAAGCCGGGCGTGCGACGCACGAGCTTTCCTTTGGCGGTCAGCTTGAAGCGCTTGGCGACGGACTTCTTGGTCTTTTGCATGGTGGGAAGGGTCAACGCACCGCGCCGGAGGAGGGCTGGCAAGGAAAAATCCGGTGGGGCGATGATTTTTTCGCGAAGGGGGTGGGCGGCTCAGTGCTTAAAATGGCGGAGGCCGGTGAAGACCATGGCGATGCCGCGGGCGTCGGCGGCGGCGATGACCTCGTCGTCGCGGACGGAGCCGCCGGGCTGGATGGCGGCGGTGGCGCCGGCGTCGGCGGCGGCGACGAGGCCGTCGGCGAAGGGGAAGAGGGCTTCGGAGACGACGACGGAGCCGCGCAGGTCGAGGCCGGCCTCGCCGGCTTTCCAGACGGCGATGCGGGAGCTGTCGACGCGGGCCATCTGGCCGGCGCCGACGCCGAGGGTTTGTTCGCCGCGGCAGTAGACGATGGCGTTGGATTTGACGTGTTTGCAGACGCGCCAGCCGAAGAGCATGGCGGCCCACTCCTCGGTGGTGGGCTGGCGTTTGGTGACGACCTTGAAGTCGGCGGGCGCGCCGAGGATCTTGTTGCGATCCTGGACGAGGAGGCCGCCGATGACGGAGCGGACTTCGAGGAGGGACTCGGCGCCGACGCCTTCCTTGGCGATCATGAGGCGGAGGTTTTTCTTGCGGGCGAAGAGGGCGAGGGCGGCGGGGGAGAAGCGGGGGGCGATGATGACCTCGGTGAAGATGTCGGCGATGACGCGGGCGAGGGCTTCGTCGAGGGTGCGGTTGACGATGATGATGCCGCCGAAGGGGGCCTGGCGGTCGGTGGCGTAGGCTTTTTCCCAGGCTTGTTCGAGGGTGTCGGCGGAGGCGACGCCGCAGGGGTTGGTGTGTTTGAGGATGGCGACGGTGGGGCGCTCGAACTCGCCGATGAGGTAGGTGGCGGAGGTGATGTCGAGGATGTTGTTGTAGGAGAGCTCCTTGCCTTGGAGTTGTTCGAAGTGTTGGTGGAAGGTGCCGTAGAGGGCGGCCTTTTGGTGGGGGTTTTCGCCGTAGCGGAGGGACTGGGCCTTGGGGAGGGAGAGTTCGAACTGGGGGGGGTAGCCGCCGAGGGCGTCGAGATCGGGGGTGTCGGCCTGGCTCTCGAGGTAGCGGGCGATGGCGGCGTCGTAGCGGGCGGTGCGTTGGAAGACCTTGAGGGCGAGTTTGCGGCGGAGGGTGCAGAGGTCGGCCGGGGTGGAGAGAGCGGCGAGCACGGCGGGGTAGTCGGCGGGGTCGCAGACGACGGTGACGGCCTCGTGGTTTTTGGCGGCGCTGCGCAGCATGGAGGGGCCGCCGATGTCGATGTTTTCGACCGCTTCCTCGAAGTGGACGTCTTTTTTGGCGACGGTCTGTTCGAAGGGGTAGAGGTTGACGACCACGAGGTCGATGAGGGCGATGCCGTGGTCGCGGGCGGCGGCGAGGTGGTCGGCCTTGTCGCGGCGGCAGAGGAGACCGCCGTGGATCTTGGGGTGGAGGGTTTTAACGCGTCCTTCCATCATTTCGGGGAAGCCGGTGTGCTGGCCGACCTCGGTGACAGGCAGGCCGCGCTCGGCGAGGAGGCGGGCGGTGCCGCCGGTGGACAGCAGGGTGTAGCCGTGGTCGCGCACGAGGGCGGTCGCGAACTCGACCAGACCGGATTTGTCACTCACCGAAAGGAGGGCCAGCTTTTGCATAAGAAAAATGGCCCGAAGGTGTGCGGTCGGTGGTGGTGGCGGGCAAGCCGGTTTTGAGGGCGGTGGCGACCAAGAGGTTGCGGCTGGCGCTGGACTGAAGTTTTGGTGCAAACACCATGCCCTAAGGCAGGGCGTCCGGGGCTGACGCTCAGGGCACCGAGGATGCTTCCAAGACGCCGTAGCCGGTGGGGGAGATCAGGGTGACGCCGGCCAGGCCCCGGGAGGGGACGGTAAGCTCCAGCGTCTCCGCGCCGGGTCGTAGTTCGGGCAGGGGTAGTTCGCCGCCGCGAGGCTCGACCCCGGCCGGCGCGAGCTCGCGCCAACGCAAGGCGTAGCCCTTGAGCGTGTAGCTGGGCAGTTCGTTCAGCGCGCGCGGTTGCAGGCGGATCTTGTCGCCGGAGAAGGTCAATGCGCGCACCGGGGCGAAGGCTTGTCGCACTTCGGCGTAGGCGGGCTTGAGGTTGCGCTCCACGTCCACGACGCCCCATTCCCGGTTGCCCGAGGCGGGCGTGCCTCGGTAGTTGCTGCGGTAGTCGTTAAACGTCCAGAGCGCACCGCCGATCACGTAGGGTTCGCGGCCCAGGGCGGTCCAGATCGCCGCGAAGTTGGGCACCAAGGCGGCGCCGCCGGTGCCGATTTGGCCGACCCCGAACTCGGACATGAAGATCGGCTTGTCGGGCCAGCGGCGCCGAACGGTGTGGATGAGGTTCAAGAAGTTCTGCGCATCGCCGGAGTAGATGTTCAGCATGGCGAGATCGCTGTGGGTCACGCCGTCGGTCGCGGGAGATGCATCGCTTCGAAATGCGGTGTAGCTCGCGTAGCCCACGAACCGGTGAGGATCGAGTTCACGACGGACGGTGTCGTTCATGGTGCGCACGTAATCGTAGTGTTTCACGATTTCGTTGCCTGTGCTCCAGCCGACGATGGAGGGGTGGTTGTAGTCGCGTTCGATCATTTCGCGCAGCCAGCTTTTGGTGAGGGGATTATCCGTGAACACCTGGGGATCTCCCTGGCCCCACACCGGTATCTCGGCCACGACCATCAGGCCGCGTTCGTCCATGTAGTCCAGGAGGTTGGGGGCCAGCGGGCCGTGCATGAGGCGGGAAAACACCGCGCTCGCACTCTTCATCAAGTCCACGTCGCGTCGGACCAGTTCGTCGGGCTCGGTGTTTCCGGTGGTGTTGCTGTCGCTCACCCGGTTGAACCCCGGCAGGCGCATGCGTTCGCCGTTGAGATGAAAACCGTCGCGGGTGAGCTCGATCTTGCGGATGCCGAAGCGGTCGCGCCGCGCGTGTTGCACCTGGCCATCCGCCTCCAGGGTGAGGTGGGAGGCATAGAGGTTGGGATGGTCGAAGTGCCATAGCCGCACCTGAGCGGGGTCGAGCTCCAGGGTGAGCCGGGCGGTGGTCGAGCCGCCGGCAGGCACGGCCACGTCGACCGCCGGCACATTCAGGACCAAGGGGCGTCCGAGTTCGGCGGAGCGATCCTTGACCAGGCCCAGGGAGTAAATCGCGGTCGTGAGCCGGGCTTGCAGCGGCCGGGCGCCGGAGTTGTCCAGTTTGCAGGTGATAAACAGCCGTGCGGTGCCCCGTTCCAGGTCGGGTTCGCTGCGGATGTGTTGATGGACGATGCGGAGGTCCCGGGTGGCCCGCAGGGTGACGCTCCGGCTGATGCCGCCCCAGGCCCACCAGGCGCCGCGTCGGTAGGTGTTATCGGCCCGGACGGTCAAGACGTTTGGTTTACCCCGCAAGACGGTCTCGGTGACGTCCAACTCAAACGGGGTGTAGCCGCCGATGTGGCTGCCGACCAGGTGGCCGTTGAGCGTCACTTCCGCCTCGTGGTAAACCGCGTCGAAACGCAGGCGCAGGCGGCTTTGCGGCGGCCAGTCGGCCGGGACGTTAAATTCGCGTTGATACCAACCTTTCCCCTTGTGGGTGGCGTAGGCCGGCCGGGTGTCCCAGTTCCCGGGCACGGGCAGGGTGTCCCAGGCTTCGGGCCGGGTGCCTTGTTTATCCGCCGCCACGCCTGCGTCGGTGGTGAAACGCCAAACTCCGTCCAGCGACAGCACCTCTTCGCCTTGAGTGGGGCGCGACCAAGTCTCGGCGGCGCGCGCCGGCGCGAGGGCGAAGGCGACAACCAGCAAGGCGGGCAATAAACGACTCCAAAGCGGGGGTCTCATTTATCATTAAATTTAGCAAAGGTCGGGGCGGGGCCAGTCAAATGCGCTTTACGGGGCGGGAGCCAGCTGGAGGCGGAGGAAACGCCGGCCGGAAGCGGTCAGGGGAGTGGTGTCTTCGACCGCTGGGGAGTCGTCCAGGTTGGCGGGGCCGGAGCTGGACCAGATTTCGGTCCAGGTTGCGAGGTCGGGGGAGGCTTGGACGGAGTAGCGCAAGCCGGGGTCGGCGCGCCGTGGGAAGGTGAGGCGCAGGCGCTGGGCTCCGGTGGTCAAGGAGAGGGGAGAAGGGTTTGGCACGCGGGGGTCGAGGCGGAGGGCGTATTCGAGGAGGTTGGGCAGTCCGTCCCCGTCGGGGTCGGCGGCGAGAGTGCCGAGGCTGGGGTCGCGGCGTTCGGCGGCGGAGAAATGCCCGGCCAGCCAGCCCAGCACGGTGCCGGCGGCGTAGGGGGTGGCGAGGCGCATGACGGGGTCGGTGGCGTCGGTGGTGTCGATGACGACGTCGGTGAAGGCGCCGGGGGAGATGTCGAAAAGCAGGGCGAAGAGGAGGCCGTAGAGCTCGGCGAGTTGAGCGGGGTCGGCGCCGTCCAGGCCGAGGCCGGCGAGCAGGGAGGTGTCGAGGGTGACGGCGGGGGCGAGCAGGTTCATGCCGAAGATGCCGTCGAGGCCGGCGACGTCGGCGATGAGCAGGTCGACGTTTTCCCAGACGAGGGGCAGGCCCTCGCGGGTGGGGATCTCGATGCGGTCCACGGTGAGGATGGGCACGGTGAGGGCGGCTCCGATGCCGCCGACCTGGGCGACGCGGCCGGTGTAGGTGGCCTTGAAGTCGGCGCGGGTGGGGTGGTGGGGGGGGATGTGGCCGGCGGCCTGGGCCTGGGCGAATCTGGCGAAGCTGGAGCCGGCGCCGGTGTCGAGCAGCCACTCGCCGGTGGAGCCG
>CAYNUW010000209.1:3376-6819 GCA_964400455.1 uncultured Akkermansia sp. | reverse complement strand
ACCTCCATGGTCGAGGTCGGCGAGGAAACCGGCGCACTGCCGGAAATGCTCACGCGCATCGCCGACACTTACGACGAGGAGGTCGAC
The DNA here is from genome assembly GCA_964400455.1 of uncultured Akkermansia sp. GTDB lineage: Bacteria > Verrucomicrobiota > Verrucomicrobiia > Opitutales > Opitutaceae > IMCC26134_A. The sequence continues at coordinate 6,732 of CAYNUW010000209.1, read as the reverse complement.
AACGCCGTGACTTCGATCACCTCAATCATCGAGCCCATCATGATCGTCTTCATGGCTGTGGTCGTCGGCACCATCGTCATCGCCTTGTTCCTGCCGTTGGTGAAGATCATCCAGACCCTGTCCGGCGGCTAAACCGACTCCCCTCCCACCCCAGACCGCGGCTGCCATGCACTTCCGCCTCATCCTCCTCTTGCTCCTGCCGCTAGGACTCAGCGCAGTCGAACTTCCTTCTTGGACCAACGACGAAGGCCGCACGATGCAGGCGGAATGTCTGGGTCGGTCGGGCGATAACGTGCAGTTCCGCAAGGCCGACGGCACCCTTTACTCTTATCCCTACGCCCGCCTCTCGGCCACTGACCAGGCTCGGGTTGATGCCCTCCCACCCGCTCCACCACCCGCCTCCTCCGGCGAAGACACCTCCGCCGCCGCTGGCATCCCCAAAGAGATCGGGCGCCACTTGGTCAGCGTAAAAGGGAAGTCCCTCCAACGCCACGCACCCGCGCCGCAGACCCGCATCCGTTACATCGCCTACTATTACTCCGCCTTGTGGTGCGGCCCCTGCCGCGCCTTCACCCCTAAGCTCGTCGAGGCCTACAAAGAACTCAAAGCCGCCCGCCCTGATTTCGAACTCATCTTCGTGAGCTCAGATAAAAATGAGGACTCCATGGCGGACTACATGGTCAACTACGGCATGACTTTCCCCGCCGTGAAATTTGACCAGATCGACTCGCTCGCGGGCCTCCGCCGCCCCGATCACGAACGCGGCATCCCCAACTTGGTCTTCCTCACTGCCGACGGCAAAGAAATCGCCACCAGCTACAACAAGGACGGCGCTTACACCGGCCCCTCCCGTGTGTTGGAAAAAATTCGACAAACCCTCGCCGGCCCCGCCCCGCGGTGACCACCCGGCCTCCCGCGGCCGCATCCGCGCATGACCGCCGATTCCTCAGCCGCCGCCACCAGCAACCCGCCTCCCCTCCCGGCAGTTTTACACGAATCCGAATGGCAGGCTCGCGCCGCCGCCCACGAGACACGCGTGCGCCGCTGGACTGACCCTCATCAGGACCGCGCCTCCCGTCGAGAGGCTCACCCGGTCTGCGACTTTCTTTTCACCTACTACTCCCACCGCCCCGCCTGGCTGCGCCGCTGGTTCCCCGGTCCGAACGTGGTGCTCTCCGGCAGCCAGGCACTCGCCTGGCTCGACCATCCCGGCTACATCGCCCATTCCGAAGGCATCATCCTGGGACCGCTGCCTGAGAAACGCCGCACCTTCGTCCGCTGGCTGCGCGACCTGCTCGCCGCCACCGTTTCGCGCCCCGGCGCCTTCGGTTGCTTTGGCCTCCATGAGTGGGCCATGGTCTACCGCCAGACCCCGGAAGAGATTCGCCACCGCGCCTTACCCCTTCGCCTCGACGCGGACGGGATCGCCGCCGTCGTCGAAGCCCAACCGCTGCGCTGCACCCACTTCGACGCCTTCCGCTTCTTCACCCCTCCCGCCCGCCCACTCAATCGGCTCGCCCTCACCCGCGAAACCACCCCCGAGCACGAACAACCCGGGTGCCTCCACGCCAACATGGACCTCTACAAATGGTCCTACAAACTCGCCCCCTTCATTCCCGCCGAATGGATCGTCGACGCCTTTGCCCTCGCCTGGGACATCCGCGAACTCGACATGCAGGCCAGCCCCTACGACCTCGCCGCCCTCGGCTACGCCCCGGTAAAGATCGAAACCCCCGAGGGTCGCGCCGACTACGAACGCCGCCAACGCCAGTTCGCCGAACGCGCCCGCCCCCTCCGCGCCCGCCTCCTCAACCTCTGCGAAACCCTGCTCGCCGAATAGCCGCCCCCCCCCTTCCCATGCCCACCCTGCGCATCTTCACCGACGAAGCCGAAAACCCCATCGATCCCCGCCTCTACGGCTCCTTCATCGAACACCTCGGCCGCGCCGTCTACACCGGTCTCTACGAACCCGGCCACCCCTCCGCCGATACCCACGGCTTCCGCCACGACGTGCTCGACCTCGTCCGCGAACTCGCCGTGCCCGTCGTCCGCTACCCCGGCGGCAACTTCGTCTCCGCCTACGACTGGGAAGACGGCGTCGGCCCCCGCGACAAACGCCCCCGCCGCCTCGACTACGCCTGGGGCGTCACCGAAACCAACCAGTTCGGCACCGACGAGTTCATGACCTGGTGCCGCCTCGCCGGCGCCGAACCCATGATGGCCTTTAACCTCGGCACCCGCGGTCTCGACGACGCCCGCCGTCTGGTCGAATACTGCAACGCTCCCGCCGGCACGAAATTCGGCGACCTCCGTAAACGTCACGGCCACCCCGAACCCCACGCCGTCCGCACCTGGTGCCTCGGCAACGAGATGGACGGTCCCTGGCAGACCGGCCGCAAAACCGCCGACGAATACGGCCGCCTCGCCAACGAAACCGCCAACGCCCTCCGCCAGTTCGACCCCAAACTCGAACTCATCGCCTGCGGCTCCTCCGGCCCCCTCATGCCCGGCTTCCCCGACTGGGAACGCCTCGTGCTCGAACATTGCTACGCCCAGGTCGATGCCCTCTCCATCCACCTCTACGTGCGCGAAGACGGCCACAAATCGCTCGCCGACTACCTCGCCTGCCCCGCTCAGATGGAGGCGCAGATTCGCGACGTCCTCGCCGCCTGCGACTTCGTCAAAGCCCGCCACCGCCATAAAAAAACCATGATGCTCTCCTTCGACGAGTGGAACGTCTGGGACATGGCCAAGGGCAACCCACCCTTCCCCCGCTGGGCCGTCGCACCCCGCCAACTCGAAAACATCTACACCTTCGCCGACGCCCTCGTCCTCGGCGGCATGTTGCTCGTCCTCCTCCGCCACTCCGCCCGCGTCCGCTACGCCTGCCTCGCCCAGCTGGTCAACGTCATCGCCCCCATCTTCACCGCCCCGGGCGGCCCCGCTTGGCGCCAAACCATCTTCCACCCCTTCCAGCAAGCCTCCCGCCACGGCCGCGGCGTCCGCCTCGCCAGCCGCCTCTCCGGCTCCCCCTCCGCCGACACCCCCACCTACGGCCCCTCCCCCACCATCGACGCCGTCGCCACCCGCGAAGGCGATCAGCTCACCGTCTTTATCCTCCATCGCGGCGAAGATTCCCTCGCGCTCGACCTCGCCCTCGACGGCGCGTGCCGTTGGCAAGTCGAGGCCCACGAGCTCCTCGCCGGGCACGACCCCCACGCCACCAACACCCAGGACCACCCTGCCGCCGTCGCCCCCGTCTCCCTCCCGCCCGGCCCCCGCAACCCCCCCCGCCCCCCAACCCGCAAAAATACCCCCCCCAACAGGCCCCGCCAACGCCACCCCCCCCCCCAACC
>CAYNUW010000209.1:0-3366 GCA_964400455.1 uncultured Akkermansia sp. | reverse complement strand
TCCCGGCCCCGTCTCCCCCGCCGGCCGCCTAACCCTCAACCTTCCGCCCCTCTCCTGGCACTGCCTCCGCCTCCGCCCCGCCAACCCGTGATCCGGCGTCGATATTGACGCCGCCACGTGCCGCCGCGATACATCAACCGATGTCCGCCGGCTTTGCCCACCTTCCTCCGCCCTCCTGCCTGCTCTGGCTCGCTCGCCAAACGGGTTTTCCCGCCTCGCGCCTGCCGTCTCGCGCCGAACAACTCCTTCTGATCGGCGGCATGATCCAGGACGAGCACCTTCCGGCCCGGTCCGAAGGCGGCAATCTGCCCCTTCCCGGAGGAGCTCCCGATCCCGAAAACGCCCAGCGCGCCGCCCAACGCACCCTCGCCGAATTACGCAAGCGCGTGCATTTCAAGTGCGACAACGGCGCGAAGGTATAAACGCACCCGCTCCTCTTCCGGCCTAAACCGCCCCTGCCTGCAAACCTTCTCAGTGATTGGTCGCTCGCCCCTGCGTCGAGCCAACGACACTTTATTGGTTTTTCCCTCCCCATGGCCACTCCTCGCATTCTTCTCACCACCACCTCGTTTCAAGACACCCCCGGCGTCCATCATCAACTTCTCGCCGACACCGGCTGGGAAATCATCCGTGCCCGCGGTCCGCTGAACGAAGCGGACACCCTCGCGCTCGTCGGAGATATCGATGGCTACATCTGCGGCGATGACATGATCACCCGCGCCGTGCTCGAAAAGGCCAAACCCCGCCTCAAGGTTCTCTCCAAGTATGGCATCGGCGTGGACAAAATCGACGTCAAAGCCTGCACCGCCCTCGGCCTGCCCCTGCTCTTCACGCCGGGCGTCAACCACACCACCGTCGCCGAACACACCTTTCTGCTCCTCCTCGCGCTCGAAAAAAACCTGCTCTTCCACACCGACTCGACCCGCTCAGGCGGCTGGAAACGCAAGACCGGCCACGAACTTCTCGACAAAACCATCGGTATCGTCGGCCTGGGCCGCATCGGCAAGGAAGTCGCCATCCGCGCCCGCGCCTTCGGCATGAAGGTCGTAGGCTTTGATGTCTACTGGGACGAGGCCTTCGCCAACAACCACCAGATCACGCGCGCCGCCACCATGGACGAGGTCTTCGCCGCAGCCGACTACCTCTCGCTGCATACCAACCTCACCCCTGAAACCCAGGACCTGGTGCGCGCCGAGACCATCGCGAAAATGAAACCCGGCGTGCTGATCCTCAACTGCGCCCGGGGCGAGATCGTGCACACCGCCGACATGGTGGCCGCCCTCCGGTCCGGCCGGGTCGGCGGCTACGGCACCGACGTCCTTGACCAGGAGCCGCCCGCCGCCGACCACCCCCTGCTCAAACTCCCCAACGTCGTCTGCACCCCTCACATCGGCTCTCGCACCGCCGAAAGCGTGCAACGGCAGGCCACCGCCGCCGTCAAGAATCTCATCCTCGCCATGCGCGGCGAAAAACCCCTCGCCCAAATCAATCCCGAAGTCGCCCCCAAAAACTACCTCGGCTGATTCCCCGCCCGCACCCGCGCGCACACCCGCAACCCGGTCCCTCTTCCCCCCATGCCTGAAACCTATTTTGTCGTCTCCGAAGCCGCCCATAACGAACTCGTCGCCGCCGCGTATCAACATCGCGGATACCACGCCGACGAGGCCGCCGAGGGCGCCCGCTTCTGCGCCGAGGCCTCCCGCCACGGCATCCGCACCCACAACGGCCTCAAAGCCCTCCACCTCGACCACCTCTTTGGCTCCGGCTCCAAGGGCTGCGTGCCCGGCGCGCAAATCGAGGAGCGCCCCTCCCGCTTCCCCTCCGCCAAAATCTGGAACGCAAACAAGAAACTCGGCCAGGCCACCGCCTACCGCGCCATCGACGAGGCCATCCGCCTGGCCGACATCTACGGGGTCGGCACCGTGTCCGTGGACAACGCCTTTCACTACCTCTGGGGCGCCGGCTACGTCATGGACGCCGCCCGCCGCGGTTACATCGCCTACACCAACTGCACCGCCGCCCTCGCCGAGGTCGTGCCCTTCGGCGGTAAGTTCCCCACCCTTGGCACCAACCCCCACTCCTGGGGCTTCCCCACCACCGATGCCATCGGCTTTCCCCTCGTCATCGACTGGGCCACTTCGGTCATAGCCATGGGCCGCGTCCAACAACTCAAACGCGAAGGCAAACCCCTCCCCCCCATGGCCGCCGTCGATAAGGACGGCAAACCCACCACCAACCCCGACGAAGTCGCCGCCCTGCTCCCCTTCGGCGCCCACAAAGGCTACGGTCTCTCGCTCTTGAACGAGGTCGTCGGCGCTTTCATCGGCGGTTCCCTCCCCACCATCCGCAATCGCTGGAGCCAGGTGCCCGCCGGCGAAAAAGGCACCTGCGCCTTTTTCTTCCAGGTCATCCACCCCGAGGCCCTGGGCTCAGGCCTTTTCGCCGGAGGCCGCACCCAGACCGAAAACGTCAAGGCCGTCCTCGCCGACGTGCTTGGCCATGGCAACGACGGCGCCATCATTCCCGGCCAGATCGAAGCCACCTTCGCCCGCCACACCGCCACCGCCGGCGGCCTGCTCTTCACCAAAGCCGAAGTCGAGGCCTTTAACGAGGTTGCCGCCGAGTGCGGTCGCCCCGCCTGGGACCTCTCCACCCTTCGGACCCACACGGTCTGAGCCACCCGAACTGAAAAAGCGCCCACCTACCCCGCTCGGGAGCAGGTGCTCCCTTGACTACCCCGGCACCGGGCCTGTAGGGCTTACGCTTTATTCTCTCGACGTTCGCGTCGTCCATCCCTCCAAAACCTTCCCATGCCCTCCGCCAACGATATCCGCAAAGGCCAAGTCATCAAATACAACGGCGAGCCCCACCTCGTCATGGAGACCCAGCACCGCACGCCGGGCAACCTCCGCGCCTTCGTCCAGGTGAAGATGCGCAACCTGCGCTACGGGAAGTCGCTCGAGCAGCGCTTCAACTCGCCCGACCCGGTCGAGGTGCTGCCGACCGACCGCCGCACGCTCGAGTTCAGCTACGCGGACCGCGACACGTTCTCGTTCATGGACCCGGAGACGTTCGAGACCTTCGAGCTCACGGCCACGATGATCGGCGACGCCAAGAACTACCTCGTCGCCGGCGGCAAGGCGGAGGTGCTCTTCATCAACGAGAATCCGGTCACCATCGACCTGCCCTCGACCGTCACGCTCAAGATCACCGAGAGCGCGGACGGCGTGAAGGGCGACACCGCCTCGAACGTCCAGAAGCCCGCGACCTGCGAGACGGGCCTGGTCATCCAGGTCCCGCTCTTCATCAAGGAGGGCGAACTCGTCCGCGTCAGCACGCTCGACGGCTCCTACATGGGCCGCGCCT
>CAYNUW010000208.1:0-6821 GCA_964400455.1 uncultured Akkermansia sp. | reverse complement strand
CCTACGACGGCTCCGGTCTAATCCCCGAAGCCCGCCCGGACCGCCACCACCCGCACCAGCCGCTCAAACCTTTCCTCATGCGCTGGCACGCGCCCAAACCGCCCCTCCGCGGCGCCCGCTCCGAACGCGCCCCCTTCCAGGACGGCGACGACTTCGCCTCCCCGGTCCTTTCGCCCAACTGGCTCTGGAACCATTCGCCCCGCCCCGGTTTCTGGTCCCTGACTGAGCGCCCCGGCTGGCTCCGGCTCCACGCCTTTGCCACCGCCGACCGCACCGACTCGTTCTTCCAGATCGGCAATGTCCTCTCCCAAAGCTACGTCGCCAACCCGTCGGTCATCGCCGAAACCCGCCTCGATCTCGCCGGATTTTGCCCCGGCCAGGAGGCCGGTCTCGCCCACTTCGACGGCGGAAAACACCACGCCTCCCTGGGTGTGTATTGCGAAAGTAACCACGCCTTCCACCTCCGCCACAATCTTCACCCCACGCCCTTGCCCTCCGAGCCCGTCTCCGTGCCAGGTCCCTTCCTCCGCCTCCGCACCGAGATCGGCCCCGACCGCTTGAATCGCTTCAGCTACAGTCTGGACGACGGCCTCACGTGGCGCGACTGGCCCGACCGCTACCTCCTTCGCTCCGGCGGGCACCGAGGAGATCGCATCGGCCTTTACACGTTCAACAACCACACCTCGGCCAACGATGCATCCGAGTCCGGATACGCCGATTTCGACTACTTCCACTACGATTATCAACGCGCCTGAACCCGCGACCACCCCCTATGCAAACGTCCGAATCCGCCCCCGACCTGCCACCCCGCCCGCCTCTCGTGATGGACATGGTCCACCACAACCCCGGAGAGCCTCGCTACGAAACCCGCTTCGACGATCCGCGCATCCTGCGTGAAATGGGCTACAACGCCCGCTGTTTCCCCCTCTTCGACTCCCCCACCCTGGCCTACGACTGGTCGGACACCGACCCCGACGTCTTCCCGGCCGGCGGCCCCGGACGTGCCTGGATCGATGCCAAAGCCGCCTTCCTCGACACCCAAATGGCCGCCAACCAAGCCGCCGGCATCGCGACCTACGCCATGGGCGACCTCATCCTGCTCCCCAAGGCCTTGGTCGAAAAGCACCATGCCCAGGAAACCTTCGGCGACCCCCGCAACCCCCAAACCCAAGACTTCCTCCGAAAACTGATGCGCGGCACCTTCCGCCGCTTTCCCCTCCTCGAAGGTCTCGTCGTCCGCATCGGCGAAACCTACCTTCACGACGCACCCCACCACGCCGGCAAGATCACCCATCCTTGGGACACCGACCTCACCATCATTCCCCTGCTCTCCCTCCTTCGCGAGGTCGTGTGCGTTGAACTTGGCAAACGCCTCGTCTTTCGCACCTGGAACAGCTTCGACAACTCACCGCTCAACTACGCCAAGGTGGACGCCGCCATCGAACCTCACCCGCTCCTCATCATCAGCATCAAACACTGCGAGGGTGACTTCCACCGCTCCCACCGCTTTTCCCGCTCCATCGGCCAGGGCCGCCACCCCCAGATCATCGAGATCCAGTGCGCCCGCGAATACGAGGGCAAGGGCGCCTATCCCAACTACCTTGGTCACGGGATTATCGAGGGCCTCGAAGAACACCGCCCCCCCCGCCACCCGGACGACAGCGCTTTTCGCTCCATCGGCGCCTTCGGCCGGCGAAGCCCGCTCTATGCGGGCGTCTGGACCTGGACCCGGGGCGGCGGCTGGGAGGGGCCCTACCTAAAACACGAACTCTGGCCCGACCTCAACGCGTGGGTCTTCGCCCAGTGGGCCCTCGCCCCGTTCTGGTCCGAGGAAACCTACTTCCGCCGCTACGTCGCCGAGAAACTCCGCCTCTCCGCCGCCGACGCCGAACGCTTCCGCCGACTCTGCCTCCTGTCCGCCGACGCCGTTATCCGCGGCCGCTCCCCTCTCAATGAAGAACACTCGGTCTGGTGGACCCGCGACGAATACCTGAACGCGCCGGTCATCAACCCCGACGCCACCCCGGAACAGATCCGTCGGCTCCTCGTTTGGCGCGACGAGTCCGTTGCCCTTTGGCGCGAGGTCGTCGAGCTGGCCGACGCCCTCAAGTTCCCCGACGCGGCCACGGGCGAAAACGTCCGCGTCTCCTGCCGCTACGGCCTCCACCTTTACCGCATCCACCAAGCCGCCTGGCACCTCTTCTTCCTCACCCCCGAGGGTGATCGCGCCCTTATCGACCATTGGCTGGCCGAGTATGACGCCGCCTGGCGCGACTACCGCGCTCTCCCGTCCTCCAGCACCCTCTGCGCCAGTCTCTACCAGGAAAAAGGCTCCCCACACACCCTGGGCTGGTTCCGTATCGAGGGCATAGATACTTTTTCCGCCCGCTTTCGCGCCTGCGCCCCCCGATCCTCCCGCCATGATTCCTGATCCCCCGCCTCCCTCCGCGCTGCATCAGGCCGCGCCCCCGTCGCGCCTCGCCCGCGCCGAACGGGAAAACCTGGTCCTGCCAAGGATGTTCTTCGCCGACCCTGCGTCGACCGAAAGCGGTCGCACCAAGGATCCCGTGGTCGTGCGTTTCCTCGACCGCTACTGGATGTATTACACCATCTGGCGCTCCCCCCACGTGACCGGCGTGGGCATGGCGACCAGCGACAACTTGCTCGATTGGACCCCGCTGCCCCCGCTCCCGCTCGTGGGTTCGCTCGAATCGGAGGGCATCGCTGCCCCGGGAGCCATCGTGCTCAACGGCCGGCTGCATCTTTTTTATCAGTCGTATTCGATGCGCGATTTTCACGGCTCGGCCATTCTTCACGCTTGGTCGGACGACGGCCTAAATTTTCACCGTAACCCGACCAATCCGGTCTATCGCCCCCGTGCCGCTGACGGAGCGGCCTATCCCTGGTGTAGCGGAAGGGCGATCGATCCCGAGGTCGTCGTTCTGAACGATCAACTTTTTCTTTACTACGCCACCCGCGACCCTTCCGGCCGGGCGCAAATGCTCGGTGCCGCGTCCGCCCCGCTGGATTCCGCCGGGAATTTTTCCCGAGATCGCTGGACGACCCTCACCCCGGACGAAGCCCTCCTCCGCCCCCGCACGCCGACCCCGCTCGACCCGCCCGGCCTCGATCTCTCGTGGGAAGGCGACTGCATCGAAGCAGCCTCCATCCTTAGCCACGAGGGCCTTCACTACCTCTTTTACGCCGGCAACTACAACCAGCGCCCCCAACAAATCGGCGTGGCCGTCAGCGACGACGGTCTTCGTTTCCGACGCCTCAACCACGGCCGCCCCATCCTCACTCACGGCGCCCCCGGCACCTGGAACCACGGGGAATCCGGCCATCCCGGCGTCTTTCGCGCCGCTGACGGCCACGTGCGCCTGTTCTTCCAAGGCTGCAACACCTCGCTCACCCCGCCCCTGGACTGGCACCTGTCCTCCGTGCGTCTGCGTTGGCAGGCCGTCCCCGGTGACGTGCCCCTGCCCCTTCCTGATTTCTCCCCGGAATAGAGCCCGCCGTCCTTCCATGAAGTTTCCATCCCTTGCCCTGATCCAAGGTTTTCTAGCCCTCGCCGCCTGCGTTTTTGCCGCGCCCGCCACCCGCGAGACGCCCCTCCCGCGCCAGCTCGTGCTCGACATGGTCCACCACAACCCCGCCGAGCCTCGCTACGAAACCAAGTTCGAGGACCCCGCCCTGCTCGCCTCCATGGGCTACAACGGCCGCGTTCTGCAACTTTTCGACTCCCCCACCCTGGCCATCGATTGGGCCCACTACGACCCGGAGGTATTTCCCCCCGGCAGCCCCGGCCGCGCCTGGGTGGACGAGAAAGCCGCCCTCATCGACCGCAAGATCGCCGCCAACCGCGCCGCCGGCCTCGCCACCTACGCCATGGGCGACCTGGTGCTCCTCCCCAAGGCCCTGGTCGCGAAACACAACGCCCAGGACACCTTTGGCGACCCCCGCCACCCCCAGACCCAGGAATTCCTCCGCGCCATGATCGCCGGCGTTTTCCAACGCTTCCCCGACTTCGACGGCATCATCGTCCGCATCGGCGAGACCTACCTCCACGACGCGCCCCACCACGCCGGCAGCATCCGCAAGCGCGAACACCCCGAGGAAACCATCATCCCCCTCCTCCAACTCCTCCGCGAGGAGGTCTGCGTGAAGCGCAACAAAAACCTCATCTTCCGCACCTGGCTCAGCTTCGACCGCAACGCCTACCACTACGCCCGCGTGGACAAGGCGGTCGACCCCCACCCGCGCCTCGTCATCAGCATCAAACACGTCGAAAACGATTTCCACCGCGGCACCCGCTTCTCTCGCTCCATCGCCCAGGGCCGCCACCCCCAGCTCATCGAGGTCCAGTGCGCCCGCGAATACGAGGGCAAGGGCGCCTACCCCAACTACATCGCCCACGGAGTCATCCACGGCTTCGAGGAACATCAACGCGTCGTTGACCGCTACGACAGCCGCTGGCGCTCCATCGGCGACTTCGCCCGGCAGGACCCGCTCTACGCCGGCCTCTGGACCTGGACCCGCGGCGGCGGCTGGGAGGGCCCTTACATCAAAGACGAGCTCTGGCTCGATCTCAACGCCTGGGTCCTCGCCCGCTGGGCCACCGATACCTCCCAGTCCGAAGAGGCGCTCTTCCGCCGCTACGCCACGGAAAAACTCCGCCTTTCCCCCCGGGATGCCGACCGCTTCCGCCGCCTCGCCCTAGCCTCCGCCGACGCCGTCCTCCGCGGCCGCGCCCCCGATCGTGACGAGCACTCGGTCTGGTGGACCCGCGACGAATACATCCAGATCCCGGCCTTCGCCCCCGACACCTCCGCCACCGCCCGCCACCGCATCCTCGCCTGGCGCGACCAGTCCGTCGGACTTTGGCGCGAGATCGTCGCCTTGGCCGACGAGATCCAGTTCCCCGACGCCCGCACCGCCGAGCATGTCCGCGTCTCCTCCCGCTACGGCCTCCACCTCTACCGCGTTTACCAATCCCTCTGGCACCTCGCCGCCCTCACCCCCGAGGGCGACCGCGCCCAGATCGCCCGCTGGCTCGCCGAATACGACTCTGCCTGGGCCGACTTCCGCGCCCTCCCCGCCGCCAGCGAGCTCGTCGCCTCCCTCTACCAGGAAAAAGCCTCGCCCCACAACCGCCACCTAGGCTGCATCTCCACCTTCATCCCGCGCTTTCGCGCCGCCCTCGCCACCCCGTGAAAACCCGTCCCTTCGGCCGCCTCGGCTGGTCCGTCTCCGAAATCGGCTTTGGCGCCTGGGCGCTCGGCGGCGGCTCCTGGGGCGCGCAAGACGACGCCGATTCCCTCGGCGCCCTGCACCGCGCCCTGGACCTCGGCGTCAACCTCATCGACACCGCCGCCGGCTATGGCAACGGCCGCAGCGAACAGGTCATCGCCCGCGCCCTCGCCGAGCGCGGCCCCCGCGAGCGAGACAAAATCCGCCTCGTCACCAAGTCCCCTCCCCTGCCCGGCAACTGGCCCCCGCGCCCCGATGAGCTTCTCGCCGACCGCTACCCCGAATCCCACCTCCGCGCCAACCTGGAAGAGCGTCTCCGCCTTCTGAATACGGAGTGGGTGGACGTCCTCCTTCTCCACGTCTGGTCCCGCGCCTGGAACCGCGCCCCCGACGCCCTCGACGTCCTCGATAAGTTCAAACGCGAAGGGAAAATCCGCGCCTACGGCATCTCCACCCCCGACCACGACCAGGACCAGCTCAACACCCTCCTCGCCGCCGGCCGCCTCGACGTGGTTCAGCTCGTTTACAACCTCTTCGAGCAGCAACCCGCCGCCGAGGCCCTCCCCCTCGCCCGCGCCTCCGGCACCGCCGTCATGGCCCGCCTCGCCCTCGACGAGGGCGCCCTGACCGGAAAACTCACCCCCGAGACGCGTTTCCCCGAGGGCGACTTCCGCAACCGCTACTTCGCCGGCGACCGCCTCCCCCGCACCATCGCCCGCGTCGCCAAAATCCAGGAAGACCTCGCCGGCACGCCCTACACCGTCGCCCAGGCCGCGCTCAAATTCGTGCTCGCCCACCCCGCCGTCTCCACCGTCATCCCCGGCATGAGAAACGCCGCCCAGGCCGAGGCCAACGTCGGCGTCTCCGACCTGGCCGACCTCCGCCCCGAACTCCTCGCCCGGCTCCGGCGCCACATCTGGCTGCGCGGAAACTGGCACGCCGGCAAGTAACCTCGCCGAACCACCGCGTGCCCGGCGCCCTCAGCTCCAATCCTGGGCGTCGATCGCCTCCAGCCACTGGTGCAGCACCAAGGTGTGCACTTCCTGGATACGCGCGGTGTTCAGGCTCGGCACCACGATCTCGTGATCACACGTGCCTCGCGCCCGGCCGCCATCCTTGCCCGCCAGCAACACGGTGACGACCCCCTTTGTTTTCGCCGCCGCAAACGCCGCCAGCACGTTGGTGCTGTTGCCGCTGGTCGTAAACCCGACCAAGACATCCCCGCGCCGGCCAAGCGCCTCGACTCCGCGCGAAAAGACCCGCTCGTAGCCGTAATCGTTGCAGATGCAGGTTAAGGCGGTGGGGTCGGCGTTCAGACAAATCGCCGGCAACGCGCGGCGCTCGCGTGAGTAACGACCCACCAGTTCTTCGGCAAGGTGCAGCGCATCGGCGGCACTGCCCCCGTTTCCGCAGGTCAAGAGGGTGCCGCCGGCCCTTAAGCTCGCCAGGATGGCCGAACCCGCCGCCTCAATCGCCGGCGCCAGCGTATGCGCCGCAAGCAGCACACCGCGCAGCTCTTCTACGCTTTCGAGGAAAGTGGGAAACGGACGGGCGGCGGAGCTCATGGTGGT
>CAYNUW010000207.1:0-6830 GCA_964400455.1 uncultured Akkermansia sp. | reverse complement strand
CTTCACGACGGACGCATTTTGGACACGCGACATCGCGATCACGAGCGCGTTCGCCATCAACGCAGTGCCCGTGGCCGAATACACCCTCGCTGCGGTTTTGCTCAGTCTCAAAAACTTCTGGAAACAGGCCTACGCCATGAAACGCCTCGCACGTCAGCCGACCCATGTGCCGTGTGCGGGAGGCTACGGCAGCACCATAGGTTTGATCTCCCTCGGCATGGTCGGCCGCCTGGTTCGGGAGCGCCTGCGCCCGTTCGACCTAAACGTTTTGGCCTACGACCCTTTTTTGAATCCGGAACAGGCCCTTGAGTTGGGGGTGGAGAGTGTGCCACTCGACGATATCTTCCGCCGGTGCGACGTGGTTAGCCTGCACACGCCTTGGCTTAAGGAAACCGAAGGCATGATCCAAGGCCGTCATTTCGAACTGATGAAGCCGAACGCCACGTTCCTCAACACGGCGCGCGGCGCGGTGGTGCGGGAAGACGAATTGGTGGAGGTTCTGTCGCGCCGCACCGACCTTACCGCCTGGCTCGACGTCACCTATCCGGAACCACCGGCACCCGACTCTCCGCTTTGGTCGATGCCCAACGTGGTGCTCACCCCGCACATCGCCGGATCGCAAGATCTCGAATGTCGGCGCATGGGCCACCTCATGATCGAAGAGTTCGACCGCTGGACTCGCGGCGAGAAAATGACCTGGGAAATCTCCCGGGAAAAATCCGCCCTTCTCGCCTGAGACGCAAGAAGGCCAGCCGGAGGTCGAACTCCGGGTCGGTGCGACGGACCCTAACCCTTGCGGCCTTGGGTCTTCGGCTGTCACCTGTCGCACCCCGGCAAAGCCGAATAGTATTCGAGAGTGTCGCCCCTCCGAGCCGACCAGCCGCGGTTTCGCTCTCCGCCCCCAACCCGGGCGCGACGGCATTTCGGTTGGTGAACAGGTCAGCAAGCCAGGCCCGGTGACGTTCCGTTCAACCCGCGGGTATGCGAAGTATTCTAAAAAATTTTTCGGTGCCCCCTTGATTTCTTGCCCCCGGCTGCCGTTAAGCCTACTGAGCCCTCAATCACTTCGATGACCCTTAGCGCACATCACCTATCGCCGACAGCCCGACCCTCCCTGGGTTGGCCGCGCGACTGTGCGCGCTCCGAGGCAAACAGAAAGCATCAGGCGATGCCGATCAACACCCGGCATAATGAAGACCGTTTTACGCCCGCCTATGTCGCGCCTCTGGAAGTGGGAATCACCTGACGTATCTTAAAACGTCACCGTCCGATTCACCCACTTCCGCCCTGGAAGTGGGTTTTTTGTGTCCAGCCGCTTCCGGGAACCGGGCCCAGCGCCCGTGCCTTTTCCCACTTTCCCAAGCGGCTTCTAAGCTGAGCCCAGGCAAATCAGCGAACCCCGTAAAATCCTACGGCGTTCCAATCCGGTCCACTCCCTGTGGGCCGAGAGGGCACGAGGTGGTTCTTTTCGTGAAGTCACGGTCGCCTGCCACGGCGTCCGTGAAAGCCCTACGCAGGGGCGTCGTTCCCGCGCGTCTCCGCACCCGGTGCGTCCTTATTAAGGGCGTTCAATGGCACGGCCAGCCGGGCTGCGGTCTCTTTTCTCGCCGCGTCTTCTAACAGTTCAGGAAACCACTCTTTCAAGGTGCGCAATGGGGGTGCGACTCCCCTCGCGGCGACCATTTTCCCACGGACTCGTGGTGTACAGCAGCACAGCGGACTTTTAATCCGTAGGGTGCGGATGCGGGAGCGCAGCAGCGCGACCGGGGGCCGGAAAGCGCAGCCCGAAGGGCCGAGCGCGACGAGCGCGAGCCAATCCGCCGGGTCCACCATGTGTATCGGCCATAGCCCTACACGCACACTTGCAGATTGGAGCAGCGGCAGCTCGCGTGGCTCATAACCACGAGGTCGAAGGTTCGAGTCCTTCATCTGCACCCATCTACACGTCGCAGATGTCCTAGCGGACGGTCTGGTCTCCAAAACCGGACGTCAGGGTGCGATCCCCTGGCGACGTGCCATTTTTTCGGAGCTTGGGCTGATCTAGTGATGGCGGCCCGCTGAAGACGGGCAGAGTCCGGCGCGAAACCGGAAGGCTCCACCAATTACCGGATGAACATCGAGGGCGGACGCGAGAGAAGTCTTCTCGCGCCGAGCGACCTGGATTCGTCCGCACCCCTTTTCTCGCACGTCGAGGGAACCAGTGAACCCGGCGGTTTGCAAAACCGCGACAAGCGCGGTGCGACACCGCGGACGTGCTCCATTTTCGGGGGATTAGCTCAACCCAGTAGAGCGGCCGCCTTGCAAGCGGCAGACGAGGGAGCGTGGCCCTCATCCTCCACCATTTTTTCGGAGCGTAGCCTAGAAGTCAGGCACTCGGCTTGGGACCGAGATCAGGCAGGTGCGGGAGCGCAGCAGCGCGACCGGGGCGCCGAAGGCGCAGCCCGGAGGGCCGAGCGCGAGGAGCGCGAGCCAATCCTGCCGCTCCGACCATTCCGGGCTGGTGTAACAGCAACAAGGCGGTCTCTGAAACCGTAGTTCGAGGGGCGGAGCCTCGGCCCGGAGCCAATTCATTCCCGAGTAGTTCAGCTAGTAGAACGCGCGACTGTTAATCGCGATGTCGGTGGGGCGGAGCCACCCTCGGGAGCCATTTTATCGGGACGTGGCTTAGCCAGGAAGAGCGCACGGCTGGGGGCCGTGAGAGCGCGAGCGCGAACCTCGCCGTTGGTCGCGTCGCCGCCCGCAAAGCGGGCACCCGCGCCGCTCCCCCCCTCGTAACGCGCAGAGCCCGGCGCAAGCCCGGGCGAGACCTCCATTCGCCCGAATATCCCTTCACGAAAAGAACCCAGATTTTCCCTTTCGTTCCCATGAACACCACTCTCCTCGACAAGCCTCTCGTCCTCGCGCTCAACCGCTCGTGGCAGCCCATCGGCCACCGCACGGTCAAGCAGGCCTTGGTCGCGCTCAACGGCGGCGCCGACGGCATCGCTCCCGCGGTCGCCCTCGACCTCGCCTATCCGTCGCTCCCCGACGGCACGCCCGACTACACCCGCCTCACCAGCGTAGTGCCGGTGCCCTGGGCCCAATGGATCGAGCTTCCGGTGCGTCCCTTCGACCTCTCGGTCAACACGCCCCGCCGGCAGATCCGCGTGCCCACGGTCATCATCGCGACCCACTACGACCGCATGCCGATGGCCCAGCCACGCCTCACCCGTCGCGCCATTTTCCAGCGCGACGGTGGAGTGTGCCAATACACCGGCGAGCGAGTCGGGTGGGACGACGGCAACCTCGACCACGTCGTGCCCCGCGACCGCGGCGGCCGCGACTCCTTCGAGAACCTCGTCTGGTCCCGTCGCGACGTGAATTCACGAAAAGCCAACCGCCTGCCGCACGAGGCCGGCCTCCGTCTGATTCGCCCGCCCTCCGCTCCTAAACCTCGTCCCGTGGCCGCCATGATCGGAGCCCCCAAGCACCCCGACTGGCGCCACTTTCTTCCGTCTCCGTCTTAAACGTCCGCAGCGATCTGCGGGCACCTTCTCGTTTCTTCCGCGTCGCACCGCCGACGCTCGTCATGACCACCGCTCCCGCAGCACTCATCCTCGTCGACGTGCTCGACGTCGTGGACCAGGCGCTCGCCTCCGTCGCACGGCAACTGCCTGCTCACGTCTCTCGCGACGACCTCGCCTCCGCCGGTCGCCTCGCCTTGGTCGAGTCCTTCGCCAAGGCGGGCGGCGACGTGCGCGCCTACTGCTACGTGCGCGTGCGCGGCGCGATGCTGGACGAACTCCGCCGCCTCGACCCGGTCGGTCGTGGCGCCCGCGCCCGAGCGCGGACGCTCGCCTCGACGCGCGCCGCGTTGGCCGCGGAGCTGGGTCGCGAGCCCACCACGGTGGAAATCGCCGCCAAGCTTGGCTGGTCCGTCTCCCGGGTCGGCGAGGTGGAAACCGATGGCGCGGGCCCCGTCTCGCTCGACTTCGAGGGCGAGGACGGCCGCTCCGTGGTCGAGACCTTGGTGGACGAGACGGCCGCGTGCCCCGGCGACGAAGCCGAGGCGGGGGATCTACACTCGGCCTTGATCGCCGCGCTCGGGCGTCTGACGCCCGGGCAAGCTACGGCCGTGCGCATCTACTTCCTCGAGGACGGCACACTCGACGACATTGCCGAAAAACTCGGCGTTTCGCGGGAGCGTGCCCGCCAGCTGCGCGACGCCGGTGTTCGCCGCCTACGCGAGGATTTTGCCGTCCTCGCCGTCTGGCACGGTGTCATTACGGCATAAAATCACTGCCACGGGCTCGGGCCCGGAAGCGCCCGAGCTTTTTCTCTCAACCCATCTCTTCTTCTCTTTCGTCTCATCGCATGAACATGGAAATCAAAGCCCGGGATCTGCTCGCCGCCGGATGGTCTGAAAACCGCCGACTCGGCGCCGCGCTCCGCCGCGCCCGCGAACTCGAAGCCGGAGGCCTGCCGCGCGAAGAGGCTCTTCGCCTTTTGGAAACCGAGTTTCCCAAGGAGTGGCCGCGCCTGGAACTGCGCTCCTCTCCAGCCGGACTCGCCGAGGCCATCGAGGCGGACACACCGCTCGAAACCGCCAATCTCGAACTCGCGCGTCGCCGCATGACCGAATTGCTGCACGTGCCCGTGGTGCGCCGCGGCGTGCTCATGCCGGACGCCTGTCCCTCAGGCTCGGCGACGGCCACCATCCCGGTGGGCGGCGGCATCGAGGTGGAGAACGCCATCATTCCCGGTGCCCACTCGGCCGACATCTGCTGCTCGATGTTCGCCACCTTCTTCGCCGACAATCATCCAGTTGCGGAGGTCATGGATCACCTGCAAGCCGTGACCCATTTTGGCGCCGGCGGACGCACGCGCGGCCAGCAATGGTCATCTGCGGTTCTGGAGCGTCCGGTCTGGGACAACCCCTTTCTTTCTGGACTGCGCTCCCGGGCGCAGGACTTCCTCGGCACCCAAGGCGATGGAAACCACTTCGCCTACCTAGGCCGCGTGCAGTTCACCGCGGCTGAGCATCGCTCGATCGCCGCCGCCGGCCATGTCGGTCTCGCCGATGCCATTACCCGCCACAACGGCGCCTTCCGTGTGCTCGTCACGCACCACGGCTCCCGCGGCCTCGGGGCCGACCTCTACAAACGCGGACAAGTCGCGGCGCGACGCTGGTGCGATGAGAACACCCGCGGCGTGCCCGATGCCGCCGCTTGGCTCCCGGCCGATTCAGCCGAAGGCGCGGCTTACTGGAAGGCCCTGCAATACATATCGGATTGGACGCGGGAGAACCACGCCCTGATCCACGACGCGCTCCTGCGCCGCCTGGGGCTGCGCGCACTCGCACAGGTGGGCAACGAGCATAATTTTGTCTGGCGCCGCGGCGATTCCTACTTCCACGGCAAGGGTGCCACGCCGGCTTGGCGCGACCCCGAGGGTCGACCGCTGCTCGGGCTCATCCCGCTCAACATGGCGAAGGAAATCCTCCTCGTGCTCGGCTCCGACAACGATGCCTGCCTGTCCTTTTGCCCGCACGGCGCCGGGAGAAATCTTTCCCGCACCGCCATGCTCGCGCCTTACCGCGACGCCGACGGCGAGCTGGACCCCGGCCGCGTGCGCCAGGCCCTGGCGGCCTCGACCGCCGGTCTCGACGTGCGCTGGTTTGGCGGTGCACCCGACCTTTCCGAGTCGCCCTTGGCCTACAAGGACGCGGCCAAGGTGAAGGCCCAGATCGCCCGCTTTGGTCTCGCGAGCGTGGTCGGGGAGATTCAGCCCCTCGGCTGCATCATGGCCGGGGAATCCCCCGAGCCAGCCTGGCAAAGGGTCCGCCGCGAGAAGCGCGCCCGCCACAAGGCGGAACGTAAGGGCGAGTTGGATGATTCAAGGGATTGATCCTATGTTTCCAGATTGGATCGGCCAAACCTTCCGCACGCAGGCGATTTGGCGTTCGTTTACGAACCAACGGCACACCCGGAAAGCGCTGGCCGGCGGCGGCACGACCATCGGGAATCTGATCGGTTGGGGGAAACTTCCCAAGACAATCGCTTCTTTCGATCCGTATCACGAAAACCGAAAAGAGTCCTTTAGCTTCGCAAACGAAGCGCCCCCCAAAGCCTACGCGGCCGGAAAACAAAATCCCCCTCAACCGTCGGGTTGAGGGGGATTTAGATTGGGTGCAGGGGTCAGATTTGAACTGACGACCTTCAGGTTATGAGCCTGACGAGCTACCAGGCTGCTCCACCCTGCAACAGACGGGAGGTCGAGAACATGGGTTCGCCAAACTCACTGTCAATGCCTTTTCCGCATTTTGTTTAGCTTCCAGCATGTTCTTTAAACTCGATGACTCTTAACAATATCCGCTGCCACGGCCGGCTCGCCACCCAAGGTGCCGCGTAAGGCAGAAGCATAGCCCGGCAACTTGGCTTCACGCACCAATTCGGTGACCCGTTCCAAACGACCCCGAATATCCAAGCGCACCGCGACATCGGCGTAGGCCGCGCGACGTAGGAACTTCTCCAAGTAGCGCGCGTGTGCCTCCCAAACCGCCGCATCGATCTTGCGCTTGGCCTCCAACCGGGCGGCATACCAATCGCTGGCCAGCACCGTAGAGCGGTCAAACAGGGCTCGCACTTCGGGCGCATCCAATCCCTTACCTTCCCAAGCCCCGTCACGCATGATGTGGAGAAGCGCTTTTAGCGGCGGGCAGGCATCATGGATCGACCCGTCGGCAAAATAATGCTCCGCCGCCTCTTTCATAGCCTCTACGATATTACTCATGCCGTCGGCAAAGATGCCGGCGTCCGCGCGGGCCAGCTGCTGCAGAAGGCCCATGGTGC
>CAYNUW010000206.1:664-6847 GCA_964400455.1 uncultured Akkermansia sp. | reverse complement strand
CCGATCCCACCGCCCCCTCCTCCGGCCTGAGTGCCGTGGCAAGAAACGGAAACTCACTGACCTTCGAACATTCCCACCTCACACCCTCCGCCACGGACGTCGCCACGACTTATCAGTGGTCGCTCGATCTAGTCAGCTGGCACGCCTCCGGCAGCGTTGCCGGAGGGACCAGCGTCACCTTCAGTTCCGCCGCAAACACTCCCGAAACCGGCACCACCACCGTGACGGCCACCATTACGGGAACAGCGACTGATCGTATGTTCGTCCGTCTCCAAGCCCAGCGAATCTAAACCGAGACGACCCGCCGCACCCGCGTTCTTGGCCGACTCAGTGCCGGCAGAGGCGCGCCGATCCGGTTAGCGGGATGGGGTAAGCGACGGAACTCCGGAAAACGAGGTTGCACGTGCCGGCCGGCGGGCCTTGCGTCCGTGGCATGGTCTGGCGAAACGCACTCGCGTTAGTCCTTTTGTTTTTAGGCTGCCTGCAAATGGCGGGATACATCGCAAATGTGCCGGCACTGCGTGGGCTCGGGGCGGCGACTGTCATCGCGCCGTTCCCCAAGGTTTTCTCCGATGTCGACGGTTTCGAAACCTTCGCGGCGGATTTCGTGTTGCAGGGAATGGATGGCGCGGGAGTGGCGTTTACCCGGGAGATCACGCCCGAGTTCTATTCACAGCTCAAAGGTCCTTATAATCGCCGCAACGTCTATGGCGCAGCGCTTTCTTACGCGCCGCGTCTGCCGGAGCCGCTCTGGCAGGCGGTCTGGTGTTACGGTTTGGGCGGGAGCGGGCCCTTGCGGACCGAATTCGCGCTGCCGCCAGGAGCGCGCGACCTCACCATGAAAATAAAAACCCGCACTCGCGGAAGAAACGACTCATGGTTGCTCGCGCCTTCATGTCCGTGAAAGCAGGCGCCTCGCCTGGGCATTTTGCTCTTTTCCGCATCGCCTTTGGACTGTGGCTGGCTTGGCATTTCGCGGCTCTCGTGCCCTGGGCGGGGGAGCTGTTTTCGGAGCGCGGGGTGTTGCCGGATCCGGCGCTTAATCCGATTTATGGTCTTTTCCCCAATCCACTGGCCTGGATCGGGGCCCCCTGGTTCTCAATGTTCTGGTGTGGGCTCGGGGCGGGCTTGGGTCTGCTGCTGGCAGTCGGTTGGCAAAGGGTGGGCGTCGCCCTCGGTTTGTGGTTTGTCTGGGCCGCCTTGTTTAACCGCAATGTGTTGATTTCGAATCCGTCGATTCCCTACGTCGGACTTTTGTTGTTACTTCTCGCGCTGGTGCCGGATGGCGAGCCTTGGCGTTGGCGAGGACGGGTGGTGCGGCCGAGCACATGGACGACGCCGCTGGGGGGGTGGGCGACCGCGTGGGCTCTGATGGCGCTGGGCTATACCTTCAGCGGCGTGGTAAAACTGCAGAGTCCGAGCTGGGTGGATGGCACGGCCTTTACCCATCTCCTGCAAAACCCCCTGGCCCGGCCTGGCTGGTTTCGCGATGCTGCCCTGGGCCTGCCCGGTTGGTGTCACGCGCTTTTGACCTGGGGGGCCTTGGCGGCGGAGGTGCTCTTTCTGCCGCTGGCCCTGTGGCAGCGCGCCCGGGCGTGGGTCTGGCTCAGTATGGTGGGAATGCACCTTGGAATCCTTTTGGTGGTGG
Source organism: uncultured Akkermansia sp. (assembly GCA_964400455.1). Taxonomy (GTDB): domain Bacteria; phylum Verrucomicrobiota; class Verrucomicrobiia; order Opitutales; family Opitutaceae; genus IMCC26134_A. The sequence continues at coordinate 5,199 of CAYNUW010000206.1, read as the reverse complement.
ATTTTGCCGACCTCACCCTCGGCATGTTGATGTTGCACGCCTTTACGTTCGACCCGGCATGGTTGCCGGCGGCGCGGCGCGAACCTGGGCGGGAACCGGTCTTGTTTTACGATGGTGAATGCGGGCTGTGCAACGCGGTGGTGCGTTGGCTGCTGCGCGAGGACTCCGCCGCCGTGCTGCGTTTTGCCCCCCTGCGGGGCAAGACCGGCCAGCGCACCTTGCAGCGCTTCGGACTCCCCACCGAGGAGTTCGATAGCATTTTGTTTCTGCCCGATCTCGGCTCTGACCAACCGCGTCTGCGCACGGGAGGAGTCATCGGTGTGCTAGCTGCGCTTGGCGGCGTTTGGCGAGTGCTCGCCTGGCTGGCCTGGTGCGTGCCCGGCCCGCTGCGTGACTCGGCCTACAAGCTGGTGGCGCGGGTGCGCTACCGCGTGTTTGGGGCCTACGTCCCCACACCCTTGCCGGAGCCCGGGTGGGCGGCGCGATTTTTGGACTGACCCTCCTCGTCAAGCACGCCGCGAGCCTCGGCGCAGGCCCAGCGTTTGGCGCAGCCGATGCACGTCGGCAGCAGGTGGAGCGGCGCTAATTTTTCCGCGCCCGGAGCATGCACATCCCGAAAGGCCAGCATGTCGTCGAAACGGTCTTCTCGCCAGTCATCAAAACCACAACGCGACGGGTTGTCGCGCGGGTTCCGATACGTGCCGAAGAGAGCATCCCAAAGCGGCAGGTCAGCGTAGTTTTGGGTATGATGGGCGTATTGATGATGGACCCGGTGGGATTCCGGCCGCTGCACCAGGCGTCCGAGCCAATGCGGAGTGCGGATGTTCCAGTGATAAAAGTATTCCGCCACGGCGGTGAGGAACGTGTAAACCGCGCCGGCAAACGGAGAGCAGCCCATGAGCGCGTATACGATCGCGGCACCCAGAATGGAGTTAATCGTGATCTCGACCGGGTGCTTGTAGAAAGACGTCACCAGCTCGATGCGGGCCGGCGAGTGGTGCAACTGGTGGCAAAGTCGCCACAAAAACGCAGACTCGTGCCGCCAGCGGTGCCACCAATAGTAGACGAAGGTCGAGACGAAGTAGGCCAGGGAACCTTGCGCGATCAGGCCCGCCGGCGTGTCCCCCAGCCATTCGTGTAGGCGTAGCACGGATACGGATTGGAGCCAGCGGTCCCAGCTGACACCCGCCAGCAACACCAGTGCGGCTTGGATCACGTTAACCAGCACGACCCGCGGCCACCATGCCCGCACCCGCGGCAAGGCATTGGCCGGCCAAAGACGTTCCACTACGAAGAATCCGGTGGCGATGGCGACGAGCAGGAGGATGAGCATCGGAGAAACTGGAACATGCTGGGTCCGGACGAGAAATGGGACAAGATTTTGAACAAGCCCATACGCTCTCCACCGACGCCCCGGACCGTCGCCTGCTTATCTCCAGCCGTCCACCCATCGCCCGGGGACCTGCACAAAATGAGAGTTTATCGGCAACCCCGTTTCCCCTCGATGCAGCATGCCGACCAACGCATCAACCGCGATCGCCCCCAAAACCGAAGGATCGTGGTGGATGCCGGAAAAACCCTGATCCAGTTTGTCGTTCACCAGAGACACCAGGCGCAGTCCCTCCGGCCGCTCCCTTCCGGCATCCGTGAATACCCGCAGCACCGCGTCGGCGTGCGTCGCCAAGATCGCATCCGGTTTCCAGCGGTCGAACCACTGCAGAAAACGCTTAGGAAACGTTTCAGGGGTCCCATGCTCGCAATGCGGAAGTCGGTCGCGCTTCTCCAGTCCGAGTTGTTGTTCCAGATAAGCGCCCAGATACCTGCGACCCACCCCTGGACTGTCGTCAGGTTCGGAAAACACGAATCCTATGCGCCGGCTACCCGCCTGCTTCATGCGTTCCATCGCGAGGTGCGCAGCCGCGAACGCCGCCTCCGTTACGTGATGCACCTGCGGCGTCCGCAGCGTCAGTCCCAGGGCCACGCTGGAAAAAGTCTCCCAAGGCAGATCCAACTCGTTTCTCCCCGGTGGCAGGCGACCAATCAACAGGCCGGTGATGCCTCGGTTTACCAGGATCGAAGCAAACCTCGCCGGCGTCATGCCGGGCTCCATCAACCAAAAATGCTCCAGCTTGTAGCCCAGTTCCTTCGCCCGCGCCGCCGCCCCTGGAAAATAGTCCGGACGATCATGATGCGGCGGCCGCCAGCCGTAGCGGGTCGGATAAGCCGTCACGTAGGCCAAAACCACGTGGCGCTCCGATTGCCGCGTCCGGCGCAAACGCATCAGCGCTGTCACCATCGGGCTGGCCTTGTAACCAAGCTCCTCCGCCGCCCGTTTGACCGCTTGTCGCGTAGCCAGCGAGATTCTCGGATGGTCGTGCATCGCCCGCGACACCGTCGAGGTGTCCACCCCCAGACGGAGGGCGAGATCTTTCAGCATAACCGGCGGCGGCATAACTAGGACGACGGCAGGGATTGGGACGGAACAAAAGGGTTTATGGATCTTCCACACCCTATCGCACCGCGATGCTCCGGCAAACCATGCCATGCGCACTTTGTTGCGCAACGACGTGCACCATTCATCAGACTGGACGACTTCGCGGATCGTTGAGGCCGTTCTCTGGCCGCATCCGTATCTTCAGTGCACCTCTTCTCCGGCTGTAACACCCGCTGCCGGACGACGTCCCCGTCTCCATGCGCCTGCAAAACTCGTCCCGCCCCTGCCTGAAGCCGTCTATCGTTGTTTCCCTGCTGACGCTAGCCGCCCCCTTGTTTGCCCAAATCCCCGCCTTTCCCGGCGCCGAGGGTTTCGGTGCGTTCGCCGCCGGCGGCCGGGGCGGTGATGTCTATACCGTGACCACTCTCGCCGGCTCCGGCCCCGGCTCCTTTGCCGAAGGCGTGTCCACCGCCCCGGACTCGGGTCGCACCATTGTCTTCGCCGTTTCCGGCTATATACCCGTGCCCGGAAAAAACCTGCGCCTGACCCGCCCACGTCTCACCATCGCCGGTCAGACCGCACCTGGCGACGGCATCGGTTTCCAGGGCGGCACCGTGCTCCTTTCCGCGCCCGATATCGTGATTCGCCACGTGCGGTTTCGCCACGGTCGTCGCGGCGCCGGCGGCGATTGCGTCAATCTCGACGCCAACGCCAACAACGTCCTCCTCGACCACGTTTCCATGCAGTTCTCGACCGACGAGAACATGTCCAGTTTCAAGCGACCGCCCGATCGCCTCACCCTTCAAGACTCCATCAACGCCTGGGGCCTGCAAAACCACTCGTGCGGCGGCCTCTGGGACCAGCGTCACGCCACCTCGCTGCGCAACCTCTGGGCGCACAATCACACCCGCAACCCCAAGGCCCGCCCTCTGGGTCTGCTCGATTGGATCAACAACGTCACCTACGATTGGAACATAGGTTTTATCCTCGGCGACTCCCTCACTCCCATGGATTGGCGCGCCAACGTCGTCGGCAACTACTTCATCTGCCCCCCCGGCAACCTCCGTCCCCATGCTCTCGAAAAAGCCCGCCTCGACCGCGAGGGTAACACCAACTTCACCCTCTACCTCGCCGACAACCTCATCGACCACAACGGCAACCAACTCCTGGACGGCATCGACCTCGGTCACGACCTCGCCTCCGGCATCTACACCACATCTCCGGTTCGACTCACCTCACCCCACCGACCGCCGCTCACTACCCTACCCCCGCGCCTCGCCTACAAACGCGTCGTCTCCGCCTCCGGCGCCCTCCGCCTCGACGCCCGCTCCACCCGCCCTCTTCGCGACGCGGTGGACACCCATCTTTTCGACAACCTCCTCCACCTGCGCCGCGGTATGATCGGCGACGAGCGCGAACTCCCCGTGCCCGGCGATGGCATGGACGTGCTCAACTCCGCCCCCGCCCTCACCGACACCGACCACGACGGCCTGCCCGACCGCTGGGAAATCGCCCTCGGCCAGGACCCCTTAAGCCCCGACCAGAACCACCCCCTTCCCACCCACGGTTCCCTCATCGCCCCCGGCGCCACCTACCTGCCCGACCACAGCCCCGCCGGCTACCTTCGCCTCGACGAATACCTCCACTTTCGCGCCTCGCCTCACGCCATCGTCCTGCCCGGCGAAACCTTCACCAGCGATCTCTCCCGCTACACCCTCGGCTTTAACTCCCACTCCCCCCGCTTTACCATCAACGCCGTCTCCGGCGGCACCGTCCGCCAGACCGGCGAGGGCAACCGCCTCGCCACCTTCACCCCCGAGCCGGGCCACATCGGCCGCGCCCGTTTCGACTTCACCGTCACTGACGCCGAAGGCGACCATTGGACACAATCCCTGCTCGTCTTGGTGCTTGATGGCGGGGGTAAGTGATAAAATGGCGGAGTGCTTTTCGCCCCGGCCAAAAGCACCGGTCAAAATATCACTGAGTTCTGCAATCAAGCACCAGTTGCCGCCCGCCCGCCCGCAAGTAAGCGTAGGAACCCACCCCGCCCCCACGAGCCCCCCCCCCCCCCCCCGGGACAACGAAGTTAGAACCCCCCCCC
>CAYNUW010000206.1:0-654 GCA_964400455.1 uncultured Akkermansia sp. | reverse complement strand
GCCCGCAAGTAAGCTTAGAAACCCTGCCTGCCGCCTCTCGCCCTGCCCCCGCCCCTGTCTCAAACGATGTATCACCGCGCCGCCGCCCTGCTCGCCACCGCCTTTGCCGCGCTGGCCCTCGCCACTTCCGCTCTGCACGCCCAAGCCACCATCCCCGCCTTCCCCGGGGCCGAGGGCTTTGGCGCCTACTCCCACGGCGGCCGCGGCGGCGACGTTTACATCGTCACCAACCTCAACGCCTCCGGCGCCGGCTCCTTCGCCGACGCCATCGCCACCGTGCCCAGCAACGGCCGCACCATCGTCTTTGCCGTCTCCGGCTACATCCGTTTCCCCAGCGGCTCCAGCGGCACGCGCATGACCAGGGGCCGGGTCACCATCGCCGGCCAGACCGCCCCGGGCGACGGCATCGGCTTTTTCAATAACTTTTTCCGCGTCTCCGCCCCCGATGTCGTCATCCGCCATGTCCGTTTTCGCCACGGCAAAAACGGCTCCGGCGGCGACTGCCTCAACATCGACAGCGCCGCCAACCGCGCTATGCTCGACCACCTGGCCATGCAGTTCTCCACCGACGAGAACATGTCCAGTTTCAACAGCGCGCCCGACCGCCTCACCCTGCAATACTCGGTCAACGCCTGGGGCCTGCAATCCCACTCC
>CAYNUW010000205.1:0-6856 GCA_964400455.1 uncultured Akkermansia sp. | reverse complement strand
ACGACAAGACACCCCTGCAAGATCGCCCATCCCCCTGGACCGCACTCGCCGCTTTCAGCGCCGCCAGCCAGCCCGACTTCGGTCCCCACGCGATCAAACGCCTGCTCCTCGCCCTACCGCCCGCCGAACGTCTCTTACACGAGCCCCGCCTGGTCGCCCTCGTCGCCGATACCTCCGCCTCCACCGAGGCCCGGCGCGAAGCCCTGCGTCTCCTCCTCATCACCGGCGGCCCGGCCGTCGTTCCCGCCGCAGAAAAAGCCGCCGCCACCTCCGCCCTTTTCGCCGACTCCGTCGCCACGCTCACCGACTTCGCCACCCCCGCCGCCGACGCCGGCCGTCTGCGCCTGCTCGCGTCCGCCGTAACCCCTTCCGACCGCGTCCTGCTCCTAAACTCCTTCGCCGCCCGACCCGCCGCCGACGCCCTTAAATCCGTCGCGTCCCTCGCGACCAGTCCTGCCCCGGTCGGCCCCGCCGCCACCTCCACCCTCGCCGCCTTCGCCACCCCCGCCGCAGTTCGCACCCTCGGCAAACTTCCTGACTCACCCGAGGTCCGCTCCGCCCTCCTCGCCGCTTCCGACCGCTTGCTCCGACTTGATCCGTCGCCCGCCAACCGCCGCGCCACCGCCCGGATCGCCAGCCGCCTGCTCAAGGCAGCCGCAACCGCTCCGGATCGTATCGCCGCCGCCCGCCTCCTCATCGCCGCCGAAGGTCGCGCCGCCGCATCCAAGCTGCTTCCCCTGCTCCAAGATCCCGCCGTCGCCGCCGATCTCGCCCGCTCGCTCGCCCTCGTCGCCGACGCCAAACTCTTCGCAAAACTTTCCGCCGTCGCGCCCTCTTTGCCCGCCCCGACGCTCACCGCCCTCTACGCCGCCGCCGGCGAACGCCGCTCCGCCGCCGCCGTGCCGCTGCTCACCGCTGCCCTCGGCCGCGCCGACGACCCCGCCCGTCCCGCCGCCGCCCTCGCCCTCGGACGTTGCGCCGACGCGTCCGCCGTTGAGGTGCTCCTGCCTCTGCTCAGCCCCGCCGGCCCCCTCGCCGACGCCGCCCGTGATGCCCTGAGCAGACTCCCCTCCCCCGCGACCGACGACCTCCTGCGCAACCACCTCGCGTCCGCCACTCCCGAGACCGCCGCCGCTCTCCTCCGCATCCTCGCCGCCCGCCAGGATCGTCAGTCCTTCACCCTCGCCACCGCCGCCTGCTCCTCCGCCGACGCCACGGTCCGCTCCGCCGCCTTCGACGCCGTCGCCACCCTCGTCCGACCCGGTGATCTCGCTGCCGTCGCCAACCTCGTCTCCTTCGTTCAGCGATCCGCCGACCGTCGCGAATGGCGCCGCGCCCTTTTCTCCGCCGCAGCCAGCGATCCCGACGGCCACGCCGCCGCGCACCTCCTGTCCAACACCCTCGCCTCACCCGACGCACCTGAACGCCCCGCCTTCATCGGCGCGCTCTCCCTCATCCAAGACCCCGCCGCCACCGCCGCCCTGTCCGCCCTGCTCGAGGATACTGACCTCGAAAAGCGCAAGGAGGTCGTCCGCGCCCTCGCTTCCGCCCGCACCGAAGGCGCCTTCACCTTGCTTCTCGCCCACGCCCGCCGCGCCACCGATGCGGGAGAACGTATTCTCGCCCTGCGCGGCTATCTGGATACCCTTCCGAACCTCGACTACCTCCCGCGAGATCGCCGGTTGGCTGCCTACCGCGAAGCCTGGCCCCTCGCGGAACGCATCGAGGAGAAACAGGTCATCATCGATGCCGCCCGCCGGATCAATGGTGCCGAGGCCGACGCCTTTGTAAAAGCTTGCGAAGCTGAACTGGCCGCCACCCCAAACACCTGAGGCCGTCCTGGTTTGGTCCCTCTTCCTCACTTCTTTCATCCCCGCCCATGTCCGATTCCTCTCCTCCCGCCACGTCCGCTCGCTTTTCTGGCCGCACCCTCGCCTTCCTCGTGCTCCGCCTCTGGCTGGGCACCCGCGCCCTCGTCGCCGGACTGGAAAAATACTCCGCCAAGATCACCGTCCAAGAGCCCCTCCTTGACTCCACCGGCCAGCCCGACCTCAGCGGTGTCATGCTCGACGTGGAGAAAAAGGTGTATGGCCTCAGCCACTACCACGCCCTGCCCGACACCCTCCAAACCCGCTTCGCCGCCGAACCGCTCCTCCCCGGCTTCCTCACTGCACCTTTCTATTTCGTCCTCGGCCCTGCCCTGATCCTGCTCGGCCTCCTGCTTCTCCTCGGCATCGCCAGCCGCGCCGTCCTCTTCGCCATGGGAGCCCTCTACACCGCGCTCACGGTCGGACTCATGCTGATCGCCCAGGATGCCGGCGTCTCCTGGCTCGCCATCCATGTCGGCCTCGTCGCCGCCGCCCTTGTGCTCGTCGACCACAACCGCTTCTCGATCACCCGCTCATGACCCCCGCCGCCACCTCGCTCACCGGCCTTACCCGCCGCCGTTTCCTGGCGACCACCGCCGCCGGCCTCGCCCTCGCTTCCCTTCCACGCACCTTCGCCCAGCCGGCCTCCTCCGACAAACCCCTCCGGCTCGCCCTCGTCGGCTATGGCGCCCAAGGCCGCGTTCTCGCCGAGAGCCTGCTCAAACTTGGCGACGTCCGCATCGTCGCCCTCTGCGACATCTGGGACTACGCCCGCACCTACGGCGAACGCTACTTCAAATCCAACGGCGTGGACGTGAAGGGCTATCGCGACCTTGACGAGATGCTCGCCACCGAGAAGGGCCTCGACGCCGCCGTCATCGCCACCCCGGACGCCTTCCACGCCCCCCACACCAACGCCTGCCTCAAGGCCGGCCTCCACGTCTACTGCGAGAAGATGATGTCCAACACCGTCGAGGGCGCGCGCTCCATGGTCGAGACCATGCGCTCCACCGGCCGCCTCCTCCAGATCGGACACCAGCGCCGCAGCAACCCGCGCTACCTCTTCGCCAAGGATCGTCTCTTCGGCGAGGCCCGCCTCCCCGGCCGCATCACCGCCGCCCAGGGCCAGTGGAACCGCGCCGTCACCAAAGACCTCGGCTGGCCAAAACGATCCGACCTGCCCGCCGACGTCCTTGCCCACTACGGCTACCCCGACATGGCCACGTTCCGAAACTGGCGCTGGTTCAAGAAATTCGGCGGCGGGCCGCTTTCCGATCTCGGCGCCCACCAGATCGACACCTTCGGCTGGTTCCTGGGCCGCGCCCCCACCACGGTCTTCGCCAGCGGCGGCAACGACTTCTACACCGGCCACGAGTGGTTCGACAACGCCATGGTCATCTACGAGTTTCCCCAGCCCGAAGGCGGCGTCGCCCGCGCGTTCTATCAAGTCCAGACCACCACCAGTTCCGGCGGCGGCTACTGGGAGCAGTTCATGGGCACCGAGGGCACCGTGCGCATCTCCGAAAACCCCAACCACACCAAAATCTACCGCGAGGCCGCCGCGCCTTCCTGGGAGGAGTGGGTGAGAAAAAACTACCTCCGGCTCGACGCCGCACCCGCCGCCGCACCCTCCGCAGACGCCAAGGTGGACGCGCGCGAAACCGCCGCCCTCGCCTCCTACACCATGCCCGTCGTGCTCAACAAGGCCATCCACCAGTATCACCTGGAAAACTTCTTCAACGCCATCCGCGGCCGCGCCAAACTCAACTGCCCCGCCGACGAGGCCTTCCGCAGTGAGTATCCGATCTACAAGGCCATTGAGGCGGTCGAGAAACGCGCCCTTCTCACCATCGACATTCCGGCCATCTGATCCACTCCGCCACCCCGCCCCGACTTTCCTTCCATGCCCTCCCTCCGCCTCCCCTTTATCTACGCCGCCTTGCTCGCCTGCGCCGCCTCCGCCGCGCGCTCCGAACAACCGCTGCTCGTCCCGCTCACCACCGACTTGCCCGCCCCCCTTTTCGTCGGCACGCCCGTGCCCGTTAAAGTGGAGAACCTCGAACCCGCCCGCGCCGGCGCCCGCCCCCCTTTCCTGGTCCCCGCCTCCGCCAAAAACCTCGCGCTCAACAAAACCGTCACCAGCAGCGATCCGCAACCGCTCCTCGGCGACCTCGAACTCGTCACCGATGGCGACAAGGACGGCTCCGAGGGCTGCTACGTCGAACTCGCCAAGGGCCCGCAGTGGATCCAGATCGACCTCGGCGCTCCCGCCGACATCCACGCCCTCCTGCTCTGGCATTTCCACGCCCAGTCCCGCGTCTACTTCGGCGTCGTCGCCCAGATCTCCAACGACCCCGACTTCATCGAAGGCGTCACCACCATCTTCAACAACGACCTCAAAAACGTCTCCGGCCAGGGCGCCGGCAAAGACCCGACCTACATCGAGACCCACGAGGGCCGCCTCATCGACGCCAAAAACGTGCGCGGCCGCTACGTCCGCCTCTACAGCAACGGCAACACCGCCAACGCCCTCAACCACTACGTCGAGGTCGAGGTCTGGGGCTCGCCCGCCAAGTGAACGTGCTCGCCGCGCGCCTCCGCTTCGCCGGCCTCGCCTTGCTCGTCTTCGTCGTCGCCCTGCTCATCCGTATGCCCGGGCTCGACTCCCGCCCCGTCCACCCGGACGAGGCGGTCAACGCCTTCATCCTCGGGGAGACCATCTCGACCGGCCATCACACCTACCGCGCCCACGATCACCACGGGCCCACCCTCCACTACGCCGCCGCCGCCCTCCTCGTCCCCTTCGGCCTGCGCCGCGAGGCCGACTTCGAACTCTGGCACCTCCGCCTCCTGCCCGCCCTTTGCGGCGCCGCCCTCGCCGCCTCCGCCTTGCTTTTCCGCCGACCACTCGGCCTCTCCGCCAGCCTCGCCGCCGCCGCGGCCCTCGGCCTCTCCGCGCCTTTCGTCTACTTTTCCGGCGCCTTCATCCACGAGATGCTGCACATCCTGCTCTTCTCCGCCTGGCTCGCCGCCTTCTGGCGCTGGCGCTCCCGCCCCTCGGTCGCCGCCGCCCTGCTCACCGGCGCCCTCGCCGGCCTGATGCTCTCCACCAAGGCCACCGCCGTCCTCCTCCTGGTCCCCTTCGCCCTCGCCGCCCTGCCCGGCCTTCCCGCCCCTTGGCCGCGCCGCCTCGCCGGGCTCGCCCTGCAAACCGCCGCCGCCGCCGGCGTCGTGCTCCTCCTGTTCGGCGGGCTGGGCCGCAACCCCGCCGGCGCCTTCGACCTCTTCCGCGCCGTCGGCGCCCAGACCGCGCGCGGACTGGGCGACGAGCACGCGTATCCGTTCTTCACCTACTTCGGCTGGCTCTTCAGCCCATCCCCCGTGGGCCTGCCGTGGAGCGCGTGGCTGCTCGCCGTCTTCGCCGCCGCCGGCCCCTGGCGCGGCCGCCGCGCCGCCTTCGCCCGCTGGCTGGCCGGCGGAGCCGTCCTGCTGGTGGCGATCTTCTCCGCCCTCCCCTACAAGACGCCGTGGCTAGCCCTCGCCTGGCTGCTCCCGCTCGCCCTCCTCGCCGGACGGGGCGCCGCCGCCCTCGCCCGCTCGCCGCGCGCCCGCCCCGCCCTGCGTTTCAGCGTCGCCGCCATCACGGCCGGCCTGCTCGCCGCCGAATCCTACGCCCGCTGCGCGCGACACCCCGTCGCACCGGGCAATCCGTTCGCCTACTCGCCCGGCAGCCCGGATCTCGACCGCCTCGCCGGCGCGCTCGCCGCGGTCCCGCCGGACGACGTGGTCCAGGTCGTCGCCACCGACTACTGGCCGCTGCCGTGGACCCTTCGCCGCCACACCCGCGTCGGCTACTGGCCCGACCCGCCCGCCGCCCTCCGCCCCGGCGTCCTTCTCGCCGGCCCGGAACAGCTCGGGGCCTTCGCCGACGCCGCGCCGTTCGAGCCCTTCGAACTACGACCAGGGGTATTCATTTTCCTCGGACGCCTGCCCTGATCATGTCATCGGCCGCCCCCATCCACGTTTTCCGGCACGAGGCCATGGCCACGACCTTCGAGCTGCGCCTCGTCACCGCCGAAGCACCCTACGCCGCCCAAGCCGCGCACGAGTGTTTCGCCTTGCTCGACCGCCTGCACGCCTTGCTCAGCCGCTACGACGAGGGCAGCGAGATCGCCGTCCTCTCCCGCCTCGAAGCCGGCGCAACCTTGCGCCTCTCCACCGAGGTCTCCGCCTGCCTGCGCCTCGCCCTGGAGCTCCACCAGCTGACCGGCGGCGCCTTCGATCCCACCCTGGGCGACCGGCTGGACGCCCTGCGCGGACGCGCCCCCTCCCCCGCCGCCGCCACCCGCGGGCGACTCGAGCTCGATCCCGCCACATCCATCGCCCGCGTGCTCAACGGCCCCGTCACCCTCGATCTCGGCGCCATCGGCAAGGGCTTCGCCCTCGACCGCATGGGCGCCACGCTCGCCGAGTGGGACCTGCCCGCCGCCCTGCTCATCGGCGGCGAAGGCAGCAGCATCCTCGCCCTCGACGGCCCCGCCCCGGGAACAGCCTGGGATGTCGGCCTCGGCGAGGGATCGGCCCGGCGCATCGTCTCCCTGCGCCACCACGCCCTCGGCGCCTCCGGTTTCGCCGTGCAGGGCGCACACATCCTCGACCCGCTCACCGGCGCGCCCGCCGCCCCCCGGCGCGCCTGGGCCCTGGCCCCGTCCGCCGCCGTCGCCGACGCCGTTTCCACCGCCGCCATGGTGCTCTCGCCCGAAGAGCTCGCCGAGCTGTGCGTCGCTTCGCCCGGCCTCGGCGTGCTCGTCGCCTCGCCCGCCGGCGACGCCGCCTTGCACGCGTTTGGCGACATTCCTTTTTCCAACCCACCCCGCCCCCAACCAAGAAACCCCACCCCCAGTTCACCCCCAGCAGCCGCGCCCACAACGTCACCCCCAAGAGCTTCGCCCGCCCCGGCGGAGCCGCCCGCGCCGGGGCGACAGAAT
>CAYNUW010000204.1:0-6870 GCA_964400455.1 uncultured Akkermansia sp. | reverse complement strand
ACCTGGGGGTAGGTGATGCGACGGGAGACCTCGGGATCGCCCTTGAACAGCAGGAGCGAGTTCTGGGTGTTGATGTCGGTGATCAGCAGGCAGGCGAAGCAGAGCTGGTCGCCGGCGCAGAGGTCGTCGAGGGCGCGGACGAGGGCCTTGGAGTTTTGCCAGAAGTTGCCAAAGCCGAGCTCCTCCACCTGTGAGACCGAAAAGCGCACGCCCTCCTCGTCGTAGATTTTGAAGTCCGAACGAACGACCTGGGCGGGCGGGTGGGCGAGAATGACCGAGCCGGAGCTGAAAATGGTCTGGGCGAGTTGGCGGGAATCGACGTCGGCGAGGCGGGCCAGCCAGGAGAGCATGACGGCGTCTTTTTCGGTGGAAGTCGGGCTTTGCAGATGGAGGGTGTCGGAGATGATGCCGCCCATGAGCACGCCGGCGATTTGAGGGGAGGGGGCGAGGCCGTCGCGGCGAAAGAGCTCGGCGATGATGGTGCAGGTGGAGCCGACGGGGTCGTTGATAAAGAGGATGGGCTGCTGGGTGGCGAGGGCGCCGATGCGGTGGTGGTCGATGATCTCGGTGATGTGGACCTCATCGGCGCCGGTGACGGCCTGGGTCATTTCGTTGTGGTCGACCAACACGAGGCGGGTGCGGGCGGGCCGGAGGATGTCGGTGCGGGTGAGGATGCCTTGGAGGCGGCCGTCCTCGCCCAGAACCATGAAGGCCGGAGTGTTTTGGTGGGCGACCTTTTTGCGAACTTCGGAAAGGCGCAAATCCGGGCTGAGGGAGGAGAACTTTCGGTCCATCAGCCGGTCGAGGGTGCTGGCGGAGCGAACGACCCAGGCGGTGGTGGCGGTGTCGTAGGGGCTGACGACGAGGGCGACCTCCCGTTGGCGGGCGGCGGCGAGGACGGCGTCGTCGATGGGAAGGTTGCCGGTGATGATGAGGAGACGCACCCCCATTTCGATCGACCGTTCCTGGATGTCGCGGCGGTCGCCGACGATGATGATGGATTGGTTGGGAAGGATGCCGTCGCTGTGGGCGGCCTTGCCGAAGGATTTGAGGTCCATGGCGCCGACGCGGACGAAGAGTTCTTGTTCGCGTTCCGGGTCGGGCAGGTGTTCGACGCGGGCCTTCAAGGCGCGCACGAGGTGGCGCAGGCTGGTGTGGACCTTGCGCATTTCGCGGATTTCGCGGACCTTGGGAACGAAGAAACCTCCGAGTTGGAAAATGGAGACGGTGCCGGTGACGCGCCGGTCGGGGGCGAGCACGGGCAGGATGCGGATGTCGTGGGCGTCAATCAGCTCGAGCGCCTCGGCGCAGGTGGCGTCCTGACCGATGGTGACGACGTCGCTGACCATGACATCGCGCACGCGCGGGGTGACGTCGGTGAGCAGCAGCGGCAGGGGCTGGCGGAAGCGTTCGAGGATGGCGTCGATGCGGGCGTTGGAGTTGCCGCAGCGGGCGGGGATGTAGCCGTGGAGACCGCGGGCTTCCTTGTAGGCGGCGTAAGCGATGGCGGCGCAGATCGAGTCGGCGTCGGGGTTTTTGTGCCCGATTACGTAGGTGGGAGAGGAGGAGGGTGCCGGCGGCATGTCAGGGATGTCCGCTGATAAATGGCAAAGCCGAAGCCGGGTAAAGCGTGCTCGGTGGGGCGAAGCGGCGATTTCTCCTGACTGTCAAAAACCCGGGTCACGTGGCGTGACCCGGGCGAAGGTCGCGGCGGCCGCCGGCCGGTCAGCCGAGCTCCTCGACGGTGGCCTCGGCGACCTGGCCCTCGATCTGGAGCCGATAGCGGTGGGCGGGGCCTACGCGGGCGGCGGCGGGAGCGGGAGAGGCGGCAGGCGCGGAGGGTGTGACAGGAGCGGTCGGAGCGGGGGCGGGTTTGGGCGCGTGGAGTTTGGCGAACTCCTGGGGGAACATGGCCCAGAGCACGCAGGCCTCGTCGTCGGTGGGCAGGCCCTTGGCGGCGAGTTCTTCGCGGAGTTTGCCCATGCGCGGGGCGAGGACATCGGCGGGGCGCCCCTCGATGGGGGTCTGGCCGGTGCGTTCCTTGATGAGGGCGACGAGTTCGGGCGAGACCTGGCCGGGTGGGCGGCCGTATTTGTTGAGGGCGATGTCGGCGGCGGCGGGGGCGATGGTTTTCCAGCGGCCGAACTTGACGTTGAGCATGGCCTGGGTGCCCACGATCTGGGAGGTGGGGGTGACGAGGGGGATCCAGCCGAGGGCTTCGCGCACGTGGTAGATCTCGGCCATGACCTCGTTGAACTTGTCGGCCATGTTTTGCTCTTTGAGCTGGTTGCGGAAGTTGGACAACATGCCGCCGGGCACCTGATAGATCAGGGTGTCGCTGTCCACGCGCTCGTTGTCGGGCGAGGTGAATTTGCCCAGCTCCTTGTAGACGCCGGTGAAGTAGTCGCGCAGTTCGGCGAGTTTTTTGGGGTCGAAGTCGGGTTTGCGTTCGTGGCCGTCGAGCAGGGCCAACATGCGCAGGGTGTCGGGCTGGGCGGTGCCGTTGGCGAAGGGGGCGATGGAGGTTTCGACGGTGTCGACGCCGGCGTCGATGGCGGCGAGGTAGGCGGCGGCGCCGAGGCCGGCGGTGTCGTGGGTGTGGAGGGTGACGGGCAGGCCGACCTTTTGTTTGAGTTGGCGGACCATCTCGTAGGCCACGCGCGGGGCGATGACGCCGGACATGTCCTTGATGCCGATGGAGTCGCAGCCCAGTTCACGCAGCTCGACGCCCATTTTCACGAAGGCCTCGACGGTGTGGACGGGGCTGGTGGTGTAGCAAATTTCGCCGCGGGCGTGTTTGCCGCAGGCCTTCACGGTCTTGATGGCGGTGAGAAGGTTGCGGGCGTCGTTGAGGGCGTCGAAGATGCGGAAGATGTCCTGGCCGGCGGCGGCGTCGGCGCGGATAAACGCCTCGACCACGTCGTCGGGAAAGGACGTGTATTGCACGATGTTTTGGCCGCGCAGCAGCATGAGCTGAGGCGTCTTGGGCGCGGCTTTTTTGAGGGCGCGCAGGCGGTCGAAGGGGTTTTCGCCGAGAAAACGCAGGCAGGAGTCGATGGTGGCGCCGCCCCAGGTTTCGAGGCCGGCGAAGCCCATGCCGTCGAGGATGGGCGCGGCGGGCAGCATCTGGGCGGTGGTCATCCGCGTGGCGGCGAGGGACTGGTGGCCGTCGCGCAGGACGGTGTTGTTAAATTGGACGGGTTTCATGGCGAAGGGAAAAGGTTGGAGAGTGGGGAGGGCGAGGCGGGGTCAGAGCTCGCGGAGCAGTTCGACGTCGAGTGGATCGAGCGAGCGTGGCCCATCGGTGGTGAGGAGCTGGAGGGCGCCGCGGTCGTCGACGCCGAGAAAGGAGCCGAGCACGGGTGTATCAGTCCCGTGGAGACTGACCGCGACCGGGCGGGCGGTCCGCCAATGGTGGTTTAGGCGGCTGGTGACGGCGAGGGCTCGGCCGGAGGCGAGGTGGGCGTGTTCGCGGCGCAGGGCTTCGAGGAGGCGATCGAGCAGGGCGTCGGCGTCGAGGGCGGAGCGGTCGGGGACGAGGTCGGCGAGGCGGGTGGCGACGGGGGCGAGGGAGGGATCGGCGGCGGCGGGGTGGTTGGTGAGGTTGATGCCGATGCCGACCACGGCGGTGTCGGCCGAGTGGCGTTCGACGAGCAGGCCGGCGAGCTTGCGGCGGCCGGCGAGCAGGTCGTTCGGCCAGCGCAGGTGGAGATCGGTGATTTGGAGCGGAGCGAGGGTTTCGAGCAGGGCGAGGCCGGCGGCCAGAGGAAGGAGGGTCCAGCGCGAGGCGGGCCCGGGGCAGGGAAGGACGGCGGAGAACCACAGGCCGCCGCGGTCGGACATCCATTTACGGCCGGGGTAGCGGCCCCGGCCGGCGGATTGTTCACGCGCCACCACGGCGGTCCAGGCGGGCAAGTGGGCGGCGACGCGGTTGGTGGAGTCCACCCGCTCGTGGCGAAGAACGTCCCACGCCGCTGGCAGGTGCCCGGCGGGAGCGGGCGCGAGGCGGGCGTCGGCAGGTGGCAGCGCGGGCATGGTGAATCGAATACGGGTGAAGCGAACGGCCTCTAGCTCAGGGTGGAGAGGAAGAAGCCGGCGGCGACGGCGGTGCCGATGACGCCGGCGACATTGGGTCCCATCGCGGGCATGAGCAGGTAGTTGTCCTTGTCGTATTTCTGGCCCTCGTTGTGGGAGACGCGAGCGGCCATGGGGACGGCGGAGACGCCGGCCGAGCCGATGAGCGGGTTGATGGGTGTTTTGGGCGACAGTTTGTTCATGAGCTTGGCCGCAAGCACGCCGCCGGCGGTGGACACTCCGAAAGCGACGACGCCGAGGGCGATGATCTTCAACGTGGCCGGGGCGAGGAACCCCTCGGCCGCCATGGTCATGCCTACGCTGGTGCCGAGAAAGATGGTGAGCACGTTGATGATCTCATTTTGGGCGGACTTTACCAAACGCTCGGTGACGGCGCATTCGCGCAGGAAGTTGCCCAACATAAGCATCGCGATGAGGGCGGAGGCGTCGGGCACCAGGAGGATGCAGATGACCATGACCAGCACGGCGAAAATGAGTTTTTCCAGCTTGGAGACCTTGCGCAGCGATTTCATGCGGATGCGGCGCTCGGAATCGCTGGTGAGCAGGCGCATGATGGGGGGCTGGATGAGCGGCACCAAGGCCATGTAGCTGTAGGCGGCGACGGCGATGGCTCCGAGCAACTCGGGCGCGAGTTTGTTGCTCAGGAAAATGGCGGTTGGACCGTCGGCCCCGCCGATGATGCCGATCGCGGCGGATTGTTTGGCGGTGAAGCCCATCAAGTTCGCGCCGAAAAAGGTGACAAACAGACCGAGCTGGGCGGCGGCGCCGAGCAGGAGGGTGCGGGGCAGGGCGATGAGCGGGCCGAAATCGGTCAACGCGCCAACCCCGAGAAAAATGAGGGGCGGGAAAAGTTCGAGTTTGATGCCTTGGGCGACGAAGTCGAACAAGCCGCCCTCGACGCGTTTGACCTTGAGATGTTCGATGACCGGAGCGGGCGGGGAGGCGGGGTCCGTTTCGGACGCCGGGGCGGGTGGAGCGTGGTGGGGAAGCGGCTCGGCTTGGATGACAAAACTAAAGTTGTCGTAGGAGCCATCGGGCAGGCGTTCGGAGGTCAGGACGCCGCGGGTGGGCAGATTGGCGACGAGGGCGCCAAACGCGATGGGCACGAGCAGGAGGGGTTCAAAGTTTTTGGCGATGGCGAGCCAGAGTAGCACGCCGCAGACGGCCCACATGATAGCCATCTTCCAAGTGAGGAGGCTGAAACCGGTGGTTTGGAGGTAGTCGAGGAGTCCGGAGAACATGGCGGGGAGGGCGTTGTGGGTTAACGAACGCGGTGGGAGACGAAGACCTCGCGGCGGCCTTCCACGGACCAGGAGGCGGAGGCCTCGGGCGCATGAATGGCGACGATCTTATGCGCCCGGCCGCCCAGGGCGGTGTGGACCGAGGCGACAATGACGGCGATGAGTTGCCCCGGGGAAGAATCCGCTGGTTCCGGAGTTGGTGGGGTGACGGCGGCGGGTTGCGCGGCGCGGGCGGCGGCGGCCGCTGCGGCCTCCCGGGCTGACTTGGCTCGGAAAACGGCCCCCAGAAGTTCCATCATGCCCCAGAGCGAACCCAGGGCGATGAAGACCACGGCGAGGCCGGTTATCTGATACCCGATGACCTGATTGATCGACGGGAAATCGGGAAGAATGGCGAGACAAGGTTGCACGGATCGGAGTAGGGGGTCGACGAGGCGGTTGGCGTCGTCGAAGTTAGCGCAGGCGATGAGAGCTGAAGATGTCGCGGCGGCCTTCACGGGCCCAGTCCTGCTCTTGCAGCGGGATGATGGTGACAATTCGCATCTGGGAGCCGTGGGCCACGTGAATGGCGGCGGCGATCAGGGCGAAGAGCGCGGGCGGAAGCTTGGCGGGTTCGGTCGCGGTGGACATGGCGGCGAAGGGAACTGAACGGGTGTGGAGGAGGGAGCCTCCGTCCACGCCGGTGAAGTGGACGGCGTGGACGGAGAGCGAAGGATGGTCGTTACGCAGCCGGCATCAGGCGATGCGCAGGAGGGCGCTGCCCTCCTCGACGCCGTCGCCGGGATTGACCAGAATGGCGGCGACTTGCCCGGCGGCGGGAGCGTAGATGAACGTATTCATCTTCATGGCCTCGACGGTGGCGACTTGAGCGCCAGCGGCGACGCTTTGGCCGACCTTTACGTCGATGGAGACGACCTTGCCGGCCAGGGGGCTGACGACATCGCCGGCTCCGGCGGCGACCTTGGGGGCGGCGGAGACCGGGGCGGCGGCGGCCACGGGGGCGGAAACGGGGGCGGAGACGGCGGGGCGCGGCGCGGCGGTGGAGACCTCGTCGAGCACTTCGACGAGGACTTCGTAGGCTTTGCCTTCAACGGTGACGCGGAGTTTTTTCATGATGCAAAAACGGGCTGGGGGATGATAAAAGGAGAATTAAGGAGTGGTGGGTTAGAGCGGGATGTTGCCGTGCTTCTTGGGCGGGCGGGTCTCGCGTTTGGACAGGGTGTTGCGCAGGGCCATGGCGACGATGCCGCGGGTCTGGGCCGGCTCGATGACGTCGGTGATGACGCCCTTGCTGGCGGCCTCGTAGGGCGAAGCGAATTTTTCGCGGTATTCGGCGGCGAGCTCCTTGGCGCGGGCGGCCTTGTCGGCTGCGGCGGCGATTTCCTTTTTGTAGAGGATATTGACCGCGCCGTCGGCGCCCATGACGGCGATTTCGGCGCAGGGCCAGGCGTAGACGAGGTCGGCGCCCATGTCCTTGGAGCACATGGCGAGGTAGGCGCCGCCGTAGCTTTTGCGCATGATGATGGTGATCTTC
>CAYNUW010000203.1:0-6928 GCA_964400455.1 uncultured Akkermansia sp. | reverse complement strand
GGGGACTTTGCCGTCGTCGAGGTAGCGGCCGTCGTCGCCGACGGGGCAGTAGATGGGCAGGCCGTATTTAAGGCCGGTGAGATAGTCCTCGGCGCCGTGGCCGGGGGCGGTGTGGACGCAGCCGGTGCCGGAGTCGGTGGTAACGTAGTCGGCCAGGACGACGGGGGAGGGGCGGTCGATGAAGGGGTGGCGGGGGGCGAGCTTTTCCAGCGCGGCCCCGGCGAGCGTCTGCAAGATTTCGGGGGTGGCGGGGAGCTTGAGCGTGTCGGCGATGGCGGGCAGGAGCGCCTGGGCGACGAGGATGCGTTCGGCGCCGAGGTCGGCGACGACGTAGTCGACCTCGGGATGGACGGCGATGGCGAGGTTGGCGGGGAGGGTCCAGGGGGTGGTGGTCCAGATGACGACGCTGAGGGGCTTGTCGGTCGGGAGGCCGAATTTCTGGGCTTCGGCGAGGGGGACGAGGAATTTTACCCAGATGGCGACGGAGGTGTGTTCGGCGTATTCGATTTCGGCCTCGGCGAGGGCGGTTTCGAAGGGGATGGACCAGTAGACGGGTTTTTTGGAGCGGTAGACGATGCCCTGTTCGACGAAGCCGGCGAAGGTGCGGAGGATGTCGGCTTCGAAGGCGGGGGCCTTGGTTTTGTATTCGGCGGGCCAGTCGGCCTGGACGCCGAGGCGTTTGAAGGAGGCGGTTTGTTTTTTGATCCAGCCTTCGGCGAAGGCGTCGCAGCGGGCGCGGAGTTCGGCGGTGGGGAGGGTTTTGCCCTCGGCCTGAATCTCCTTGGTGACCTTTTGTTCAATGGGGAGGCCGTGGCAGTCCCAGCCGGGCACGTAGGGGGTGCGGAAGCCGCGGAGGGACTTGTAGCGGAGGGTGATGTCCTTGAGGGATTTGTTCAGGGCGGTGCCGATGTGGACGTCACCGTTGGTGAAGGGGGGGCCGTCGTGGAGGACGAACGCGGGGCGGTCGGCGCGGCGGGCCTGGATGGCGTGGTAGAGGCCGATTCTTTCCCAGGCGGCGAGGCGGAGGGGTTCCCGTTTGGGCAGGTCGCCGCGCATGGGGAAGTCGGTTTTCGGGAGGCTGAGGGTGGTTTTTAGATCGTTCGCCATGCCGGTAAAAAGGGCGCGGCAGGCTAGGGGGGAGGGGGGACGAGTCAAGGGAGCAGGTGTGAACTTCTCGTATTCACGGTCGATGTGAGCCGGCCGGTCCTCTGATTAAACCCGGGGCTTGCCTGCTTGGCGGAGGGCGGTTTGCTCGGCGCGCCGTGACTTTACGATACGCCTCCTTAGCCGCCACCTTGTTGATCGCCTGCGCGCGTTTGAATGCCCAGGATGACATGCCGCAGCTCACAGCGAAGAGTTCGCGGGTGACGCTGGAGACGACGTATTTCAGCGAAGGAGTGCGGATGGCGCATCGTGACGTGGTGCTGTATGCCGACATCATGGAGGTGGATAATCGCGAGCGGGTGGTCACGGCCCGGGGCAATGTGTTGTTGTTGCGGGGCGCGCAGCGTCTGATCGCGGAGGAGGTCACTTACCGTTCCAAGGACGGCACGTTTACGGTGGGTGAGTTTCGGGTGGGGGAAGGCCGGGTCTTTGCGGCGGCGGCGGGTGCGGAGGGTGGCGTGGATGATTTGCTGGTGCGCGGAGCGCGGGTGACCTACGGGGAGCCGGACCCCTTGAGTCCTTTTGTGCAGGCGGAGCGGTTGCACTACACCCGGGTCGCCGGTGACGGGGTCGGTGGCGAGCGGTCGTGGCTGAGGACGGAGCGGGCTCGCCTAGGCGTGGGGCCGTTGGCGTTGGTGCCCTTGCCCGAGGTCCGGGAGTCGCCCGATCAGCCGACGCTGGCGGGCATCGATGCTCAGGCGGGTTATTCCGGGAACCTGGGCGCGGAGTTGAGTTTGACCGCGTTGGTGGCGGCTTCCACCGGCGTGCGGGTGGGTGGAGATGTGGGGTTGTTCAGCAAACGCGGGGTGTTGGCCGGGCCGGTGGGAGACTACGATACGGTGGGCGGGGATGGGGTTGGCGCGCGAGGCGCGTTTCGCACCGGGTTTATCAAGGATCAGGGTGACGCGGGCTTGGACGTGCGCGGGGACGCGATTCGCGCTGAGCGAGGTTATGTCGAGTGGCGGCATCACCAGGCGACCGATTCGGGCGTGCGGGTGGGCGGGGAATTGAACTATTGGTCGGACTCGTTTGTGACGCGCGATTTCCGGCGTGAAGGTTATTACCGCGTGCAGACGCCCGACACTTGGTTTGAGGCGGAGAAGCTGGGCGGGAATTATGTGGTCTCGTTGTTTACGCGGGTGCAGGTGAACGACTATTCCTTGATTCAGGAACGTTTGCCGGAGGTGCGTTTTGACGGGTTGCCGGTGGAATTGGGGGCGGGGGTTTATCACCGGGTGAACGCGTCGGTCGCGGCGCTGCGGGAGGATGATCCCCTGAGCGGGGTGACGACGCGCAGCGACCGGGCGGACCTCTATTATGGCGCGATGCGGCCGTTTTCTCCGCGCGAGTGGTTGGCGGTGACTCCGATGGCCGGGGTGCGGGCAACGCACTATGCGCGGACCAAGGCGACCTCGGCCCGGGGCGATTATACGCGGGTGCTGGGGGAGGCGGGGTTTGACGCGAAGTTGTTTGAGAGCAGCGGGGTGTGGGCGACCAAGAGCGAGCGCTGGGGCATCGACGGGCTGAGGCATGTCTCGACGCCTACGCTGGCGTATCGATTCAGTCCGTCGGCGGATGTGGGTCGGGGGGCGATTCCGGCGATTGATGACGACGTATTCGGCACCTACCTGCGGCCCTTGGGTCTGGCGGATCGTCGCGAGGTGGACGAATTGCCGGCGCTGAACACCTTTCGTCTAGGCTGGCAGAACGTTTTGCAGACGCGTGACAAGTCACACGGTTCGAGAAATCTGGTGGAGTTGGATTTGGCGGCGGATCAGCACGGCTCGGCCGAGGCGGCGGCGACGCAGGGCGGGGCCCGGGACGAGACGCAGGGGCACGCGGCGCTGGCTCTGACTCCGGCGCGGTGGCTGCGCTTTGACGTCTACAACCGCACGACCCTGCAGACGGGCAAGGCGGAGGAGTGGCACACCGGGTTAACCTTGAAGGATGCGGACGTCTGGAATCTGCGGGTCTACACGCACTTTTTGAACGATGCGGAGGCGGCGCGTCGTATCCAGCAGTATGCGGCGACGCTCGGCGTGCGTTTGAGCGAAGTGTATGCCTTTCAGGCGCGGGTGCGGCTGGATTCGCGAACGGGGGATTGGACGGAGCAGAGTCTGGTGGTGAGCCAGCGTTTGTCGCCGTTCTGGACCCTGTATTACGAAGTGAGCGCGCATGAAGGACCGCGGCGCGAGGACGACTTCGGGTTCAGCGTCAGCGTGGCGACGGAAGGTTTTTGAGCGGTTGGCGTCGGTCGCACCCGTCATGAGCGCCATCGCGCACAATCAACTGCGGGTGGTGCGGGGGCTGTGGGCGAGTCTGCAGCCGCTGGACCGACGGACGCCCGAGCGGTTGCGCGGATTGCTGGCGGATCGGAGATTCGGGTCGCGGGATCGGAGGCTTTATCGGGAGTTGTTGATCACGGCGATGCGACTGGCGCGAGGTTTGGCCGGGGCGGAAGAGGCGGAGTGGGCGCGGCGGGTGGCGGCGCGTTGTGCGGAGCGGGCGGAGACGAGTGCGTTTAGGAGTTGTTTCGCGGCGTCGGGGGAGCGGAAGGCGGACGATGCGCTGGCGCTGACGCCGTCCTGGTTTGCGGCGCTTTACGAAGGAGGGAGGGAGGCGGCGGGACGGGGGGCCGAGGCGCTGTTGGCGCGGGCGCCGGTCTGGGGGCGTTTGCGGGCGGGGGCGGACGCGGCGGTGGAGGCGGCCTGGGCGGAGCGCGGCTGGGGCTGGGAGAGGGACGCGGAGCTGGGGGAGGCCAGGCGGTTGCCGGCGGAGACGCCGGCGAGCGAGCATCCCCTGTATTTGTCGGGCCATTACGAAGTGCAGGATTTGGGTTCGCAGGCGGTGGTGGCGGCGTTGGAGCTGCCGGCGCGGTCGCCGGGGCCGCGCTGGCTGGACGTGTGCGCGGGCGCGGGGGGCAAGACCTTGCAGCTGGCGGAGGCGCTGGGGCCTGGGGCGAGGGTGCTGGCCTGCGATCCGCGCGGGGCGGCGTTGGCGGAGTTGCGGGCGCGGGCGGCGCGGGCGGGTTTGGCGGGTCGGATCGAGACGCGGGCGGAGCCCGGGGCGGAGGGGGGCTTTGACGGCGTGCTGGTGGACGCGCCCTGCTCGGGCAGCGGGACGTGGCGGCGGTCGCCGCATTTGATGGCGTGCACGGGCGAGGCGGAGCTGGCGGCGGCGGCGCGGGCTCAGTCGGGGATCCTGGCGGGCGCGGCGGGGCGGGTGCGGCCGGGGGGGTGGTTGGTTTACTCCACCTGTTCGGTCGCGAGGACGGAGAATTCGGCGGTGGCGGAGGGGTTTCTGGCGTCGGCGGCGGGGGCGGGGTTCGTGGCGGAGGCGCCGCCGCGGGCGCTGGGGTTCGGGCCGGGCGCGGGGGGCATGGGGTTGTTCATGGCGCCGGGGGCGAGGGGGAACGACGGGCTGTATGCGGCGTATTTTCGGCGGGTCGCGGGTTGAGGGGCGCGGTTCGCGATTGCGCGGAGCGGCTGGCGGAGGGCAGGCTGGGGGCATTATGGCGCTCGTTTCCGTAAATCCCGCCACCGGCGAGGTCATCGCCCGCTACAGGCCGCACACGCGCGGCGAGATCGAGGCGCGGGTGGCGTCGGCGGCGGGGGCGGCGGGGGCCTGGCGGGGTTTGGGCGCGGCGGGGCGGGCGCGGCATCTGCGGGCATTTGCGGCGGAGCTGCGGCGTTCGCGGGGGGCGCTGGCGGCGTTTATCACGGCGGAGATGGGGCGTCCATTGGCGCAGGCGGGCGCGGAGGTGGACAAGTGCGCCGATGCGCTGGTGCATTACGCACGGGTGGCGGGGGGATTTTTGCGGCCGGAGGCACCGGCGGAGGCGCCGCGCGGGGTGCGGTTGGCACCGGAGCCGTTGGGGGTGATTCTGGGGATCATGCCGTGGAATTATCCCTTGTGGCAGGTGATCCGGGCGGCGGCGCCGGCCTTGAGCGCCGGGAACGTGATGCTGGTGAAGCACGCCTCGAACACGACGGGGTGCGCGCTGGCGCTGGCGGAGGCGGCGCGGAGGGCGGGGCTGCCGGCGGGGGTGCTGGACGTGGTGCTGGCGCCGTCGGCGGCGGTGCCGGGGCTGGTGGCGGACGAGCGGGTGGGAGGGGTCACGCTGACCGGGGGGACGGCGGCGGGCCGGGTGGTGGCGGCGGCGGCGGGGGCGGCGTTGAAGCCGTGCGTGCTGGAGCTGGGGGGGAGCGATCCGTATTTGATTTTTCCCGACGCTGATTTGGCGGCGGCGGCGGCGGAGTGCGCGGCGGCGCGGCTGGTCAACAACGGCCAGAGCTGCGTGGCGGCGAAGCGGTTCATCGCGCACGCGGGGGTGGCGGAGGAGTTCACCGCGCGGCTGGCGGAGGCGATGGCCGGGTATGTGGTGGGGGCGCCGACATCAACGGGGGTGGCGCTGGGGCCGCTGGCGCGGGAGGACGCGCGGGCGGAGCTGCACGGGCAGGTGACGCGTTCGGTGCGGCGGGGGGCGCGGCTGGTGCTGGGCGGGCGGATGCCGCGCGGGGCGGGCTTTTATTATCCGCCGACGCTTTTGGCGGGGGTGGGGCCGGGGATGCCGGCGGCGGACGAGGAGTTGTTCGGGCCCGTGGCGGCGGTGGAGACGGCGGCGGACGAGGCGGCGATGATCGCGGCGGCGAACCGCACGGTCTACGGGCTGGGGGCGGCGATTTTCAGCCGGGATGCGCGGCGGGCGGGGCGGGAGGTGGCGCCGCGATTGAGGGCGGGCATGGTCTACATCAACCACGCGGTGCGTTCGCATGTGGCGGTGCCGTTTGGCGGCACCAAGGCCTCCGGGCTGGGGCGGGAGCTGGGGCGGGCGGGGGTCCAGGCGTTTTGCAACGTCAAGACGGTGTGGACGGCGTAGCCGCGTGGTCGACGTCGAGGAGCAGGGCGGTGCGGCGTCCGGCGGCGTCGATGGTTTCGAGTCGGAGGACGCGCAGTTCAGGCGTCTGGGCGGCCAGCAAGGTGGCGATGGCGGTCTGCTCGGGGTGGGTCTCGACGGTTTCGCGACCGAACTGGAGGTAGGTGACGCGGTAGGCGGCTTCGGTGTCGGCGAGCCGTCGGAGCGCGGCGGAAGGCGAGGTGGCGGCCGGGGCGGAGCGGGGGGCGGGCGTTTTTTTGCGCGGGCGGCGGTCGGAGGGCAGGGCGGGGCGGGTGAACGGGTAGGGGCCGCCGAGGAGACGGATGATTTCGGTCTCCGTGGCGTGGATACGCAGGAACTGCTCCTCGCGTTGGAGGAGGAGTTCATTGACGCGGATCTGGCGATCCAAGTTCAAGGGGCGGGAGGGGGGCGGGCTCAGGAGCGGTCTTCCGTGTCGTCCAGGTCTTCGGCGTCGTCTTGGTCGGAATCAGGGGGAAGCGAGGCGTCCTCGTCCGTTTCCTCGGAGGGAGGGGGAGGGGGAGCGGAACGGGCGGGGCGTTTGGCGGTGGCGGAGGCCGCGGGGGTGGCCGAGCGGGTCAGCAGGTCGGCCTTGGGGTCGAGGCCGGCGACGGGGAGGGGTGGGGCGGGGAAGGGGAAGGAGCCGGGTTCGCCGAGGACGTCCTCGACCTGGGTTTCGAGGGCGGCGATGCGTTCGTAGGCGGCCTGGCGTTCGGCGAGGAGTTCGTCGATGCGGAGGCGGGCTTCGAGGGCCTGGCGCAGGGTGTCGGCGTCGGCGCCGAGCACGAGGTCGCGGAAGGTGAGCGCGGTGAGGTTGGGTTTCTTGGCCATGATGAAAAGGGGAACGGCGGGGGGGGGTTAACGGAACAG
>CAYNUW010000202.1:0-6946 GCA_964400455.1 uncultured Akkermansia sp. | reverse complement strand
ACGCCCCCCTCTTCGCCCGGCTCTCCGCCGACGCCCGCCCCGGCGACCTCGTCGCCATCGTCGGCGCCGGCGACCTCGACCAGTCCGCCCGCGCCTGGCTCGCCACCTTCCCCTCCGCCCCTTGGTGGGATACCCTCGCCGACCACCTCCGCGCCGCCGTCTCGCCCGACACCCGCGTCGCCCGCGAGGAAAACCTCGCCGGCAAAACCACCCTCGGCGTCGGCGGCGCCGCCCGCCTCTACGCCGAGCCCGCCCGCGAAACCGACCTCCTCGCCCTTCTCCGCGCCGCCCACTCCGTCGGCCTCCGCGTCCTCCCCCTCGGCCGCGGCTCCAACCTCCTCGTGCCCGACGAGGGCGTCGACGCCCTCGTCGTCAGTCTGCGCCAACCCGCGTGGGAAACCTTCACCCCCCTGCCCGACGGCACCATCCGCGTCGGCGCCGGCCTCCGTCTCAAAAACCTCTGCGGCCTCGCCGCCAAGGCCGGCCTCGGCGGCTTCGAATTCCTCGAAGGCATCCCCGGCAACGTCGGCGGCGCCCTGCGCATGAACGCCGGCGCCATGGGCGGCTGGATGTTCGACGTCGTCGAAAGCATCGAACTCGCCACCCCCGAAGGCGAACTCCGCACCCTCGCCAAATCCGACCTCCACGTCGGCTACCGCCACTGCGCCGAACTCGAAAACGCCTTCGCCACCGCCGCCATCCTCCGCCCCGCCGCCCCCCTGCCCGCCGACGAGGTCGCCGGCCGCATCCGCGCCTGCGCCGACAAACGCAAAAAATCCCAGCCCCGCGAACCCTCCGCCGGCTGCGTCTTCAAAAACCCCGAGGGCGACCACGCCGGCCGCCTCATCGACACCGCCGGCCTGAAAGGCGCCCGCGAAGGCGACGCCGAGGTCTCCCCCGTCCACGCCAACTTCATCGTCAACCACCACCACGCCCGCGCCGCCGACGTCATCGCCCTCGTGCGCCGCGTCCGCGCCGAGGTCCAGCGCGCCCACGGCGTGCGCCTCCAACCCGAGGTCATTCTCTATGGAAAGGACTGGAACCATGTCCTCTAAGGCCCCCTCCCCCCGCATCGCCGTGCTCGCCGGCGGCGTCTCCTCCGAACGCGAGGTCTCCCTCGGCTCCGGCGCCGCCTCCGCCGCCGCCCTCGCCCGCCTCTGGCCCACCCGCCTCGTGCGCGTCGACGCGCCCTCCCTTCCCCCCGGACTCGACCCCGCCCGCGACGTCGTCTTCTCCACCCTCCACGGCACCTTCGGCGAGGACGGCGGCATGCAGCGACTGCTCGACGCAGCCGGCATCGTCTACGCCGGCTGCGACGCCGCCTCCGCCGCCCTCACCATGGACAAGGCCGCCACCAAACGCGCGGCCGCCTCCGCCGGCGTGCGCGTCGCCCCCGACCGCCTCTTCACCGTCTCCGCCCCCGGCGGCGCCGGCGCCCCCTCCGCCTCCGAGCTCATCGCCGCCCTCGGCTCCGAACGCGTCGTGCTCAAGCCCAACGACCAGGGCTCCTCCGTCGGCCTCGCCCTTCCCGACGACCCCGCCGCCCTGCGCGCGGCCCTCGCCGCCCTCGCCCCCGGCTCCTGGCTGGCCGAGCCCCGTCTCGTCGGCCGCGAACTCTCCGTCGGCGTGCTCGGCGGCCGCGCCCTCGGCGTCGTCGAGATCCGCCCCCGCTCCGGCGTCTACGACTTCGCCAGCAACTACACCAAAGGCGCCACCGAGTATCTCGCGCCCGCCCCCCTCCCCGCCCCCGCCACCGCCGCCGTCCGCGCCGCCGCCGAACGCGCCTTCGCCGCCTGCGCCTGCCGCGACTACGCCCGCGTGGACTTCATCCTGCTCTCCCCGGACGAGTTCTACCTGCTCGAGATCAACACCCTCCCCGGCATGAAGGAAACCAGCCTCCTGCCCATGAGCGCCCGCTGCGAGGGCCTCGATTTCACCGCCCTGGTCAGCGCCCTGGTCACCCCCGCCCTGAACCGCCTGACCGCCCACCGCTCCACGCCGTGACCCCCTCGCCGATCCAACCCAACGCCGCTCCCACCTGGCGCGATGCCCTCGGTGCCGAGGCTCCCCCACGACCGCGCAACCGCACCGGCCGACGTCGGTTGGTGTTTTCCGCCCTGCGTCTGTGGACCGGCCTCGGACTGCTCCTGGCTTGCACCGTTTTTGGCTACCTTGGCTACCGAGCGTGGACCATCAACCCCGCCTCACTCGCCGCCCCCGCCCCCTCCGCCACCCTCCGCGAAATCGCCGTGCGCGGCGACGGAGTGCTGGGCCTCGCCTGGGTGGAACGCACGCTAGACCTCCGCCTCGGCACACCCCTGCCCGGCCTCGACCTTGAGGCCCTCCGCCTGCGCCTGCTCCGCAGCGGCCAGGTGCGTGTGGCGGTCGTCGCCCGCCGCTTCCCCGACACCCTGGCCATCACCTTGGAAGAGCGCCATCCCGTGCTCCGCGTCCGCCCCCGCCCAGGCGACGACGCCTGGCTCTACGTGGCTCGCGACGGCCACATTTTTACCGGAGAAGGTTACTCCGACGAGACCAACGCCTCCCTGCCTTGGCTGGAAGGGCTGGAGCTGACCCGAAACGACACCGGCGTAGGCTACTCACCCATAACCGGCATGGATTCTGTCGCCGACCTGCTCGGCACCGCTCGCGCCTCCGCCCCCTCCCTGGCCAAAGAGTTTCAGTCCATATCCCTCACGCGCTTCGCGGTCGACAGCGCCCTGGTGGTGCGCACCCCGCTGGTCGCAGAAATCATCTTTGGCGGGCGCGATGATTTCTACAAACAACTCGCCAGGCTCGACTATATCCTGGACGACCTGCAGAGGCGGGCGCCCGCTCGAACCATCCGCCGCATCGATCTCGGCATCGGCAACCGCCAGGTGCCGGTCACCTTCGAAGAGCCGCCCGCTGCGCCGGCGGTGCGTCGACCCGCCTCATCCGCTCCCAGACCTTCCGCCTACACGCCTCCCGTCCTCTTTCAACTGCCCGCCCAACCCTGACCCGCTCCTCACCGTGCCTGCCTTCACCCGCTCTCGTCTCGTCGGCGCCGTAGAAATCGGCACCTCCAAAATCACCGTGCTCGTCGGCGAAATCGCCGGAGCCTCCCTCCAGGTCGTGGGCCTGGGCGAATTTCCATCGCGCGGCGTCATCAAGGGAGTCATCACGGATGTGCCCGCCGCCGGGGAGGCCACGCACCGGGCGCTCGTAGCCGCCGAACACAGCGCCGGCGCCCGGATCGACCAGGTATTCCTCGCTCAGACCGGCGCCCACATCGACGGCTTTTACCACGAAGCCGCGGTCAACGTCGGCGGCTTGGAGGGTCGCGTGCGCCAGCTCGACATGGACAACGTCACCAGTCTGGCCAAGAACAAGGCCCTGCCGCCCGACCGTTGCATAGTTCACTACCTGCGCCGCCCCTACGAACTCGACGGCACCCGGGTGGCCTCGCCCGAGGAGCTGCGCGGCACCCGCCTCAACCTCGGCATGTGGCACGTCCACGGCTCCCAGGCCCGCATCGCCGACGGCGTGCACATCATCCGTAACTTCAGCCTGCCCCTGTCGGAGCTGGTGCTGTCCGGTCTGGCCGCCGGACATCTCGTCACCACCGCCGAGGAGCGCCACCACGGCGTGCTCGCGTTGGACATCGGTGCCGGAGTGACCGACTACACTTACTACCGCGACGGCGTGCCCCACGTGGCCGGCGTGCTCGCCGTCGGCGGCAACCACCTGACCAACGATCTCTCCCTCGGACTACGCATCACGGAGGGACAAGCGGAGAAGATAAAGCTCCTGCACGGTCGCGCCTCCGTCACCGCCAAGGACCGCCTCGACCATGTCTGGCTCAACGGCGACATGGGCATCGGCGACCGCCGCTTCCCTCGCATGACCATCGAGCAGATCACCGCCGCCCGCGTGCGCGAACTGCTGGAGGTGGTGCGCAAAAAGCTAGGCAACGCCTACTCGCCCGAGGCCACGCCGGCCGGTGTCGTCCTTACCGGCGGCACCTCGCTGCTCCCCGGCATCGAGGAAACCGCCGCCCGCGTCTTCGAAACTCAGGCCCGCCTCGGCACCCCTTCCATCCAAGTCGCGGACAAACTCCGCCACCCCGGCTACGCCACCGCGCTGGGCCTCCTCCACCAAGGCTTTTCCCACCAAATCGACCACACGACCACCCGCTCCCCGGGCCTGCTCGGACGCATGCGCCGAGCCCTCGACAACCAGGCCCCCCGCGGAACCCCCCCCCCCACATCAAAGCCATGTCCGCCGACGCCTCCTCCGAACTTCCCTTCGCAACCGTTCCAGACGCGCTCGCCGACCGCCGCGTCGCCATCAAGGTCATCGGCCTGGGTGGGGCCGGCTCCAACGCCGTTGACCGCCTCAAAATGGACAACCTCGACCGGCTGCGGCTTTGCGCCGTAAACACCGACGCCCAAGCCCTCGCCGCTTCACCGGTCGAGGAGAAACTACTGATCGGCGCCCGGGTCACCCGCGGCCTCGGCGCGGGCGCGGATCCCGATCTCGG
Organism: uncultured Akkermansia sp.; assembly: GCA_964400455.1. Taxonomy (GTDB): domain Bacteria; phylum Verrucomicrobiota; class Verrucomicrobiia; order Opitutales; family Opitutaceae; genus IMCC26134_A. The sequence goes on along the minus strand of CAYNUW010000202.1, from coordinate 2,424 downwards.
TCGCCAGGCCGCCGAGGCCGACCGGGAAAAAATCGCCGCCGCGCTCAAGGGCTGCGACCTCGTGTTTCTCGTCGCGGGCATGGGCGGAGGCACCGGTTCCGGCGCCGCCCCCACCATCGCCGAAATCGCCGCCGAGCAGGGTGCCCTCGTCATCGCCTTTGTCACCTTGCCGTTCAGCTTTGAAGGCGGCCGCCGCACAAAACAGGCCGACGAGGGCCTTCAAGCCCTGCGCCGCTCCTGCGACGCCGTCATCCCCCTGCCCAACGATCTCCTCCTCCAAGAAGCCCCCGAGGGCGAAGCCGCGCTCGACAGCTTCGCCCGCGCCGACGAGTGGATCGGCCGCGGCATCAAGGCCGTCTGGCAGACCCTCCACCACACCGGCCTCATCAACCTCGACTTCGCCACCCTTCGCCAGGCCTTCCACACCCGCGGCGGCAAGACCCTCTTCGGCCTCGCCACCGGCTCCGGGCCCGACCCCGTCGCCCAGGCGCTCGAAAACCTCCGCCTCTGCCCCCTCCTCTCCACCCCCGAGTTCGCGCGCAAGGCCGACCGCCTCCTGGTCAACATCGTCGGTGGCACCGACCTCTCCCTCGCCAAGGTCAACGAAATCATGACCGCCGTCTCCGACCAGTTCGGAAAAGACGCCCACGTCGTGCTCGGCGCCGTCATCGACGAAAACTGCCAGGGCCGCGTCGAACTCATGATCCTCGGCACCAGCGATACCGGCGCACGCTTCGCTCCCCGACGCACCACGCCCGCCCGCCGGGCCACGCCCGCTCCGTTCCCCGTCACCACCGCCCCCGCCCCCAGCCCCGGAGAGTTAGCGTTGCCAGCCGCTTCCGATCTTGTCCCCGGCGGCACGGCCCAAGGCGCCAACTCCGCCAGAAAATCTCCCTCCACCCCGGCTGCCTCCGCCACTCCGGCCACGCAGGAGGAACTCAGCCTGGGCGAACACGAGACCCGCGGCGCCTTCAACAACTCAGACCGCAACCTCTTCGAAGGTCAGGACCTCGACGTGCCCACTTACCTGCGCCAAGGGCTAAAACTCCACCTCTGACCAAGCTCGGCGGTTGCGTGGCCGCCAGCGAATCGTCAAGTAGGCGATGGGGGCGTTGATCCATTTCGATCTCGCCGCCTCCCGCCATGCCGCCACCCAAACCGGATAACCCTCCACCGCCCCAACCGCAGGCTTCCCTGCTGGAGCGCTTGCTGGAGGGAGCGGAACGCACCGACTCCAAAGTTTTTAACGCCTGCCTGCTCGCCGCCATCGTCCTGTTCAGCTCGCTCCTCGCCGCCGTGCTGTGGCACCTCCTTTCCCGCTGGCTGGGTTGGCCCATCGTGCCCGGACACCATCGCCTCGCCATGCTGGTGGGCGGTCTCACCTCCTTTGTCGTCGCCACCCCGGCCGTGCTCTTCAGTTGCGCCCTCATCGACCGCGTCGCCCGAATCAAAAACGAACTTCACGAGGCGCTCGTCGCCGCCCGTTTGGCCAACCGGGCCAAAACCGAGTTTCTCGCCAACATGAGCCACGAGATTCGCACTCCCCTCAACGGCGTGCTCGGCATGGCCCAAATCCTCGAATCCACCCCGCTCGACGCCGAACAACAGGATGCCCTGCGCACGATCCGAGAATCCGGTGACCTCCTCCTGAGCGTCATCGGCGACGTGCTCGATATGGCTAAAATCGAAAGCGGCGAAATCGACCTCAACCCCGCGCCCCTACCCTTGGCCGACCTACTCGCCGGCACCGTGGACCTCTTCCAAGCACGCGCCGCAGATCACGGAAATCAACTGGCCTTCGAAGTGGATCCAAACGTCCCCGACCGCGTGGTCTACGATTCCGTGCGGGCCCGCCAATGCTTGGCCAATTTAGTTTCTAACGCGGTTAAATTCACCCGCGATGGCAGCGTAACCGTCCATCTTTCCGCCCAACACCTCGCCTCGTCCTGGCAACTCACGCTTGCGGTCAAGGATACCGGCATCGGCATCGCCCCGGAAGCCCAAGAACGCCTCTTTCAGCCCTTCGTCCAGGCCGGAGCCGATATCGGCCGACACTACGGCGGCACCGGCCTCGGCCTCGCGATTTCCCGTCGGCTCGCCCGCCTCATGGGCGGCGATATCACGTTGCAGTCCGCTCCACACCAAGGCTCGACCTTCACCTTTACCTTTCATGCCGGCCTGGCCCCGGCCGAAGAGACTCCCCGCCCGCAAGCGACGATACCACTGCCGTCCCTACACCCGCTGGCCGGTCTCGAAGTGCTGGTGGTGGACGACAGCCATATCAATCGCCAAGTCGTGCTCGGCCTGCTTCTGCCCTGTGGAGCAGTGTGTCGGGAAGCGGGAGGAGGTGAAGAGGCGCTGGCGGCCCTGCGGGACAATCCGGTCGATCTGATCCTGCTCGACTTACACATGCCTGGCATGGAC
>CAYNUW010000201.1:0-6951 GCA_964400455.1 uncultured Akkermansia sp. | reverse complement strand
TGCAGATCACCTCGACCTTTGAATACTTGGAGGCTCGTTTTGGTTGCTCGCTCCGCCTCATCGCCAGCGCCCAGGCCATCCTGTTTCAAACCCTCGGCCGCACCACGGTGGTATTGGTGCTGCCAGCCATGGCCCTCTCCGCCACCACCGGTATCAACATTGTCTGGAGCGTCATCGCCATGGGGCTGCTCACCACCGCCTACACCGCGGTCGGTGGCTTTGAAGCCGTGATCTGGACCGACGTCGTCCAAGGGCTCATGATGCTTTTCACCCCCTTGATCGTCATCCTGCTGGTCTCCGCCGAGGTGCCGGGCGGCGCGTCCGGCGCCTGGGACCTACTGTCCGAAAAAGGCAAACTCACCCTCGCCCTTCCCACGTGGGATCTCGCCCTTCCCGCCGCTTGGATACTCTGCATGGCCGCGCTCTTTCAGCACACCATCAACATGGCCGGCGACCAACCGGTCATCCAACGTGTCTTCTCCACCCCATTACCCGAACTTCGACGCACTTCCGCGACCTACATCGGCTCGGGCTTCCTCATCGGTGTTCTGGTGAATGCCATCGGCTTCGCCCTGTTCGTCTTCTTTCATCACCACCCGGAACAATTGCTGCTGACCTCCGGCAACGACCAGGTGCTGCCCGCCTTCCTCGTCACCGCCCTGCCCGCCGGTTTGGCCGGTCTCATCATCGCCGCCGTCTTCGCCGCCGCCATGTCCACCGTGTCCAGCAGCATGAACAGCGTGGCCACGCTGCTTCACCAGGATTTCTACAAACGCTTCCGCCCCGCCGCCACGCCCGCGCAAAACCTGCGTTTTCTCAAACTCACCGCCTACGCCGTAGGCATCATCGGCACCGCCGTGGCCACCTACATGGCCACCCTGCAGATCACCTCCATGTTCGCGCTGTGGAACACCATCCTAGGCCTGCTCGGCGGCGGTATCGTCGGCCTCTACTCCCTCGGCATGTTCAGCCGGCGCGCCAACACCGCCGGCGCCATCCTCGGAGCCCTCGCCAGCGTGGTTTGGAGCCTCTGGCTAAAATCCACCGGAGCCCACTTCATGCTCTACCTGCCCTCCTCCGTGCTGGTTTGCATGATCGCCGGCTACCTCGGCAGCCTCCTCCTGCCCGGCCGCCCCCGCACCCTCGCCGGACTCACCGTTTTTGACCCCGCCGACGCGCAAGCCGCCCCCCGCGCCCGACCGGCCGGATAAACGAAAAGTTCTACGCCTCAGTCAAAAAGCCGCTTGCCGCCCCACGCGCCGTGGATGATTTATTGATAAACTCACATCGTTTGTGCGCAGATTGTCCATTTTCCTAATCACACAATGAAATTCACCGACGGTCTCTGGCTGTTACAGCCCGGCGTCATCTCCCACTCCCCCGCAGAATTACGCGCCTTCCACGTCGAGGATCAGCGCTTGGTCGTCCACGCGCCGACTCGGCCCATCCGGCACCGCGGCGACACCTTGGGGGGACCCCTACTCACCTACACCCTCTCCTCCCCCTGCGAGGGCGTGATCCGCGTGCGCATCGAGCATTACTCCGAGACCGCCAGCAAGCGCCCGCGTATCCCGCTCGTCCTCCAGGGCGACGCTTCCGTCCGTATCGAACACGACGACCACTCCGTCTGCTTGCACGCCGGCCCCCTCACCGCCCGCCTCCAACGCCAGGGCTGGGAACTCGCTTTCGAACACCAGGGCCGCGCCCTGACCCGCTCCGGCGGTCGCGGCGCCGCCTACCTCACGGTGAACGGTGTCCCCCACCTGCGTGAGAAACTCTCGCTCGGGGTGGGGGAAAACGTCTACGGGCTCGGAGAGCGCTTCACCGCGTTTGTAAAAAACGGCCAGGTGGTCGAAAACCAGAACAAGGACGGCGGCACCTCTTCGGACCAGGCTTACAAAGCCGTCCCGTTTTACCTGACCAATCGGGGCTACGGTGTCCTGGTCAACGAAACCGGCCACGTCTCCTTCGAAGTGGCCTCCGAGCACGTCTCCGCCGTTCAATTCAGCCAGCCCGGCGAAAGCTTGGAATACTTTGTCCTCTTCGGCCCCACCCCTAAGGACGTTCTTCGCCGTCTCACCACCCTCACCGGCCGCCCCGCCCTTCCCCCGGCGTGGACTTTTGGCCTCTGGCTCACCACCTCCTTCACCACCAGCTACGACGAGGCCACCTGCGTGAAATTCATCGAGGGCATGCGCGAACGCGATCTCCCCCTCCACGTCTTTCACTTCGACTGCTTCTGGATGCGCGAATTCGACTGGTGCGACTTCCGCTGGGACCCCGCCGTGTTCCCCGATCCCGAAGGCATGCTGCGCCGCCTTCATGAACGCGGCCTGAAGGTCTGCGTCTGGATCAACCCCTACATCAGTCAACGATCCCCCCTCTTTGCCGAAGGCCGGGCCGGCGGCTATTTTATCAAACGCCCCGACGGCTCCGTCTGGCAGACCGACCAATGGCAGCCCGGCATGGCCATCGTCGACTTCACCAATCCCGCCGCCTGCACCTGGTTTTCCGGTCACCTCCGCCGCCTTCTGGCCATGGGCGTGGACAGCTTTAAGACCGATTTCGGCGAACGCATCCCCACCAGCGGCGTGGTCTACCACGACGGCTCCGACCCCGCCCACCTCCACAATCTCTACTCCGTTCTCTACAACGAGTGCGTCTTTAACCTGCTGGAAGAAGTGCGCGGCCGCGGCGAGGCCGCCCTCTTCGCTCGCTCCACCTACGCCTCCGGCCAACGTTTCCCCATCCACTGGGGTGGCGATTGCCAGTCCACCCTCGAATCCATGGCCGAGAGCCTGCGCGGCGGCCTCTCCCTCAGCCTTTGCGGCTTCGGCTTCTGGAGTCACGACATCGGCGGCTTCGAAGGCCTCCCCCCCGCCCACGTCTACAAACGTTGGCTCGCCTTCGGCCTGCTCTCCTCCCACAGCCGCCTGCACGGCAGCACCAGCTACCGCGTGCCTTGGAACTACGACGACGAAGCCTGCACCGTCCTCCGCCGCTTCACCCGCCTCAAGTGCTCCCTCATGCCCTACCTTTACGGCGCCGCCGTGGCAGCCGCCAAGGAGGGTGTGCCCATGCTCCGCGCCATGGTCCTTGAGTTTCCCGACGACCCGGCCTGCGCCTCACTCGACCGCCAATACATGCTCGGGCCCGATCTCCTTGTCGCACCCGTCTTTACCGAGGACGGCACGGTGGATTTTTATCTGCCGCCAGGCACCTGGACTCACCTATTGACCGGCGCTTCCGTCAGCGGCGGCACCTGGCGCCGCGAAAACCACGGCTTCGATAGCCTGCCCCTCTACGTCCGCTCCGGTGCCATCCTCCCCCTCGGCGTTGACCACACCCGTCCGGACTACGACTACACCCGCAACCTCACCCTCCTGCTCACCCCGCTGACCCCGCACGCCTCCGCCTGCGTAGAGATTCCCGCCCTCGACGGTTCTCGCGCCGCCCGCATCCAGGCCCGGCGCGAAGCAGGCCGCGTGCTCCTTGCTTGGGATGCCGACCTGCCCGGGCTCACCGCGCGCATCGCCGGGCGCGAGGGCACCTTCGCACCTGAGACCGGCCAGCGCGAGCTCATCATCGACCTCTAGCGATTTAAAACATGCCCGAGGTTGCTGCTTGTGCCATGCCCCCGGCTGCCTTTATGGCATCCATCATGCCCAGCTCCACCCGGACTCCTCTCTCCAAACCAGCTACCCTGGCCGACATCGGCCGCGCTGTCGGTGTGTCCGCCATGTCGGCCTCCGCCGTGCTCAACGGGTCGCGCACGTCGACCCGCATCTCGGCCGAAACTCGCAACAAGATCCTGGAAGAGGCCGCCCGCCTTCGCTACCGCCCCAACGCGGCCGCCCGCGCCCTCAACCGACGCAAGATGAATACGCTCGGCCTGGCCGGCATCATCGACTCGGGCGAGATCAACGCCTACTTCCTTGAGGTCATGAACGGCGTGCTCGAGGCCGCCGGTCGCTTTAATCAAAATGTAACCGTCTTCACCCTGCATGACTGGAAGGTCGACGCCGGACGCATCGCGGACTTTTGCGACGGACGCATCGACGGGCTTATCCTGCTCGCACCCGTCATCAACAAAACCAAACCCGACCTCATCCCCAGTCACACCCCGTTCGTTTCCCTCCACGCCAATCATCCCATCCCCGGGGTCACCAACATCGAGTCCGACGAGGAACAAGGCGCGCTTGATATCGTAAATCTACTCCTCGCCCAGGGTCACCGCCATATCCTGCACGTTTCCGGTCCCTTGAGCATGTTGGGCGCACGCCGCCGCCAAAACGGCTATCAACGCGCCCTCGCCGCCTACGCCACCGAAGGTGTGGTGCCCGAAATCCTCGAAGCAGGCTTCAGCGCGGCCGAGGCCGCCGATGCGCTAAAGGCATGGATGAAAAAACGTCGCGGTCAGCCCCTGCCGACCGCTCTGTTCTGCGCCAACGATAGCGCCGCACTGGGTTGCATCGAACTGCTCGCCGGTGCGGGTCTCCGTGTGCCGCAGGACATCAGCGTCGTCGGTTTCGACGACACCCTCGCCGCCCGCACCAGCGTCCCCCAACTCACCACGGTCCGTCAGCCGCTTCGCGCCATGGGCGGCAAGGCCGTCGAGCTGCTCCTGGGGGTCGATCCTTCCCAGTCCAATCTCGGCAACATCGTCTTCCCCACCCAGTCAGTCGCGCGCTCCTCGGTCTCCGCTCCCCCCGTGAAGACCGTCGCCATCCCACGCCTCGTCGGATAACGAACCGCCCGCATCGCCCCAGAACGTCACTGCGGTCCAGTCGTTGTGCTTGGCCGCCACCGCCCTCATCCCGATAGGCTGCGCGCCCCGCACCCAACGCCACCGGACAAACTCAGCTGCGCAACTCACGCGTAATCTCGGCCAGCTCCTCCATTCAAAATCCATGCCCACCCTCTTCGAACGCATCATCGCCCGCGAAATTCCGGCCCGAATCGAACACGAGGACGACCACTGCATCGTGATCCATGACATTCAGCCGCAAGCCCCCGTCCACCTCCTGCTGATTCCCAAGACCGTCATTCCTCGGGTCGGCGAGGCCACTCCCGATCAAACCGCGATCCTCGGTCACCTCCTGCTCACCGCCGGCCAAGTCGCGCGCAAACTCAGCCTCGATCGAGGTTTTCGCCTGGTCATCAACCACGGCCCGGACGCCTGCGAAACCGTGCCCCACCTCCACGTCCACCTCCTCGCCCGCCGCCAGCTCTCCTGGCCCCCCGGTTAATCCACCCCACCCAAGGCCGTTTCCAACCCACATGTTCGTATTACGAACATTGTGCCTGCCTCACGGCACCCCGATGGACAGTGGCCCCCCGACGCCATTTGCTCAGTTACCCCGGTGAACCAGCGAGGCAGAGAGAATCAGCCTTGAAACCACAGCGCTGGACGTTTGCCATCGGGTTTAGCATGTTACGCAACGCCCAACCCACCTGCACCGCTTGCGCTCGGGAGGTCGCCACCTGGCGAACTAACCCGCGCTGCACCGTTGGGTAAGCGTTCCGTCCGCCCACCCACCGGCGCTCCTATTGGTTAGCGGACCCAAACCGGTCCCAGCGTTCGCTGCGCCAACCGGCGTCCCGCCCCGCCTCGTCCCGCCTTCCGCCCGTTTCCGTCATGCCGATTCACCTCTTCGATTCCCTCGCCCGCACCACCAAAGCGCTCCAACCGTCCCACCCAGACGGCGTGTATCGTTTCTATAACTGCGGACCCACCGTCTACGCCCCCGCCCACATCGGCAACTTCCGCACCTTCGTGGTCAACGACCTGCTCCGCCGCCTGCTCGAACTCGAGTTCGGCCGGGACAAGGTCAAACACGTGCGCAACCTCACCGACGTCGACGACAAGACCATCCGCCGCGCCCGCGAAGAGGGCCGCCCCCTCGCCGACGTCACCAAACAGTGGACCGAGAAATTCCACGCCGACTGCGCCGCCCTCAACTGCCTCCCACCCCACGTCGAACCCACCGCCACCGGCCACATCCCCGAACAGGTCTCCATGATCGAGGTGCTCATGGAAAAGGGCAACGCCTACCGCGCCGCCGACGGCTCCGTTTACTTCAAGGTCTCCTCCTTCGACGGCTACGGTGCGCTCTCCCGCGTCAAAGAGCGCGAACTCAAGGTCGGCACCGCCCTCGCCGGCAAACCCCAGGGCCAGGACGCCGACGAGAAAGAGGACGGCTCCGACTTCGCCCTCTGGAAAGCCCACAAACCCGAGGACGGCGACGTCCGCTGGCCCGGCCCCCGCGGCGCCGCCCCCGGCCGCCCCGGCTGGCACATCGAGTGCAGCGCCATGAGCAAAAAACACCTCGGCGACACCATCGACCTCCACACCGGCGGCGTGGACCTGCTCTTCCCCCACCACGAAAACGAGATCGCCCAGAGCCAGTGCTGCAACGCCGCCACCTTCGCCCACCACTGGTATCACAGCGAACACCTCCTCGTGGACGGCAAAAAGATGAGCAAATCGCTGGGCAACCTCTACACCCTCGACCAGCTCCGCGAAATGGGCCACTCCCCCGCCGCCCTCCGCTACGCCCTCCTCGCCGGCCACCCCCGCAAACAACTCAACTTCACCCTCGACTCCCTCCACGCCGCCGAGAAGGCCCTGGCCCAACTCCGCGCCTACCGCGCCGCCCTCAAGGCCGACGGCACCACCGATCCCTTCGCCCCCGCCCTCGCCGCCCTCGGCGACGACCTCAACACCCCCCAAGCCCTCGGCATCGTCTTCACCGCGATCCACGCCGGCCCCGCCGGCGTATCGCCTGCCGCCTTCGACCGCTTCCTCTTTGCCCTCGGCCTCGACCTCGCCGAGCCCGTAAAACCCGTCGCCGAGACACCCGCCGAGGTCGCCGCCCTCGCCGAGCAACGCTGGGCCGCCAAAGCCGCCAAAAACTGGGCCGAGTGCGACCGCCTCCGCGCCTCCATCAC
>CAYNUW010000200.1:0-6951 GCA_964400455.1 uncultured Akkermansia sp. | reverse complement strand
TGGATGATCCTGGGGGCGCCCATGCGGAGGGGCATGATGTTGCGGGGGCGGCCGAGGCCGGGGACGCGCCAGACGGTGTCGGGGGCGGAGAGGTCGAAGGCCCAGAGGAAGGGTTGGAAGCGGAGTTCGGCGGTGCCCATGAGCATGGCGAAGAAGCCGACGAAGAGAGGGATGGTGATGAGGATGGGGAGGCAGCCGCCGGCTGGGTTGACGCGGTGCTCCTTAAAGAGGGCGATGGTGGCCTCGTTGAGCTTCTTGGGGTTGTCCTTGTATTTTTCGCGGATGGCCTTCATGGGCTCGGAGAGCTTGGCCATGCGTTTGGCGGATTTGGAGGCGGCGAGGGTGAAGGGGAGGCTGACCAGTTTGAGCAGAATCGTCATCAGCACGATCGCCACGCCCCAGTTACCGATGAGAGGCCAGGAGTGGATCTCGACCATGAGGTAGTTGAGGGCGGGGGCGACGTAGCCGGAGAGGAAGATGCGATTGAAGAAATAGCGGTCGAACTGCATGACCTTGTCCTCGGAGTTTTCGAATTTCGCGAGGCGGGTGTATTCCTTCGGGCCGACGTAAAGCTGACCGGCGTGGGTGTGGGAGGCACCGGGGGAGAGGGCGGGCAGGTCAAACCGGGCGGAGGCGGTGATGCCGATGTCGGTGCGGGTGGAGCCGGAGAGGGGCGGGAGTTCGACGCGGCGGATGGCGACGATCTGGCCGGGTTGGTCGGGGGTGTAGATGCCGGCGAAGAACTGGTTTTTGACCGCGGCCCAGATGACGGGGCCGGGTTGTTCAATCATGGATTTGGGCTGGCGGTCGCCGATGCCGAAGTTGGCGAGGAAGCCGGGTTCGAGGTTGGAGCGGTCGACGACTTCGGCGTCCTCGCCGTTATAGACGGCGACATTCAGGTAGAGGCCGGTGTCGTTGGCCGAAACGAGGGCGGTGGTGCCGAGTTCGAGGGCGAGGCGGGGGAGGGGAACGGTGGTGTCGCCGAGGTTGCGGAGGGTGGTTTCGTGGCGGATGCGGTAGGGGTCGCCGTCGGGACCGGCGAGGGTGTAGCGGCGGGTGATTTCGAGACGGTTTTCGAAGACGGTGCGGTAGGTGACCGAGTCGGCGGATTGCTCGACGAGGTCGTAGCGGGTTTCTTGGCCGAGGCCGGGGAGTTCGGCGAGGGCGAGAAGGGGGGCGGCGTGACGCTCGTTAAAAATGAAGGGGGAGTCGGAGTTGCGGGAGGCGGGATACTTTTTGAAGGCGACGTCGCGGACGGCGCCGCCGAAGTCGGTGAGCCGGAGGGCGACGAACTCGTTTTGGAGGATCGTCTCCCGCGCGTCGGCGCGGGACTCGGTGAGGGCGGCGAGAACGGGATTGGGAAGGGGGGCGGGTGCGTCCAGCCGGGGAGTGGCCGGGGCGGCGGGCGAAGTTTCGGAGGCGAGGGGCGCCGGTGGCGGGGGCGGCTGGAGTTTGGCGCTGAGGAACAGCGTGGCGAAGGCGGCCACCATGAAGGTGATGCCGAGGGCGAGATTCTTTTTGTCCATTTAGAGAGTGGTGAAAGTGGTGCGAGGGGGCACGGGGTCGAGTCCGGAGCCGCCCCAAGGGTGGCAGCGGAGGAGTCGGCGGGCGGCGAGGGTGGAACCGCGCAGGGCTCCGTGGTCGGCGAGGGCCTGGATGGTGTAGTGGGAGCAGGTGGGGGAGTAGCGGCAGCCGCAGCCTGGGCCGGCGAGGGCGTGGAGGGCGGGGGAGATGGCGATTTGGTAACCGCGCACCAGGGTGACGAGCGCGCGAGCGACCGGGCCGGCCTGATTGGGGGCGGTGGGAGCGGCGAGAGTGGTCGGGCTAGGCGTCACGCGGTGGGAAGAGTTTGCGGCAAAGGTCGGAAAATCGCCGGTCGAGGGCGGTCGGTTCAAGCCCATTGAGCGAGCGGCGTGCGACGAAGACAAAATCGTAACCGGGGGTGAAGGCGGTTTGGTGAAGGCGAAAGCCTTCGCGCAGACGCCTTTTGGCGCGGGCGCGGGCGATGGCGTTGCCGACGGCGGAGCGGGAGGCGACGAAACCGGCGCGGGCCGGGGCGGCCGGTGCAGTCTCCGCCGGCGGAGGCGGGGTTTCGGACGAGGCCGGGCGGCGGGGTGCGTAGAAAAGCACAAAGGCGCCGCAGTCGAAGCGGCGCCCATGGGAGCGAACATAAACGAAATCGGAGGCGCGACGAAGATGTTGGTCGGGCCGGAAGCGCATGGAAGGCGGGGCGGCGTGGAGCCGCAGCGCGAAGGGGCCGTCGCTTAGACGACGGTGAGGCGTTTACGCCCTTTGGCGCGACGGGCGGCGATTACTTTGCGGCCGCTGGCGGTGGCCATGCGGGCGCGGAAGCCGATCTTGCGGGCGCGTTTCTTGCAGTGCGGGCGGAAGGTGGGTTGCATACGTGGGAAGTGTTTAAGAGTTGACTGGGGTGCCGGTCGGTTTGGGCGGTGTCAATCGGTTTGTGCGTGGTTTGTTATTTTTCCGCGCGGCGGTTCCAAGCGAGGAGGTCGGCGTAGCGCACGCCGGAGCCGCCGAAGAGGTCGAGGGCGCTGCCGACGGTGACGTCGACGGAGCCGCCGGAGAGGTCCTCGACGAGGCGGACGTCGTCCAGGGTGGCGACGCCACCGGCGTAGGTGAGGGGGCGGCCGGCCCAGCGGCCGAGCAGGCGGACGAGGTCGGGGTCGATGCCGCCGCAGAGGCCTTCGACGTCGGCGGCATGGATGAGGAATTCGGCGCAGGAGTCGGCGAGGCGGTCGAGGGTGGCGGGGGTGACGGCCAGGTTGGTGAGGGTTTGCCAGCGGTTCATGGCGACGACCCAGCCCTCGGCGACGCGGCGGCAGCTGAGGTCGATGACGAGGCGGTGGGCGCCGACGCGGTCGACGAGGGTGGCGAGGCGATCGGGGAGGAAGCGGCCGGAGGGGTCGAAGAGCCAGGAGGTGACGATGACGTGGCTGGCGCCGGCGTCGAGCCACTGGGCGGCGTTGTCGGCGTGGAGGCCGCCGCCGATTTGGAGGCCGCCGGGCCAGGCGGCGAGGGCGGCGAGGGCGGCGTCGTCGTTGCCGGGGCCGAGCTTGATGACGTGACCGCCGGGGAGGTGGTCGTCGCGGTAGCGGCGGGCGAAGGTGGCGGGGGGTTCGGTGCTGACGAAGTTTTCGCGCAGGCCGCGGCCGTCGTCGCGGAGGGAGCCGCCGACGATTTGTTTGACCTGGCCGTCGTGGAGGTCGATGCAGGGCCGGAAGCGGGTCATGGTCCGGGGGAGGGTTCCTGGAAGGAGTGCCAGAGGTAGAGGACGACGCCGATGCAGATGCCCGAGTCGGCGATGTTGAAGGTGGGGTAGACGTAGGAACCGAAGTGGAAGTCTAGAAAATCGACGACGTGACCGTGGCGCACCCGGTCGAGGAGGTTGCCGACAACGCCGCCGGTGAGCAGGCCGAAGGCGAGTTGAACCCGGGGGTGGTGGAGTTCGAGGGCGCGGCGCCAGACGAAGATGGCGGCGAGGGTGGCGACGGCGAGGGCGGCCAGGAGATAACTTTGGCCGGCGAAGAGGCTCCAGGCCGCGCCGGTGTTGCCGACGTGGACGAGGTGGAAGAAGCCTTCGATGACCGGGATGGAGCCCGGGTGCGGCCATTCGGAGGGGTAGGCGACGAAGGGGATCTTGGCCACGATCCAGGCTTTGGTGAGTTGGTCGAGGACGAGGGTGACGGCGGCGAGGGTGAGGAGTAGACGGTAGGCCAGGACGCGGTCCCGCCGGTTCGGCGGGGAGCCGTCGGCGGGGCCGGGTGCGGGCGCGGATGGGCGCGGGGCGGGCACGGTGGCGGGTGATTATTCGTCGCCGCCGTCGGATTCGATCTTGGGACCGCCGTCCTCGCCTTCGCCGAGGATGCCGGCCTGGCCGCGGACGCGGTAGCGGGTCTTCTCGATTTCCTTCATGGCGGCGGCGGTGTAGCGGGTGAAGGGGACGGCGAGGAGGCGGTCTTTGGGGATGGCTTGGCCGGTGTGTTCGCAGACGCCGTAGGCGCCGTTTTTAATGCGTTGGATGGCGGCCTCGATTTCGGCGAGGGCCTCTTGTTCGTTGGCGACGAGGGAGAGGGCGAAGTCGCGGTCGAAGGAGTCGGTGCCGCCGTCGGTGCCGTAGCTGGAGAGGTCGCCGGAGTCCTCTTTGGCGGAGCGTTTGAGGGTTTCTTCGGAATGTTGATCGACCTGACCGGTGACGTGGTTGCGCAGTTCGACGAGAAGTTTGTAGTAGCGTTTAAATTTCTCCGGGATGGAGGCCTCTTCGTTTTCGGCGTGGGAGGCGCGGGCCTTGGGGTTGAAGCCGAGGATGTCAGCGAGGGACGCGGCCTTTACCTTGGTCGGGGCGGCGGGTTTGAGGGCTTCGGGCGGGAGGGGGGCGACTTTGCCGGATTTGGTGGCGATGACGGGGCCGGCGGGGACTTCGGGGTTGTCGGCGGTCTTGGCGGAGGTGCGGGCGATGGCGAGGACCTCGTCGAGGGAGAAGGCGGCGGGTTTGGCGGGTTTGGCGCGTTGGGCGATGATTTTGGCCCGAACCGCGGCTTTGCCGGTGGGGGCTGGAACGCGTTCGACGGCGGTCGCGGCGCGAGCGGGGGCGGGAGTTTTGGCGCTGGATTTGGCGGGGGCGGGAGCTGCTTTGGCGGCGGGATTGGCGGCAGCGGCCTTGGCGGCGGGGGCTTTGAAGGGTGGTTTGGAAGCGGGTTTCGCGGGGGCGGTAGCTTTCGCGGGTTCCTTGAAAGGCGGTTTCGAGGCGGGTTTGGCGGTGGCTTTGGCCGGGGTTTTGGCGCTGGTTTTGGCGGCGGGTTTGGCCGGGGCGGACTTGGCGGCGGGGGCTTTGAAGGGTGGTTTGGAAGCGGGCTTGGCCGGCGCCTTGGCGGCGGGTTTGGCGGCGGGTTTAGCGGCCGGCTTGCGGACGTCGGACTTGGAGGAGGAGGCTTTGGACATGGGTTTGGTCACTCGCTTTGGTGGGCGGGCGGCGGGTTTCTTAGCGGGAAGAGCGGGCTTGGTTTTTTTCTTTTTGGCGGGAGCCGGGGCGGGCTTGCGGGTGTTTTTTGGGGCCATGTTTTTGGGGTGTGTTGAAAGCGTGGGACGGGGCGGGGAAGTGGCTCAGGGGGTAAGTGCTTCAGCGCAGCGGGGGCAGACCTCGTGTTCGCCGGCTAGTTCCAGTTTGGGCACCCACCGCCAGCAGCGCGGGCAGCGGACGTAGCCGAGTTCGGCGCAGGGGCGGGCGGCGACGGTCAGCGGGTGTTCGGCGGGGGCGGGGGCGAGGGCGACGTGGGAGACGATGAAGAGTTCGGGGAGGAAGGTTTCGTGGCGGCGCAGGATGGCGTCGAGCGGGTCGGCGGGGGAGACGGAGAAGGTGACGGCGGCGTCGAGGGATTTGCCGAGTTTGCCGGCTTGGCGGAGGGGCTCGAGGGTTTCGTTGACTTTGGCGCGGACCTTGAGGAGTTCGGCGAAGTCGGCGGCGAGGGTGTCGTCGGTCCAGGCGGGATCGGCGACGGGCCAGTCGGCGAGGTGGACGGACGAAGCCGGCTCGCCGGCTTGGCCATTTGAAGTTTCAGATTTGAGATTGGAGCTCACTTCCGGCGCGAAATCGCTGCGGAAGTGGGCGTGGCACCAGGCCTCGTCGGCGGTGAAGGTGAGGATGGGGGCGAGGAGGCGGACGAGGGTGCCGAGGATGGCGTGGACGGCGGTCTGGGTGCTGCGGCGCTGGGGGTGGTTTACGGCGAAGGTGTAGAGGCGGTCCTTGCAGACGTCGTTATAGACGGCGGAGAGGGTGGTGGCGACGAAGTGGGAGCAGAGGGAGACGACGCGGTGGAATTCGTAGGCGTCGTAGGCGGCGGTGGCGTCGGCGAGGAGTTTGGCGAGCTGGTGGAGGGCCCAGCGGTCGAGGACGTCGAGGCTGGCGTGGGGGAGGGCGTGGCGGGCCGGGTCGTAGTCGTGGAGGAGGGAGAGCTGGTAGCGGAAGGCGTTGCGGAAGGAGCGGTATTGCTCGGCGGAGTTATCGAGGATTTTTTTGGAGAGGGTGATGTCTTGGGTGAAGTCCTGGGAGGCGAGCCAGAGGCGGATGACGTCGGCGCCGTAGTCGTTGACGAAGTTGTCGGAGGTGGGGGGTTTCTCGTATTGGCCGGACTTGGAGATTTTTTTGCCGTCTTCGCCGACGATGAAGCCGTGGGTGAGCACGGCTTTGTAGGGGGCGCCGTGGTGGGCGATGACGCCGGTCCAGAGGGAGGACTGGAACCAGCCGCGGTGCTGGTCGGAGCCTTCGAGGTAGAGGTCGGCGGGCCACTGGGTGGAGCCCTGGTGGTTTTTGAGGACGGCGGCGTGGGAGGAGCCGGAGTCGATCCAGACGTCGAGGGTGTCGCGGCCGGCGACGAGGTCGGCGGCGGCGGGCCAGCCGGCGGGGAGGGGGACGCCGGCGAGGAGATCGGCGGCGGAGGCTTCATACCAGAGGTTGGAGCCGGAGGGGTGGGCGGCGATTTTGGCGGCGACGGCGCGGACGACGTCGGCGTCGAGGTAGGCGTTTTTACGGGCGTCGTAGAAGGCGATGATGGGGACGCCCCAGGAGCGTTGGCGGCTGATGCACCAGTCGGGGCGGGCTTCGACGGCGCCGGTGATGCGGGCCTGGCCCCAGGCGGGGATCCAGTGGACGCCGCGGATGGCGTCGAGGGCGCGGGCGCGGTGGCCGGCCTGGTCGAGGGAGACGAACCACTGGTCGACGGCGCGGAAGATGATGGGGGTTTTGGAGCGCCAGCAGTGGGGGTAGCTGTGGACGTATTTGGTTTTGTGGAGGAGGGCGATGTGGCCGGTGGTGGGGTCGGGGGTGGCGAGTTTTTTGAGGACGGCGAGGTTGGCCGGGCTGGGTTTGCGGGTTTTGAGGTCTTCGACGGTTTCGAGGCAGGAGATGCCGACGAGGTCGGAGGGGACTTTGCCGTC
>CAYNUW010000199.1:0-6965 GCA_964400455.1 uncultured Akkermansia sp. | reverse complement strand
GCATAAGTTTGTCCGCTCCCTGCCGTCGTAGCGCAGCCCGCACGGTATCGGCATTTTTATACGTTATCACTCCGGTGAACGAAGCTCGCCCGCCCCGCTCGACCAGCTGGGCGACCTCCTCCGGCCCTTCGGTGAAACAATGAAAAACCACCCGCTCCCAAGCCACGCCACTTGCATCGATCATCGCCACGCTTTCAGCAAATGCTCCGCGCGAGTGCACCATGACCGGACAGCCCAGACGGCGAGCCAACTCCAGCTGCGCCGCAAAAGCCGCTTTTTGCCAAGATAGAATACGCTCCGCGGTCTCTGGATCGTCCTTGGGAAGATGAAACCGATCCAGACCACACTCACCAAGCGCCACCGGCACCACCCCTCGACTTTCGGTGAAAAACGCCTCGATCTGCGCCGTCTCCTCGGTCCATCGCTCGCCCACCGAGCATGGGTGCAGGCCTACCGTGTAGTGAACCGTCCCCGGATAACGCTCCGCCAGACTTCGATAAAGCCCCCAATCATCACTCCCCGTGCCGATCGTCACCATTCTGGTCACCCCGGCCTCCTTGGCCCGCGCAAGGGCCGCCTCCAATTCCCCCCGGACAAACAGTCGCTCCAGGTGGGTGTGCGTATCGATCAATTCGAGTGGTGACTTGCTCATGTGCCGTGACGCTCACGCAGGTAGGCGAGCAAAGGGACCGCGTCGAGCTCGGCTCCGCAGACTCGGCGGGTTAAATCGAATAGATTCTCCCGCCGACCACGCGAATGCACCTCGACCCGCAGCCAGTCGCGCAGCCGACCAAATTCACCGCGCGAAAAATCGTTTTCCAACGACGGAAACTTTTCCTTCACCGCAACCCAAAGCTGCGCCGCCAACATGTTTCCCAGCGTGTAGCTGGGAAAGTAACCAAAGGCGCCTCCGCTCCAATGCACATCCTGCAAAACCCCCTCCGCACAATCGGAGGGCCGCCGCCCCAAAAGATCCTCCGCCAAATCGTCCCACGCCTGCGGCAGGTCCACAATCGATAATGAACCATTGAACAAACGCCGCTCGATCTCGAAGCGCAGCAGCACATGCAGATTGTAGTGCACTTCATCTGCCTCCACCCGGATCAAACCTCCGGGTTCGATGGCATTGACCGCCGCGAACAGCGCTTCGTCCTCCAAACGCTCCCCCGCGCAGGACGGAAACTCCTTTCGAAACTCCGGCCCGCACCAACGCCAGAAAGCCCGGGAACGCGCCACCTGATTCTCCCAGAGTCGGCTCTGCGACTCGTGCACCGCCATACCCGCCGCCATGCCCAAAGCCGTGCCCGCCTCCGTCTCCGGCAATCCTTGCTCATACATCCCATGCCCGGCCTCGTGCACCGCTCCCAACAACGCGTCTAACGGCCGCTCCGCAGAGTAACGTGTGGTCAAACGCACATCACTGCCCGATCCTTCACAAAACGGATGAACCGAAACATCCAAACGCCCCCGGTCAAAATCGAAACCCAACCGTTTTAACACCTTGGCTACCAACCGTCTTTGCCCATCGAGGTCACACTCTTTCGGCAAACTCACCCCATGGACCTTGCGTTTGGCCAAACTCCGCACCCACGGCACCAGGCCCTCGCGCAACCTGCCAAACAGCTCCGCCACCCTCGCCTCCGTTACCCCGGGATCATGCCTATCCAAAGCCAAGTCATAGGGCTTCTCTCCGAAGCCCAACAAACCCGCCTCCCGCCGCGCCAGTTCCAGATGACGTTCCAGCACCGGAGCAAATCGGGCGAAATTCTTCTGCGCCCGAGCCTCCAACCAAACGTGGTAACCTTCACTGCACAGCCGGGCTTTCTCCGCCGCCATCCCCGCCGGGATGCGCACTGCTCGCTCGAAGTCGCTGCGCGCCGTTTCCACCACCCGCACGACATCCCCCGCCAGCCCCCCGAGTTCAATCTGCCGCTCACACGCCGCCAACGCCCGCCCCAAGGCCGGATCGGTCTGCTCCGCATGAAAAAGTTCCGCCAGAAGACCCATTTGCTCGCCACGCTTAAGCGCGGCTCCCGGCGGTAGATTCACCTGCTCATCCCATCCCAACAAACCACTCACCCCACTCAACGTGGCAAGCCGGCGCAAGCGCGCGCGTAACTCCAGATAATCGGGAAAGACCTCATCATTCACACCATGTATCTGCACGCTTCATTGGGGCATCGCCACGATTTTTTGCCCACCCGGCCAAAAACAAGCCGCCCCGCTACGTTTCTGACCATCGAGAAACCCGGCCCACTCAAGACAACCAACCTATCCCAAAGCCTGGTGTCGCACCGCACACCCGAGGAATTTTAGTTTAAGCGCGAAGCCGCAAAGTCGCAAAGCCCTACACAACATGTTTCTAACTAAAATCTTAATGTCCAACTTAGCGTCTCGGCGTCTTCTTGCTTAAGTTGAGTCTGATTCTGAAGGACACTTGGCATCAAAGACTAAGCTACCCTCAGAAACCATCGTGCCCGACCGCTCACTCAAAACGCACTTTCATACGGCCCCAGATCCGGCGCGGACCCGCCAAAGGGATCGCCCACGACCACACCTCGATCAATCAAGTCGCTGCCATAAACCAATCGCCCAAAGCCCTGAGGTAAACTCCCGTCAGGCTGCCGCTCCGCACCCGCCACCGCCTCCAACAAGCTTACGTAATCGGCAGCATTTGCCGTCACCGCCAGATTCCAGGTGTTGTTCTCCTGCACGGCGAGATTATCGTTAATAAAACCGCCACCATTCACGCCGCTTCTCGGAATACTGACGTTATTTCTAAACACGTTGGACTTACCACTATTCAAAGTCCCTTCCATAAAATAGTTATAGCCACTTGTCCCGTTTCCGAACGACAAACAATGCTCCACCACCAGGCCATCCTTGTGACTGTTCTGCGTAAAACCATTCACCTTGTGCCCAAATGCGATACAACGCCGCGCAACATGCGTCCCCAATGAGTCACCACCCGTGCCGTTACCGCCTAACTTGAATCCATTTCCGTTACCCTGCGCGACGCCACTTCGCCAGGTCCAGCAGTCGATCAAGGTTACCCCATAATCTGTCTCAAAAAGATCCCAACCGTCATCAGAATTCTCCCACGCTCTGCATCCCCTGAATACAATACCTTGCCCGCAATGCATTTTCGCCGCGAAACCATCGGCATCACCCCCTTTGCTATCCGGATCATAATTCAAATAGGAGTCGCAGTTGATCACCTCGATAAAGGCTGCGAGCTGACCGCCAGGATTGATATCGGTATGCCCGAAGCCTATCTGTAATCCAGTATCGCCACAACGATGGAAAACGCACTGCTCCACCACGATGTGACTACCTTCAATTTTCAGCCCATTATCTCCTGAACGGGTAATCTCCAACCCCTTAATGTGCCAATGACGCGCCGCCGCAGTGATCAACATACCCCGGTTGGCCGGACCATAAGGTTGGGTGGAGAAATCAAAAATCGGCCGCTCACCCGGATACGCCCAAACTTGAATGGGGCGGCCAGGTTCGCCCGATCGCTCCAGACGAATCGTCGTGCCATACGCATAAGTGCCTCCACGCACATAAATAGTGTCTCCCGGCAAGGCACGTGAAACCGCAGTCTGCAAATTGTAAAAGGGCGCATCAATCGAGCCAGGATTACTATCCACCCCGCTCGGAGAAACATAAAATCGAGCAGACTCCGGCGCCGGCCCGACCACCAGTCGCGCCACCTGACTGGTGCGTGTTCCCGCCGCATTCCTAACCACAAGGGTATAATCACCGGCATCCGACGCCTCTACCGCCGTGAAGTTCAAACTACGACCTTTCTGACCCTCCACGGGCTCGCCGTTCTTATACCATTGATACCACAAGTAACGACTTCCCTGCGCTTCAGCCAAAATACTAAGAGATTGTCCCGCTCCTGCGGTGCGCCCCTGCGGCTGCAGCGAAAAAAAGGGAATCGAAACCTGATCGACTCGGTAGAACCTACGCCCCCCAGCGGCCGGCAACGGCAGGCTACGAACAAAGCCGCCCTCCGCGTCAAACTCTCCCTCAGCGACCTGCTCCCATAGTTCCGCAGGCCAACCCAAATCGTCGGCGGCCACCACTTGGTAGCGTGCTCCCGCTCTACCCCCGTCCCCTTGGAGTCGCAAACCTTCACCTTCCACCAAAAACTCGCTCACCCGCAGATTAACGCCGGTCGCTCCGCCCCCGTCCCCCGCTCCACCACCTCCATCATCGGCGGCTTCTCCCGGAGCAACATCGGCAAAGGTATCCGCAATACGAAACTCGTCCACCGTATAGCTGCCGCCTCCCGAACTTGCGCTCGCCGTATTCCAAACAAAATACCCCAGCGACGCCGTCGCTCCGCCCGTGGTGGAGCCAACCGAAGCCGATGGGGTAGCCCCCAAACTCGACGGATTCAGCCATACTTGCGCCGTATCACCTCCGGAGCCAAAGGTATAGCCTACCACCACCAGATGTGTCTCGCCCGCAGCCAACGGGGAACTTACAAAACCGGGAGCACTGGTTTTCACTCCGACCGCCAACGCACCACCGGCGGTGACAAACAAACCCAAGGGCGGCGTGGAGGTGGATGACGTCGAACTGGACAAAAATCCAATCAACCGCTGCGCGCTCGGCAAGCTGTCGATTCTGAGTAAAAAACTTACGTAAACGGTGCCGGTTGTTCGAGCCGAATACGCAAGAAAGGTTCGCGCCGCGCTTCCACTCGGCGTCAAACCCACCGCCCTGCCCATCCCAGCATCCAGCGGGATGCGAGTAAGCCCCGCCTCCCTTATCACAATCGTGCCGGAACCCGACGCCGCCGCCCAACTCCCCTGCCCCGCGAGCACCGCACCGGTCGGATAAGAAAAACTATCATAAAAAGGCAGACTCACCTGACCACGTAGACTATTCGCAAAAACGGATAAAAAATGCGCCCAAACCAAACACGTAAAAAGCACCAGACTTTTGGGGTAAAGCATACTAATGTAATAATATCTGACATCTACCGATTGGGGGGGACCAGAGAGACCGACGCCACCGAAACCAATTCTCTCATCGACGCACTATAATTAACTTCAGACAGTCCTAGTCTCTAAGCACATCACGGCCTACGATAAAAGTCTCGGTATGGGACGTCTCTAAACTGCCCAGACGCCGCCGACGTATCTCCATGAACCCGAGACTCTATGCTGGAGATTGTGGGTGTCAGCTGTTCATTGAGGAATACCGGCCTGATCTCGGAGAGTGGGGACCGGACTTAACTCAAAACTTTTATCTTCAAAAACTAACGGAACCATACCCAAGCCCCTCCCGGTTGTCCGGCTTAACTCCACAAGGGCGAGGGATACGCACCGGAAGCCACCAACTCGGAAATAGCAGCCTGCACCGCAGGTTTATCTTCACGAAAGGTCACCCCAAACCAAGAGGACTCCGTCGGCAAAACCCTCACGCGTGCCGCGCCTGCGAGCAAAAGCTCATTCACGGCGGCCGGCAGATAAAACTCCGCCTTCTCGGCCTCCCCCTGCTTCGCTAAAAAATCCAACCAACGATCATGCAGGAGTGGTAGAAAAGCGGACGTAAAGGCCCAGCAGTTCATCGAAACCCGTGTGTCCGGCAAAATACTACCCGAACCCCCGACATCCGCCGCCGTGATCCCGGAGCGCTCCACAATCGACAACAGACGACCTTCCTCGTCCACCGCGCACAAACCACGCGACACCGCGCCGAATTCAGAAAGTGTTTTGTTCAAGGCAAAGCCCACCATGGCAAACTCAGTGGCTTTGGAGACAACTGGCTCGCGTAAAAACTCGGCGAGTCGCACGAAGGAGTCCGCCCCATAAAAATCATCGGCGTTTACGACGGCGAAGGGCCCGTTGAGCGCCCCCAGCGCACACCAAACAGCATGTCCAGTGCCCCACGGTTTTACCCGGCCCGGCGGCGGTCGGCGACCCTCCGGCAACGCATCCAAGGCCTGAAACGCGTAGTCGACCTCAATGCGCCCAGCGAAGCGCGAACCGATTCTGGCACGAAACTCGACTTCGAACTCACGCCGAATAACAAACAAAACCCGCGCAAACCCCGCCCGCACCGCATCAAACACCGAATAGTCCAGCACAGTCTCCCCCGCCGGCCCCATCGGATCAACCTGCTTTAATCCACCGTAACGCGAGCCCATACCGGCGGCCAAAACCACTAAAGTTAACTTCATAGTTCGGTCCATATTATTCAGTAGGTCATGTTCTAACACCAAATACCCCCAAGCTTTCAGACTTTAACCACGGATTGCACGGATGGGCACGGATCAATACAAAATTTTTTTCATCAGTGTTATCCGTGATATCTGTGGTCAAAAATCAGGCTGATAGAAAGTCTAAATTCCTAAGGGGATTGGTACAAGGGCGAGATCAGATCCGACGGACTCAGGAGTGCAACTGAATCAGGCTACGGCGCGCCTAGCGACCATGATCCAGCGAACACCTATCCCCGTTTCTCCCCATGTCGCAAATTCCTCAGGCCACAGATGTTCAAAACAAGCAATATCTCGGCCTCACTTTTTCCCCTTGCTCTTACCACCCTCCGACTGGCCTGCCCCTTTACCCGAACCTCCAGCATTCAGAAGCGTGCCAGCGATTACGCCGACCGCAAAAACCGCAAAATAAATGATGGCCGCCGACGTCTGAGCCGGCTTGTCGAGCAAGAGATCGAAATGGAATGCCACCTGATGGGTGTTTTCCATACCAATGTAGATCACAATGAAAGTGATAAGTAGTAATCCGAACGTGCGAAAGATAATTGAAGCCATAAAAAAAAGGTGGACTAGGAGCAACCTCATTCAGAGCCGTCGGCACAAGCGCAAAGTCCGGCTTCCGGCCGGCCGGTTTATAACACACAACGCTGACAGCTAATTACGTCAATAATAGGCGACCACGGATCAAACTACCATCGATTGCGGATATGTAAAATGGAAGCAG
>CAYNUW010000198.1:0-6965 GCA_964400455.1 uncultured Akkermansia sp. | reverse complement strand
CCATGATCATTCAGATGCGCCTCACCCCCCAGCCCACCATGGAGGGACCCCAGGCCATGATCATGAAAATCATGCCCTGGATGTTCACCCTTTTCTGTTACAACTTTGCCGCCGCCCTCGCCCTCTACTCCACCATCAACGGCATCTTCACCATCGTCCAGCAACTCCTCGTCAACAAATACTCCAAGGACGACCTCCCCCCCCCCCCCCCCCCCCCCCCGGCCCCCAAAAACGTCACCCCCCGCAAATAAAGCCCGCACCGCCCGCAGGCGGGGCTTGCCAACCCGCCAGCACTCGCCAAACCTACACTTCCTCCCCCTATGAATAAGAAGGTTCTCCTGCCCCTCGCCCTCGTCTCCATCGCCGCACTGGCCTCCGGTTGCGCCACCCAAAAGACCCGCTCGGGCAGCACCACCAACATTCTCGGTGGTCTCGTCACCATCGAACGCGGCGCCTACCAACCCGCCCCCGCCGCCACCCTCGAGATCAATACCAACCAGGTCTACGGCGACGCCGGCAAACCCTCCGATACCCAGGTCCGTATCGGCTGGGGCGCCATCACCGCCACCGACTATTGATCGATCTTCACCGGCCTCACGCCGGCCCACTCCCTCCCCGCCGCGAGCGCTCCGCCGCCCGCGGCTTTTTTGCGCCCCCTCCATTTGCCTCCGCCCGCTTCCGGCATGACCTGATGCCTTCCGCCTCCGCCATGCCGCCGCTCCTTCTCGCCGCCCTCGCCCTCGCCCTTTGCTGCGCCCTCTTCGCCGCCTGCTTCCGCCTCGCCCGACGCCTCGACAACTACGGCGTCGTCGACGTCCTCTGGTCCTACGCCTTCGGCCTCGTCGCCCTCCTCTACGCCGCCCTCGCCGCCGGCTGGGGCCCCCGCCGCGCCCTCCTTGCCTCCCTGATCGTCCTCTGGAGCGCCCGCCTCGGCGTCTACCTCCACCGCCGTGTCATGAGCCACCACCCCGTCGAGGACGGCCGCTACCGCGAGATGCGCACCCGCTGGGCCGCGAACTTCTCCGCCGAAATGTTTAAGTTCTACCAACTCCAAGCCGCCTCCGTCGTCCTCCTCGCCACTCCCTTCCTCCTTGCCCTCGGCCGCCCCGAACCCCGCTTCACCACCCTCGACTGGATCGCCCTCTCCCTCTTCGCCCTCGCCCAATCCGGCGAAGCCCTCGCCGACGCCCAGCTCGCCGCCTTCAAAAAAAATCCCGCCCACCGCGGCCGCGTCTGCGACACCGGCCTCTGGGCCCTCAGCCGCCACCCCAACTACTTCTTCGTCTCCCTCACCTGGCTCAGCTTCGCCCTCTTCGCCCTCCCCGCCCCCTGGGGCTGGCTCGGCCTCGTCGCCCCCGCCTCCATCCTCTACCTCCTCCTCCGCGTCACCGGCATCCCCCTGACCGAACAACAAGCCCTCCGCACCAAGGGCGACGCCTACCGCGACTACCAACAACGCGTCTCCGCTTTCATTCCCTGGTTTCCCAAACGCTCCCGCACCCGAACACCCTGAAGACACCCTTCCTGCGGGCAAATGCGGCTCGCCAGCCCGAATCCTGCTAGCGTTCAATTCCACCCGCCTCCATGTCGTCGCCCGCCGCACCCGCCACCCTCACCCTGCCCGGCTACGCCGGCCTCCCCGGCCGCTACGACGAGGCCGTGGCCCCCGACGGCTCCGTCCGCCCCGCCTGGGCCCGCTTCCTCCACACCCTCGGCCCCCACCCCCTCGCCACCCTCCGCGCCGCCGGCGACCACGCCCGCCGCGCCATTATCGAACAGGATATCTCCCTCAACATCTACTCCGGTGAGGGCTCTTCCGCCGCCGCCTGGCCCCTCGACGCCGTCCCCCTCCTCCTCGACGACGCCGACTGGGACCGCCTGAGCGACGGCCTCCGCCAGCGCGCCCGACTCTTTAACCACCTCCTCAAAGACCTCTACGGCCCACAACGCCATCTCCGCTCCGGCGCCCTCCCCGCCGCCCTCGCCATGGCCAACCCGCACTACCTGCGGGCCTGCGCCGAACTCGGCAAAGGCAAACCTCCCTTCCTCCACCTCTACGCCGCCGACGTCGCCCGCTCCCCCGACGGCCGCTGGTGGGTCCTCCAGGACCGCCTCGACACCCCCGCCGGCCTCGGCTACGCCCTGCAAAATCGCCTCGTCGTCCGCCAGGCCCTGCCCTCCGCCTTCGGCCAGGCACCCGTCCGCCGCCTCTACGGTTTCGCCCGCGACCTCCGCTCCTCCCTCGAACGCCTCCATAACGGCTCGGAATCCCCCCGCCTCGTCCTCCTCTCCCCCGGCCCCGCCAACGAGGCCTACTACGAACACACTTACCTCGCCCGCCACCTCGGCTGCCCCCTCGTCGAGGGCGGCGACCTCGTCGCCCGCGACCACCAGGTCTTCCTCCGCACCGTAGGCGGCCTCCGCCGCGTCGACGTTATCCTCCGCCGCGTCGACTCCGACTTCTGCGACCCCCTCGAACTCGACTCCCGCTCCCTCCTCGGCGTGCCCGGCCTCGTCGACGCCGCCCAGGCCGGACGCGTCGCCCTCTCCAATCAGCTCGGCGGCCGCGCCCTCGAAGGCACCGCCCTCCTCGCCTTCCTCGCCCCCCTCTGCCGCTCCGTCCTCGGCGAGGACCTCCGCCTCCCCAGCGCCGCCACCTGGTGGGCCGGCCAGGCCCCCGCGCGCGACTACCTTCTCTCCCACCTCGACTCCCTCGTCATCAAACCCGCCTTCGGCGGCCGCGCCCCCCGCTATGGCGCCCTCCTCTCCACCGCCGAACGCGCCGCCCTCGCCGACGAGATCCTCGACCGCCCCGGCGACTGGTGCGGCCAGGAACGCGTCCTCCTCGGCACCACCCCCGTCTGGCACCACCCCTCCGATGCCCTCCGCCCCTCCCCGTTCGTCATGCGCGTCTACCTCGCGTGGCACGACGGTGACTATCGCGTAATGCCCGGCGCCCTCACCCGCTTCAACCCCGCCGGCGAGGACGCCATCGTCTCCCTCCAGACCGGCTCCGTCTCCAAAGACACCTGGATCCTCGCCGCCGAACCCCAGGCCGCCGGCCCCGCCTACCCCCTGCCGCCCACCACCCCGGCCAACCGCCACGGCGCCGCCACCCCCAGCCGCCTCGCCGACACCTTGTATTGGCTCGGCCGCTACCAGGAACGCGTCGACTGGATCGCCCGCCTGCTCGACAAACTCGCCTCCCTCGTCCGCGACGAGATCACCTCCCTCGACCCCTCCGTCGCCCTCGACGCCGCCCGTCTCGTCCTCGCCATTCAGGACGCCCCCCCGACCACCGCCTCCACCCTCGAAGACCTCGCCGCCCTCGCCCGCGCCGCCGCCGCCGACCGCCGCCTCCCCGGTTCCCTCGTCTCCAACCTGCTACGCCTCTCCCGCAACCTCGAAGCCGCCAAAATCCGCCTCCCCCCCGAGGCCTGGGACGTCGCCCGCCGCCTCCGCACCCTCGGCGCCGAAGGCGCCTCCCCCCTGCCCTCCGTCGTCCGCACCCACCTCGCCACCCTCGACGGCGTCCTCTCCGACACCGTCGCCCACGACACCGGCTGGCGCTTCCTCCAAATCGGCCGCCGCGTCGAACGCGCCCATCAACTCACCTTCCTGCTCCGGGGCCTCCTCGGCGGCCCAGCCGGGTCCCCCTCCCCCGGCGAATTCCGACTCCAGACCTGCCTGCACCTCGCCGACAGCCTCTTCACCTACCGCGCCACCTTGCCCGGCGCCCTCCACCCCGCCGGCGTCGCCGCCTGGCTGGTCGCCGATTCAGAAAACCCCCGCGGCCTCCGACTCCAAGCTGAACAACTCGTCCACCACCTCGCCGCCCTGCCCGACGAACTCGCCCCCCGCTCCGTCGAGGACCTCCGCACCGCCGCCTTCCGCCTCCTCAGCGCCTGCCGCCTCTCCGAACCCGAACTCGCCGCCCTCGACCCGGCCTCCGCCGCCACCTTCGCCCGCTCCCTGCTCGACCACCTCACCGACCTGCACTCTCGCCTCGGGCGCATCTACTTCGCCCACGCGGACGCCGAACCCGTCGCCTGACCCTCCCCCCCGTCGCCATGCCGCTCTACCGCATCCAGCACGGCACCACCTGCCGCCACGACTCCCCCGCCGCCGCCGCCTGGCAAACCCTCCGCCTCCGCCCCCGCGACGAACCCGGCCAGACCGTGCTCGACTTCGACCTCGATATCATCCCCCGCGCCACCGACCTCTCCTCCCGCCGCGACGCCTTCGGCAACCACCTCCACCTCTTCTCCGTCCGCGAGACCCACTCCGCCCTCTCCGTCTCCACCACCAGCCTCGTCCGCCGCGACCCCCCGCCCCCGCCCTCCCCCACCCCTGGCCTTACCGTCGCCCAAGCCGCCGCCGCGACCGACGCCGCCATCCTCGCCGGAGACTTCGCCCTCGAACAATTCCGCCACCCCACCGCTCACGTCCCCCACCCTCCCGAAATCGACGACCTCGTCTCCGGCCTCGGTCCCGACCAAGATCTCGCCGCCGCCCTCAACACCCTCGCCGCCCTCTTCCGCGACGACTTCACCTTCGATCCCCGGGCCACCCACGTCGGCACCCCCCTCGCCGAGGTCCTCGCCCACCGCCGCGGCGTCTGCCAGGACTTCGCCCACGCCTACCTCGCCGCCGCCCGCCGCCTCGGTCTCGCCGCCGCCTACGTCAGCGGCTACCTCCGCACCACCCCGCCGCCCGGCGCCCCCCGCCTCGTCGGCGCCGACGCCATGCACGCCTGGGTGTCCCTCTGGCTCCCCGGCCACGGCTGGTTCGACTACGACCCCACCAACCACGCCCCCGCCGGCGACGGACACCTCGTCGTCGCCCGCGGCCGCGACTACGCCGACGTCTCCCCCGCCCGCGGCGTGTTCACCGGCGGCGGCCGCCATACCCTCTACCTCGGCGTCACCGTCGAACCCGTCACCCCCGACGTCCCCGAACCCACCTCCGACTAAACCGGGAATCGTCAAAATGCCGCAACGACGCCGTCCCCACCTTCCCAACGGCCCGTTTCCTGCCTACCTGCCGCTCATGACACGCTTCCTCACCTCCACCCTGCTCCTCGCCCTCGGCTGCGCCTGCGCGGCCGCCGCCTCCGCCGCCGGCCGCCTCGTCTCCGGGCCCATGCTCGGTTACCAAACCCACCGCGAGGTCTGCATCTGGCTCGAGGTCGAGTCCGCCCGCGAGGTCGCCCTCACTTATCAAAACACCGCTCCCGACACCACCCCCGTCCGCATCGCCCTGCCCGCCCCCCCGCCCCACCCCGCCGGCGGCCAGACCCTTAAATTCATCCTCGGCCCCCTCGCCATGGGCGCCGACTACCGCTACTCGCTCGAAATCGACGGCCGGGCCGTCGCCCTCGACCGCCCCCTCCGCTTCCGCACCATCGCCCAGCACGAGTTTCGCGGCCCGCCCCCCGATTTCTCCTTCCTCTTCGGCTCCTGCGCCTACTTCAACGACCCGCCCTACGACCGCCCCGGCCGCCCCTACGGCTCCGACCGTCCCGACATCTGGGCCTCCATGGCCGCCAGCGGCGCCGACTTCATGCTCTGGCTCGGCGACAACACCTACCTCCGCGAGGCCGACTTCTCCAGCGTCTCCGGCATCTGGTATCGCTACCGCGCCGACCGCGCCACCCCCGCCCTCCAGCCCTTCCTCTCCGCCCTCCCCCACTACGCCACCTGGGACGACCACGACTACGGCCCCAACAACGCCAACCGCGGCTACCACCTCAAATCCGCCAGCCGCGCCGCCTTCGAAGCCTATTGGGGCAACCAGACCTTCGGCCTTCCCGAGGACCCCGCCCTCGTCAACCACCGCCTCCAGCGCGGCGACGCCGTGTTCCTCCTCCTCGACAACCGCACCCGCCGCGACGACTCCACCCTCGCCGACGCCCCCGGGTATCGCAAAACTCAATACGGCTCCGCCCAGCTGGACTGGCTCAAACAGCAGCTCGCCACCCGCAACGAGGGCGGCGAACGCCGCCACCGCCGCCTCACCTTCATCGCCACCGGCGCCCAGTTCCTCTCCGAACGCTTCTACCCCGGTTCCGAGGACCACCACCGCTTCGCCGCCGAACGCGCCGAAATCCTCGACTTCATCCGCGCCAACCGCATCGGCGGCGTCGTCTTCCTTTCCGGCGACATCCACTACACCGAGGTCCTCCGCCGCGACGGCCCCCTGCCGTATCCGCTTTACGAATTCACCAGCTCCTCCCTCACCGCCGGCGCCCACACCCGCGAACTCGCCCCCGACCCCGGCCGCCTCCTCGCCGTCCAGCGCAACAACTACTGCCGCATCGCCCTCTCCGGCCCCCCCGAGGCCCGCCTGCTCACCTTCACCTCCCACGACGAGTCGGGCGCCGAACTCGCCCGTCACATCGTCAACCTAGCCGACCTCGCCTGGCCCGATGAAACACCCTGACCCCGCCCCTCGCCGACGACGCCCCGCCGCCGCGCCGGTCCCCGCCCCCCACGCCCCCGACGCACCCCTGCGCAGCCGCCGCGACATCGTCGAAAACTGGCTGCCCCGCTACACCGGCGTCCCCCTGGCCGAGTTCGGCGACTACATCCTGCTCACCAACTTCCAGCGCTACGTGAAGCTCTTCGCCCAGTGGCACCGGGTCCCCATCCGGGGCCGAGACAAACCCATGCCCAGCGCCACCGCCGGCCGCATCACCATCATCAACTTCGGCATGGGCAGCGCCACCGCCGCCACCATCATGGACCTGCTCTCCGCCGTCTCCCCCCGCGCCGTCCTCTTCCTCGGCAAGTGCGGCGGCGTGAAACCCCGCGCCGAACTCGGCGACCTCATCCTCCCCATCGCCGCCATCCGCGGCGACGGCGCCAGCAACGACTACTTCCCCCCCGAGGTCCCCGCCCGCCCCCCCCTCGGCCTGCCAAAAGGCCTCGACACCAACAGCCGCCGCCACGCCCGCGGCGACTACA
>CAYNUW010000197.1:0-6969 GCA_964400455.1 uncultured Akkermansia sp. | reverse complement strand
TTCGCGACCGCCTCGCCTCCCTCCGCATAACCGGCGTGCGCGGGACCGGACGCGACGCCCGGGTGTTGATCAATGAACGCGTCTGGCGCATCGGGGAGGTCGTTTTACCCGACCTCAACCTTACCCTCTCCGCCGTGCAACCCGGTCGCCTGATCTTCCAAGACGCCGCCGGCCGCGTCTACGAACGCTCGCTTTAAGCAGTCGCCGAACTCGCTTGGCCGCTCGACGGCCCCGCACAAAAGCACCGGAATTTCACCGTAAAATTGCCACCCCTGCATTGTCGTCCACCTCGCCTGCGCCATCCTGTCCTCATGCGCCACTTCCCCCTCGCCGCTGCCTTCACCCTGCTGTTCGTCTTTCTCTCCAACCTCGCCGCCCAACCGTGGGAAACCCTCAGCGGACTGCGGCTCGCCGCCGATCAACCCGGTGACGCCGACAGTTTTTTCGTGACCGACGGGACACAAACCCGCCACTTGCGACTCTATCTGGTCGACGCGCCCGAAACCGACGCTTCCGACCCGACCATGGCCCGGCGGCTCCGCGAACAGACCCGCTATTTTGGGCTGCCCGACGCCCAAACTACCCTCAAACACGGCCGCGCCGCCCGCGAAAAAATCGCCACCTGGCTGGCGAAACCCTTCATCGCCCACACCACCGGCGCCGCCGGTTTGGGCCGCTCCTCTGAGCCGCGCGTTTACGCCTACGTCGTCACCGCCGACGGGAAGGATCTCGGCGAACTCCTGGTCGAGCACGGCCTCGCCCGCGCCCACGGCGTCGGCCGCGCCCGCTGGGACGGTGTTTCCCAGGCCGAACAACGCGCCCACCTCGCCGACCTCGAACTGGCCGCCGCTCTCGGCCGCCGGGGCGTTTGGGCCGACAGCGATCCCGAACTCTTGGCCAAAAACCGCGCCGCGGAACGCGCCGAATCCACCGAACTCGCCGCCATCTCCCGCGCCGCCCGCGAACCCGAGGCCTCCGACGCTCCGACCCCTTCCTCTGGCGCCGCCGCGCCCACCGGCCCCCAAGTCGATATCAACTCCGCTTCCGAAACCGAACTGCGCACCTTGCCCGGCATCGGTCCCGCCCTCGCCCGCCGCATCATCGAGGGCCGCCCCTACGCCACCGTGGAAGAACTCGACCGGGTTTCCGGCATCGGCCCCGCCACCCTCAATCGCCTCCGTGAGCGCGTAAAGGTCGCCCCGCAGGAGTAATTCCTGCCCTCACCATTAGCCCGCCCGGCCAAACAGAAAACAACCCGGCCCGGACCCCGGCATACGCACCAAACGCGCCGTCACCCCGAAAACCTCGGACACCCGCCCCGCCGTCAGCGTGGTCACCACCTCCCCGACCCCCGCGACCCGCCCCCCGCGCAAGACCACCACGTCATCCGCGTAGGCCAGCACCAGGTTCAGATCGTGCAAAACCGCCAGCACCGCCACGCCCTCGCCATGAGCCATGTTTCGCACCAGCGTGAGCACCCCGTGTTGATGCGCCAGATCCAGGCTCGAAGTCGGCTCGTCCAGCAATAGCACCCGCCCGTCCGGCACCCCCGCCCCCGGCGCCGCCTGCAGCTGCGCCCAGGCCCGCGCCAGATGCACCCGCTGCCGCTCGCCACCCGAAAGCGTCGGGTAGTGCCGCTCCGCCAGCGCCACCAAATCCACCTTGGCCAGCGCCTCGCGCGCCAAGGCCCGGTCAAACCCCGTCTCGCCCGCCCCCGGATGCGGCGTGCGCCCCAGCCGCACCACTTCCTCCACCCGAAACGGAAACCTCAGGTCGCTCTCCTGCGGCAACACCGCCCGGCGCCGCGCCAGCTCCGCCGCCCCCCACTCCGCCAGCGGCCGCCCGCCATAACTCACCGCCCCCGCGTCCGGCCGCAACTCCCCCGCCAACACCCTCAGCAAGGTGCTCTTGCCCGCCCCGTTCGGCCCGACGATCGCCGTCACCCGGCCCGGCGCCAGCCCCAGCGACACTCCGTCCACCAACGCCCGCCCGCCGCGTCGCACCGTAATGCTCGCCGCCTCCAGCCTCGGCCCGCCGTCCTCCCTCGCCCGGTTCATAACGCATTCCTCCGCCCACCGCGCAACAGACTGAAAAACACCGGCGCCCCCAGCGCCGCCGTGATCACGCCGACCGGCAGCTCCGCCGGCATCGCGACGGTCCGGGCCAGCAGATCCGCCCCCACCAACAGCGTCGCCCCCAACAACGCCGAACCCGGGATCAACCAGCGATGCGCCGGACCAAAAATCTGCCGCACCAGATGCGGCACCACCAACCCGATGAAACCGATGCCACCCGCCACCGACACCGCCGCCCCCACCCCGGCGGCCGTCGCGAACACCAGCCTCCGCTTCAACCGCGCCAGCTCCACCCCGAGATGCCCCGCCTCCGCCTCGCCCAGCAACAACGCGTCCAAGGCCCGGGCATGACCCGGTATGATCCACCAGGCCGGCAACACGAAGGGCAAGGCCGCCGCCAGCTTGGCCCACGTCACCTGCCCCAGACTGCCCAGCGTCCAAAAGGTGAACTGCCGCAACTGGTCGTCGTCGGCGAAGAACAACACCAGACCCGTGCCCGCCCCCGCCAGCGCGTTGATCCCCACCCCCGCCAGCAACATCAACGCCACCACCACCCGCCCCTCCACCACCGACGCCCGGTGCATAAATGCGGTCGCCAGCAAGGCCCCCGCCAGCGCGCAGGCCGGCAACGCCAGCTCCCCCAGCGCCGCCGCCACGCCCGCCAGCGCCGTCGCCGCGAATTTCACCGCCAACACCGCCCCCAGCGCCGCCCCGCCCGTCACCCCGATCAGCCCGGGATCGGCCAGCGGATTCCGGAACAACCCCTGCATCGCCGCGCCGCACAGCCCCAGCGTCGCCCCCACCAGCAGTCCACCCAGCACCCGCGGCAGCCGGATCGAGAACAACACCGTGCGGTCCAGCGCCTCCAGCTCCCCGCCCCGCCCGGTCAGCCCCAGCCACAGCGCCTCGGGCGACAGCCGCGCCGCGCCCAGGGCCAGCGACGCCCCCACCGCCAGCGGCAGCAGCGCGGCCAGCCCGATCAGCAGCGGCAATCGTCGGTCCTTCGCCATCGGCGTTCGCGGCCCGGCCGGCTCAACGCGACGCGACCGCCGGCGCGGCCGGCCGCAACAACTCCGCCACCTCCGCCACCGCCTCGCCCAGCCGCGGACCAAAGGTCAGGTGATACCCCAGATCCAAGGCATGGATACGCCCCTCCCGCCCCGCCCGGGTGCCCTTGATCCACGCCGGCGGCTCGCGGTGCGGCGCCATCGGATTCACCCCGTAAAACACCACGTCGGGATCCAGCGCCACCAGCGCCTCTGCGTTCACCGGCTTGTAACCGGTCAGTCCGCTCAGCGCATTCACCCCGCCCGCCAGCTCGATCAACGCGGCGGCGGCGGTGCCCTCGTAGGCCGCCTGCGTCGCCGTCTCGGTCATGCTCATCAAAAACACCGCGCGCACCGGCTCCGCGCCGGCGGCGGCGGCCCGGACCGCATCCAGCCTCTCCCGCAGTCGCGCCGCCAGCGCCTCCGCCTCCGCCCGACGCTCCAGCGCCTCGCCGAGCCGAGCGATGTTGGCCAGCACCGTCGCGGCCGAATAACTCGCGTCGAGGTGCACGAAACGCACCCCCGAGTTTTTTAATATCTCCACCTGCGCCGCCGGCCCCGTCCCCTGCGCGGCCAGGATCAACGTGGGCTCCTGCGCCAGCACGCCCTCCGCCCCGATGGTGCGGAAATACCCGACGTCGGGCAGTCTCAACGCGGCCACCGGATGCACGCTGGAGGCGTCCCGCGCCACCACCTGGTCACCCGCCCCCAGGGCGTAGACCAGCTCGGTGACCGCGCCGCCGAGACTCACGATGCGCTCGGCGGCGAAACTCGCCGGCCCCGCCAGCAAAACCGCCACGGTCGACAGCAATGGTAGTGTTCTCATGGTGTTCGCGACGCTCAGGCTTTCTGCTGGGAGTGGGCCGGCGTGTGGCCGGTGTCGTTGACGTGCCCGAGCCGGTTCCAGTCTTCCGGATCCACGTCGTAGGCCTGGCCGAAACCCGCGACCAGTCGACCGGTGCGCGGCACCAGACGAAAAAGCCGGAAATCCACCATGCCCTCCAAATGCTCCATCACCGGACCGAAAACCGCCTTCAGCGCCGCCATGCGGGTCTGAAACTCGGCCGAGCCCCGCTCCACCCCCACCGCCGCGCAGGGGAAGGTCAGCCGCTGCCGGGCCAGCAACTGCTTCGCCGCCGCCTCATCCTGGATGATAAAGACGCTGGCCTTTCCCGTCTGCTGCAGGTTGCGCGTATGCAGGGACAGACCGCTCACGTAAACGTAGAAGGCCCCGTCCTCGCCGAGCACCGCGGGCGCCACCGACGCATCCGGCTCGCCGCCCGCGGACACCGTGCCGAGGATCACCGTCTTCAGGTTTGCCCGCAGTCGCGCCGCCGCCTCGCGGGCGCGGCCGAGGGCGTCCTCCTTGCGCGGCGCCGGCCCCGCCAGCGCCTGGGCCGCCGTCTGCGCCATCTCGACCAGCACGTGGTGCGCATCGGCCGGCGTTTCGAGCGGGCGCGCATACGCCACCCGCGCCGCCACGTTCCCGCCCGGCAGCGTCACGGTGATGTCCATGCCGGCCTGGTCGAGGTCGTCGAGACGCGCGGCCGACGCGTCGGCCAGCCCGCCAAAATGACGGGCGTAGTTCAGGACCGCGTCAGCGTGGTCCTCATTCATGTGGCCGACGATGCGGTCCTTGTGGGCGGCGGGAAAAAACGAAGCGGTCGTGGTGCTCATGGTGGTAAAGATGACAGCGTGACTCAGGCCCGACGGCGGCGGCCGACGGCAAGACCCAGCGCGCCCAAACCGGCCAGACCGGCGAAGGCGGACGGCTCGGGTATGACCGAGCCGCCGTAAACCGAAGCTTGGTCGAGGCGCGCCCCGAAGATCATCGTATGCTGCGCGGGGGCGGCAAAGGTGATGGCGAAGTTGTCCACCGTGCCGCCAGTCGTGAGGTCCCATTGGTAGGCCCAGACATAACGCTCAGCCGCGCCAAACGCCGTCGTCACGCTGCCCGACGACAGCAGCACCGCGCTGGTCGGGGCCAGACTCTGGTCGCCCCCGTTGAAATCGAGACTCGCCCCGCTCGCGCCCAGGTCGCCCGTCGAGCTGATTTGCAAGATCACCGTCGACAGCCCCGCCACCGGCGTGGCGTCGGACACCGTGAAGACCCCCAACGGCGTTCCCGGCACGTAGAGCACGTTGGACGCCGCCGAGGTCAGATAACCCGACGTGCCCGCCACCTTGTTCAAGCCCGCATCGCCCGAACCGGCCTGGTTCGAACCGATCGCTTGCGGCCAGGCGCTCAGCGCGGTGCCGTGCGTGCCATAGCCGGGGAAGTTGACGTTGTTCAGATCATACCAGCCGTCGGTCGCGGTGACGCCGCTCAACGCGGGCGAGATAAAACTGGTCGCATAGCTGGCGTGTAGCGCGGGCGTGGCCGCGACGATGAGCAAGGCAGGCAGGAGGGATGTTACTTTCATAGGGAAATGGATTCTTGTGGGCTAAGTCGGCGCTCAGAAGCGCCAGTCCGGATCGTTGGCCCGCCGGGCCGGCTCGGCCCACCGGCGCATGTCGCGCAGATCCTCGTAACTTTCTTTGGATACATGGCCGTCGAGCCAGCCCGCGACCGCGCGCCCGTTGTGGCGAAAACTCACCCAGCCCGTCACCTGGTCGGCCGCGCCGGCGGCGGGCAGACTCGCCGGCCACGCGGCGGCGGTGGGCGAACGCGCCTCGAAATAGCCGGCGTCGGCGTGGATCGTGCGATTCGCCGTGCTGGCGAACACCAGCTGGCGGGCCGGGGCCGCGCAGTGCTCCAACCTCACGATGGGACCGTAGCGCTGGTCGAGCGAACCCGCGCCCAGCGTGATCCCGCCCACGTGCGCCAGATTGAGCCCGAAACTCGGCGTCAGGCTAAAAAGATACGACGCCATGTCGGGCTGGGTGGACCGCAGTTCGTCGTAATATCGCGCCTGGTCGTTCACGAACAGGGTCTCGCGCAACCGGCCACCCAGGTAGGGCGCCAGCCGATGCGGCCAACGGTTGGAATAAAACCCAAGGGATTTACCCTCCTCGTCCAAGGCCTCCTCGTTTTTCGAACCCGGCAACAAAGCCCCGCGCCGATCCTGCGGCACCAGCAAATAGCCCTGCATCAAAAACCGGGCCGCCGCGACCTCGCGCGCCGTGCGCACCGCCGCCCGGCAGCGCTGCATGGTCGGCAGCAGGAGGGAGGCGACCACGCCGATGATCGCGATCACCGTCAGTAGCTCGATCAGGGTAAAGGCGCGGTGGCGAACGACGCGGCTCATGGCTGACGCTCCACGTTTAGCCGCAGAAAGCGGCGGGGCTGCTCCGGACCGGGCGCGACCACGTCGGTCGCCACTGCGGCTCCCGCGCTATTGTCGGCGCCCGTGGACACAAAAACCGTCTGCCAAGTCGCCAGATCCGCCGAAGCCTCCACCCGATAGACCAGCGCCGCGTCGGCGGTCCGCGCGAAGGTCAGGGCCAGCGGCGCCCCGGGCTCGCCCACGACCAAACCCGGCCGGGGCGCGGAAAGCGCCGAGCGCGGATCCCCGCCCAACGCGTATTCCAACAGATTGGGCAAACCGTCACCATCGGGGTCCGCCTCCGGCCCGGATATCGACGCGTCCGCCCGCTCGGCCGCCGAGAACCGCGCCTCGCTCCAGACGACATAGGCATCCTTCGCCACGGCCGGCGGCGCCAGATCCAGCGCCACCGCCGCGAGGCTCTGACTGGACGCGCTCGCGGCAAAGCCGACGCGCAACCGCGTCGCCACCGCCCCCGCCGGCCAACTCCACGTCCACCGCCAAGTCTCGTCCACCGCGACACCAAAACCCGGACTGCCGGTCTCGCCCGCCTGCAACCGCTCGCCGACCGGAGCCGGCAAC
>CAYNUW010000196.1:0-6991 GCA_964400455.1 uncultured Akkermansia sp. | reverse complement strand
ACGCCGCCAGCCTCGCCGACCACGACCAACTCCGCCTCGCCATGTTTGCCCTCCAAGACGGCTTTCACGCCTTTGCGGACCAACGTGCTATCGTCCACGAGGAGGATGCGGATGGTGTCGAGTGCGGGGAGGGTAGGCATCGGGCGTAAGGGTGCGTTTCGGGCAGGCTCGGCGGCCGGAGCGACAATGGCAAGCCGGGGTTGGTGTGCGGGCGATGCCTGCGTTGGGCAAATGCCTTGCGCGGCCGATCTCGATCTCCAGTAGGACCGGTGTGGCCGGAGCGGCTAGGGGAGTAGCGTGAGGGAGGATTCGGTCACGGCGTCGGTTTTCAGAGTTTCGCCGTTGGAGGCGCGGATGCGGACGCGTTCGAAGTTGATTTGGTCGCAGTGGGCGAGATCGGCGCCTTGGGCGGAGTCGAGCGTGACGTCGCGCAGGGTGATGGCCCGCAGGGGCATCTCGGGCAGGCCGCGCATGATGAGGGGCGTGCGGCTGCCGCGCGAGACGACGTCCTCGATGAGGATGTGGCGGAAGCTCGGGGTCTCGATGGTGGGTTCGGGCACGGCGGCGGCGGGTGCGCCGTTGGAGGCGTAGAAGAAGTTAAAATCGATGGCGGCGTTTTCGATGCCGGTCATGCGGATGCCGCGCATGTGGATGTTCTCCACCACGCCGCCGCGGCCGCGGGCGGTTTTGAAGCGGAGACCGATGGCGGTGCCGATGAAGGTGCAGTTTTGCACCAGCACGTTGCGCACGCCGCCGGACATCTCGCTGCCGATGGTAAAGCCGCCGTGACCTTCGTAGACGGTGCAGTTCTCGATCAGGACGTCCTCGGTGGGCACGCCGATGCGGCGGCCGGACTCGTTGATGCCGGATTTGAGGCAGAGGCCGTCGTCGCCGGTGTCGATGATGCAGCCGGTGATGTGCACGCGGCGGCAGGAGTCGATGTCCATGGCGTCGGAGTTTTGGGCCCAGCGGTCGTTGAAGACCTTGACGTCGCGGAGGGTGAGGTCCTCGCAGAGCCAGGGGTGGAGGGTCCAGTTGGGGGCGTTGCGGAAGGTAACGCCCTCGATGAGGATGCGTTTGCAGTCGAGCAAGCGGAGCAGGCGCGGGCGGAGGAAGACGCGGTAGGGTTCGTAGGCGGCGAGGTCGAGGGAGCCGGCGGCGACCAGGGCCTGGGTGGCGGCGGCGCCGTCGAGGGCGGCCTGGCTGGGCCACCATTCGTTTTGGCGAGCGTTGAGCACGCCGCCGGAGGCGACGAGGGCCTTCCAGAAGGGCTCGGTGGTTTTGGGTTTTTTGACCAGGCGCCAGGCGTCGCCGCCGCCGTCGATGACGCCGGCGCCGGTGATGGCGATGTTTTCGAGTTTCTCGCCATAGATCGGGGACATGGTGTCCACGAATTTTTCGCCGCGCGCGTCGAAGACATACATCGGGTAGAGGGTATGGTCGCGGGAGAACTGGATGAGGGCTCCGACTTCGAGGTGGAGGTTGACGTGGCTGCGCAGACGGATGGGGCCGGTGAACCAGATGCCGGGGGGGACGACGAGCGTGCCGCCGCCCTTTTCGGCGAGGGCGGAGAGGGCGCGGTCGAAAGCGTCGGTGTTCAGGGTGGCGCCGTCGCCGACGGCGCCGAAGTCGGCGAGGCTGGCGCGGGTGGCGGGGAAGTGCGGCGCGGCGGGGGCGGCGGGCACGACGGGGTGGAGCAGGGCGGCACGGGCCGTGGTGGGCAGAAGCGTCGGCGCCAGGCCGAGGACAAGGAGCGAGGCGAGGGCGAGGAGGGAGCGAGGCATGGGGGGAGCGGCAGAGCTGACTTTGGTTCGGGGCGGAGCGGGGGTGGAAGACCTTGCGCACAGAGCGGACGGACGGGAAATGCTCGTGTGTGCACGTCGTTGCGCACGGGGAGCGGCACCAACCGACGCGGAGAGCTTGCAAAGAAAAGTGGACCCTAAATTTATCGTTTAATGAATTTACCCCAATCCAACTATGTTTGGCCGCTCCTCATGGGTGTGCTGGTCATGTCGGTTTCCGCCGGTGCGGAACCGCCGGGTTTGGCGGAGCCGGTGACGGAATGGGGGCGCTGGGAGCGTTGGGGCGACCAGGGTGACGGAACCTATCGCAACCCGATTTTGCCGGCGGATTACAGTGACATCGACTGCATCCGGGTGGGGTCGGACTACTACGCGATTTCGTCCACCTTCCAGTATTCGCCTGGCATGGTGGTTTTGCATTCGAGAGATCTGGTTAATTGGCGCATCATCGGGCACGCGGTCGCGGATTTGAGTCAGATTGGACCCGAGTTGAACTGGGATCGGATGAATCGGTATGGGCGAGGCATCTGGGCGGGCGCGATCCGGTATCATCGGGGGAAGTTCCGGGTGTATTTCGGCACGCCGGACGAAGGTTACTTCATGACGACGGCGGAAGATCCGGCCGGGCCGTGGGCTCCGTTGCACCAGATGAAGGCGGAAGAGGGCTGGGATGACTGCTGCCCGTTTTGGGACGATGACGGGCAGGGTTACTTTGTGGGAACGCACTTCAAGGATGGTTACAAAACCTATCTCTACCGGCTTACGGAGGACGGTCGGGACTTGGTGCCTGAGTCGCGGATTTTGATCAACGAAGGCCGGTATCGGGAGGCGAACAAGCTCTATAAAATCGACGGCATCTATTACCATTTTTTCAGCGAGCACGTGCCCGGAGTGGGACGATACGTCATGATGCAGCGGGCGAAATCGATCCTGGGGCCGTATTCTGAGCCGCGGCAGCTGAGTCATGCGCAGCGCGAATTCCGCGAGCCCAACCAAGGCGGGTTGGTGCAGACCGAGGCGGGGGAGTGGTTCTTTTTCACCCATCATGGCACGGGGGCGTGGGAGGGACGGTGCGCCAGCCTGTTGCCGGTTGAGTGGAGGGAGGGGTGGCCGATCTTGGGGAAACCGGCGGAGGACGGTATTGGTCGGATGGTGTGGGGGGGCCGCAAACCGGTGCATGGACAAGCTATCACCGGGCCGCAGACCGATGATGATTTTGACCGACCGCGTCTGGGCGTGCAGTGGGAGTGGAACTATCAGCCGAGGGGAGACAAATGGTCACTTTCGGAGCGGCCCGGCCATCTGCGCCTTCATGCCTTTCCGCCCCTGCGTAAGAATGATATCCGGGCGGTGGGCAACGTGCTGACCCAGCGGGTGCACCGGACGAATGGCAACCAAGCGACAGTCGAGCTGGATCTGACCGGCATGGTCGAGGGGCAGGCGGCGGGGCTATGTCTTTATGCCCGTGACTTTGCCACGATCGGGGTGCGTCACCGAGAGGGACGGTTGGTGATCGAGTCGGCGCGAGGGGTGGAGGCGATCACGGAAGTCGGCGAACTGGCATCACGAAGGCTGTGGTTGCGTGCGAGCTGGGGTTTGGAGGGGCGGGCCCGACTGGCGTTCAGCAAGAACGGGAACGATTTTCAGGTTGTGGGCGAGGACTACCAGCTGGGGTGGGCGTTTTATCGCGGCAGCCGCATCGGCGTATTCACTTTTAACGACGAGGGCGAAGCGGGCTGGGTGGATGTGGCGAGTTTCCGCTACCAATATCGGTGATCAGCGTCGTCCGTCCCAGGTGAAACTGCCTCCGGCGGGAAGGCTTAGGTCGCGGGTGATTTCGCCGAGGCGCAGGCGGGTGGTGCCGCCCTTGGCGGAGCGGATGGTTGTCGAGATGAGTGCGCCGTCCTTCCAGGCGATATCGACCTCGAAACCACCGCGGGCGCGCAGGCCGGTGACGGAGCCGGCGGGCCAAGCGCTGGGCAAGGCGGGCAGGAGTTCGATTTCGAAAGCGAGAGCGTCGGCATCTTCGAGCGGTTCGTGGCTTTGGAGCAGCATCTCGGCGATGGCGGCGGTGCCGCCGAAGTTGCCGTCGATTTGGAACGGCGGGTGGGCGTCGAAGAGATTCGGATAGGTGCGTTCGGGGCCGAGCAGCGCCTGGAGGATGCGGTGGGTGCGGTCGCCGTCTTGCAGTCGGGCCCAGAGATTAAGCCGCCAGGCGATGGCCCAGCCGGTGGAAATGTCGCCGCGGGTTTCGAGGGTGTTTTTGACGGCGGCGGCGAGTTCGGGCGTGCGGCGCAGGGTGATCTGGTTGCTGGGATAAAAGGCGTAAAGGTGGGAGACGTGGCGGTGAGCCTGGTCGGGGGCGGAGGCGTCCCAGTCCTCGCGCCATTCCTGAAGTTGCCCGGCGGCACCGATGCGGTCGGGGGCGAGCCGGGCGCGGGCGGCGGCGGCGCGGGCGGAGAAATCAGGGTCGATGCCGAGCAGTGCGGCGGAGCGGATGCAGGCGGCGAAGAGGTCGCGCAGGATCTGGTTGTCCATGGCCGGGCCGGTGGCGAGAGAGACGCCGCGATGGTGGGAGTTTTCCGGGGAGTTGGATGGATTGGTGACCAGGTGGCCGGTGGCGGGATCCTCGACGAGGTTGGCGAGGAAAAACTCGGCGGAGCCCTTGAGCAGAGGATAGGCGCGGGCGAGGAAGGCGCGGTCGCGGGAGAAGAGGTAGTGTTCCCAAAGGTGGAGGGCGAGCCAGGCTCCGCCGCCGGGCCACATGCCGTAGAGGGCGGAGTCGATGGGGCCGGTGGCGCGCCATAGGTCGGTGTTGTGGTGGGTGACCCAGCCCCGGTCGGTTCCGTAGTGTTCGCGGGCGAGGCGGGCGCCGGTTTCGGAGAGGTCCTGGATGAGGGCGAAAAGCGGTTCGGCGCACTCGGCGAGATTGGTGATCTCGGCCGGCCAGTAGTTCATTTCGGTGTTGATGTTGATGGTGTATTTGCTGCCCCAGGGTGGGTTGAGGTGGTCGTTCCAGATGCCTTGGAGGTTGGCCGGCTGGGTGCCGGGGCGGGAGGAACTGATGAGTAGATAACGGCCGTAGTGGAAATACAGGGCGGCGAGGCCGGGATCTTCGGTATTCGGGGAGCGGCGGACGCGTTCGTCGGTGGGGAGGCGGGCAGCGACGGGGTTCTGTCCTAGGTCGAGGGAGACGCGGCGGAAAAGACGGCGATGTTCGGCGAGGTGCGGCGCCAGCAGGGAAGCGTAGTCTTTGTCGGCCACGGCGGCGAGCGTGGCGGCGTTGCGTGCGGCGGGATCGCCGGAAACGTCGTCGTAGCGGCGGAAACTGGTGGCGGCGGCGAGCACGATGGTGACGGACGTGGCTCCGCCGACGCGCAGCTGGCCGGCGTCGGCGGCGAGGGTGCCGCCCTCCACGGTGACTCGGGCGCGGGCTTCGAAAGTCAGCGCGCCGGGGATTCCATGGGCGGCGCCGTTGCGACCGGTGAGGATGAGGGTGTCGTGGTTTTCCGTGCGCGAAGCGGAGGATTGCAGCGAGGTGAAGGCGATGCCGAGTTCGAAGGCGGCGGGTTGTTCCGGGCGTTTGGCGTTCCGGGCGGTCTGGCGGATGACGATGACCTGGTCCACCGGGCTGGCGAACACCTCCCGGACGTGCACGATGTTTCCTAGGCGAAAGGTGGTGGTGGCGACGGCGGAATCGAGGTCGAGCTCGCGGCGGTAGTCGGTGGCGTGGTCGCTGCCGGGCAGAGTGAGCAGGAGGTCGCCGAGCGTCTGATAAGACATTTGGCGCACCGGGCGGGACATGAATTTT
The DNA here is from genome assembly GCA_964400455.1 of uncultured Akkermansia sp. Lineage (GTDB taxonomy): Bacteria > Verrucomicrobiota > Verrucomicrobiia > Opitutales > Opitutaceae > IMCC26134_A. Next base: position 1,378 of record CAYNUW010000196.1, on the reverse strand, counting down.
TCCTGCACCAGATCCTGGGCGGCCTTGAGCTGGCCGGAGGTGGCGAGTCGACGGATCTCGGGCAGGGCGGCGCGGGCTTCGGGGTTGGCGGGGTTGTAGGGACCGCCTGACCACAGCGTGTCCTCGTTGAGCTGGAGGCGTTCGTGGTTGATGCCGCCAAAGACCATGGCTCCGAGGCGGCCGTTGCCGACGGGCAGGGCCTCTACCCATTGCCCGGCGGGGCGTGCATACCAGAGCACGGGTGGCGACTCGGCGTGCGTGATGGAAGCCAGCGCAACGGCCAGCAGGGCAAACAGGAAACGAAAAGGCATCGGGATAGGAAAGGGGGTTAAGGGGCGGGGTGCCAGCCGTCGGAGCCAGCAAGTAGGTTTTTAATCGTATAGGCGGCGGCCTCTTCGGCGGAGAGTAGGCGAGCCCAGGGGGCGCGGCGGGAGAGGTCAGCGGCGCCGGGGCCGGTGCTGCCGAATTCGGCGTAGCGGGCGGTGGTTTCGTTCTCGGGTTTGCCCCAGTTGTGCCAGCCCTCGGGTCTGAGCTGGGCGGGTAGTTCACAGCGCAAAAAGGCGGTGGCGGCATGTGGTCGCCAAGGGCGGCCGAAGTAGAAGCCCTTTTCGACCCCGGGTCCGGCGGTGATTCTGCAATCGAGGAAAACGTAGCCGAAGGGCACGTGGGCGGGGGTGCTGGCGGCGGTGATGTAGCCATCGGCTTTCTGGTGGAGGTGGCAGCGGTCGAAGACGGCGGTGCCGGCGGCGTAGATGTAGTCCACGTGGCCCTCGATGTAGCAGTGGACGAAATATTGGCGGGCGGGAGGACCCTCGCGGGGCGAATCGGCACGGAGGGTGTCTTGCCAGCCGAGGAAGCGGCAGTGGCGGAAAGTGGCGCGGTCGCCGGTCACGTAGAGGGCGAGGGCCTGGACCCTGGCCTCGCGCGGAGTGGTGTTTTCGAAGGTGATATGCTCGGCGGTGAAGTCGTCGGCGCGGATGAGCACGGTGGCGCTGTCGGGGGTGGAAAGGGTGCGGCCGGACGAGTCGCCGGGCACAGGGGTTTTGACGTTGGTGTCGAGGGTGATGACGGTGTGTTCGGTCTCGCCGGGTTCACCCAGGAGCTGGAGGTGGGGTTTGCCGGCGGGGATGACGACGTGTTCTCGGTAGCTGCCGGCTCTGATGAGGATGCGGTGGGGTTTCTGAGCGGTCGCGGTGGTCGGGGCGGCGTCGATGGCGGCTTGCACGGTGAGGTGGGTGCCGGAGCCATCGAAGGCGACGACGGCGTCGTAGCGGCTCTCGCGGGCGATGGGGTGGGGATCGGCGCGAAGCGGGTGGAAAAGTGTCGGGGCGAGGAGGGCGCAGGCGAGCAGCAAAGACAGGCGGGGCATGGGGGGCGA
>CAYNUW010000195.1:0-7002 GCA_964400455.1 uncultured Akkermansia sp. | reverse complement strand
CGGTCGAGGGGTTGCCGGCGGGTGTGAGCGTGAATGCTTCGACTGGCTGGATCATCGGGCGCGCCCCGGTTTCGGCCGGCGATTACAAAGTTACGGTAAAGGCCATGAACACCTGCGGGTGGGATGAACGTGAACTTGTTTTCAGGGTTGGCGACCAGATCGCGCTCACGCCGCCGATGGGTTGGAATAGTTGGTATGTGCACTCCGAAGGGGTGAGCGAGGCAGCCGTCCGGGAAATGGCGGATGCCATGGAGGCCAAGGGGCTGTGCGATCATGGCTGGTGTTATCTGAACATCGATGATTGCTGGATGGGCACACGTGACCCAGGCACGCTGGCGATTCGGCCGAATGCAAAGTTCGGCGATATGGGGGCGTTGGCGCGGTATGTTAACTCGTGCGGGTTGAAGCTTGGGCTTTACTCGACGCCTTGGATGTCGACCTACGCTGGTTACATCGGCGGCACCGCCGATGACGAGAACGGGGATTACTCCGCCTATTATCTGCCGGAGAAGGAGAGGCAAAATCCACAACAGCTATTCGGCCGTTACCCCAGTAGCATCCGTAAGGGATTGGCTCGTATCGGCTCCGTTTGGTTGGTCGATCGCGACGTGAAGCAGTTTGCCGAGTGGGGCGTGGATTATGTGAAATACGATTGGATCGATTGGACCCTGGAAAAGACAGCGGAGGGCTGGTGGCCGGCGGAGACTGCGCCCCAGCGGAAGAGCGAGTCGGTGGTCCGTCGGGTGTATGATGATATCCGGTCGGTGGACCGGGACATTGTGCTGAGTCTTTCGCCCGCCCATCAGCCGATGGAGGACATGTTTGTGCCGCGGTATTGTAATCTCTGGCGGCTGACCACCGATATCGAGGCGGATTGGCACCGGTTGATAGCTCCCTTTGATTTGGCTGACCGTTTGGCGCGGACGCGTCCGGGCGCTTACGGTGACTTGGATATGCTGCAGATCGGTCCCTTGGGTAAACCTAATCGGGCGGAGACGCACTTCCGGCCATCGCCGCTTACGCCGTCCGAGCAGTATTTCCAGGTAACGTTATGGTCGATACTTACCCAGCCGCTCCTGTTGTCGTGCTACGTGCCGGCGATGGATGACTTTGACTTGAATCTTGTGACGAACGACGAGGTGCTGGCGGTCAACCAAGACCCCTTGTGCCGGCAAGGCCGACGTATCGCTCACGTCCCGGGCCGCTGGGAGATTTGGGCCAAAGACTTGGTCGAGGGAGCTTTCGCGGTAGGATTTTTTAATCTTTCGGATTCGGACGCTGAGCTGACGTTGGAACGGTCCATGTTGGGCGGTGCCGTCACCGGCGGTCTGCGATTGCGGGACCTTTGGCGACAATGTGACCTCGCGGGCGGCCTTGAGGAGCGCCTCACGGTGAAAGTCAGCGCCCATGGAGCCTCGCTTTTGAGGGTTTCGTTGTCGGCCGGCGAAAATCCCGGGCTCGAAATCTAGAAAGGCTGGCGCCGTTCTGTCGGTTGAGCGTCGGGAGGTCGGGTGGCCTCCGCGAGACTTGGGTATTATCCCTGCGGGGGCGTGGCGTTATCGTGGCCGAGACGAAGCTCGGTGGGCGCGTTTCGGTCACAGGTCAGCCAGCCGCTGGTGGTTACGCGAAGTTCGGCCACGTGCAAAGTGCTGCGGCGCACATTGGCACGGGGGGCGGGATCGGTGCCAACGATGCGCTCGGGGTGAGTGAAGTAGAAGATCCAAGCCCGGCCATCGTGGACCACGACATCGGCGTGGGCTCCGATGCCGGTGTCGTCGGGGCCACGGCCGTTTTCAGCCAGCAGGTTTTCGCCGGGTTGACGTTGCCAGGCGAGAGCATCGGTCGAGCGGTAAACGCCCTGGCCGCACCACTCGTCCACAATCATCCACCAAGATTCAGCGAAGTGAAAAACATTGGGGCCCTCTCCGGGCCGGCGGTCGGGAAGCTGCACGAGACCCAGATCGTTCCAGCGGTAAAGGTCGTCGCTGACGGCGGTGTTGATGGCTTTGCCGGCGCGTTCGTCGTTATACCACATGCGCCACTGGCCGGATGGCATACGATGGATGCAGGCGTCGATGACGCGGTCCGAGGCCAGGGGAAGCGTGGAGTGGTAGGTCCAGTTTTCCAGATCCGGGCTGGTCAGATGCACGAGTGCGCGGGGATGGTTCCAGTCGGTGAAGATGCCCGGCACCACGGAGAGATACATGTGGTAGGTGGCGGTGGCAGCCTCGAAGATGATCTCGGGAGCCCAGTGGGTGACGGTCTCGGCCGGTCCGAATTCGGCAGGCAGATCGATGTCGGCGATGCCGCGATGGCACCACGTGGCTCCCCCGTCGCGCGACTCCGCCAGGCCGAGGCGGGTGCCGTGAACCCAAGCGATGTCGGGGAGGGTGAGATCGTTGGCGCGGCGGTTGGTGTAGAACATCCACCACGTCGAGGTGAGGTGGTTCCGGATGACGACGGGATCGGCCGCGCCGTCGTGGACGGGATCACGGAAGAGGGGGCGGGAGGCGGTCATGGTGGTTCAAGTCCGAGCGGCGACGCGATGGACCAGCGTGGCGGCTTCGAGCTGGGCGGTGGTGGCGGGAGGGCGAGCACCCTCGGGCAACAGGATCGGTGCGTCGGGGCGAAGCGGGAGAATCTCGACCGTGATCGCGGCGCCGGCGGTGAGGGCGGCGGAGTGGCGCGCGAGGTCGAGCTCGACGACGTCGCCGTTGTAGAAGTCGTCCAGGACGAAGCGTTCGCCGATGTAGAGGCGCGCCACGTCGCCGACGTAACGGATGCGGAGCAGCGGCGCGGCCGCGAAATCGAGGCCGGCGGGCAACCGCAGTTTCCACGTGGCGGCGGCGGCGAAATCCGGTGTGGTCGGCGCGACGGCGACGGCGGGTGTGGTCCAGCCGAAGGAGATCTCGCGCGCGGGTCCGGCGGGACGGAGCGCGGTGACTTCGACTTCGGTCGGGCCTTGCTGGGCCGGTATGCGGTGGACCGTGAGCGGACTAAAGAGGTCGGTCGAGGGCGCGAGGGCGGGGAAGACGGAAACGGCGAGGTCGTCGGTCTGCTCGGCGGAGAGGCGGAGTTCGTCGCCGTCGATGACGAGACCGGCGCGGGTTAAAAATGCGCGTTCGCGGCCGCGCCACTCGGCTTTCCAGAGCGCGAGCGAATCGGCCTCGTCGAGTAACACGACGTGCAGCTCGGCTCCGTCGCGGCCGGCGACGACTCGCGCGACGCGGCGGCCGGGGGCGAGGATCACGGCCGGGCGGCCGTTGAAGGCGAACTCGGCGGGGACGCCGGTCGTGGAGCCGAAAAAGACGGTGCGGACCTTGCCCTCGTCGATGCGGCAGAGGAGGCGGGCGGTGGCGTGGTCGAGGCGCACGCCGGGGGCGAGTTCCAGGCCGAAGGGCCAGATCGCGGCGGCAGCGGCGGGGAAATCGACGGCCGAGGTTGGGAACGCGAGTTTGCCGCCGTCGGCAAGGCCGAGTTCGAAGCGCACGCCGGGCTTGGCGGGGAGCGGGCGCAGGCGTTCGTAGTTGTTGATGAAGACGAAGCCTTGGCGGCCGTCGGAGCGGGCGGTCCAGCGCAGGGTGGTGGTGTCGTCGGCGGCGGTCGGGCGGTCGGCGGGGAAACGCGCGGGCAGGCCGGCGAGGAGCTCGCCGTAGTCGCGCACGAAGAGGTGGAGGCGGCGCAGGCGATGGTAGTGGGGGCGAAGCTGGCCGGCGGCGCCGAGCGGGGCTTGGAAGTCGTAGTTTTTTTCCGGGAGATCGTTCCAGTATTTGGTGGCTTGCGACTCCTGCATGGGACCGCGGCCCTCGGGGTTGATGCCGCCGTGATACATGTAGTAGCCGGGGAGGTTGCCGCCGGAGCCGAGTTTGCAGAGCACGACGGACTCGATGTCGCGCGGGTCGATGCGGATGCGGCGGTGGTAGGCGCTCATCATGCCGCCGCCGATTTCGCAGGTGAGGAAGGGGTAGCGCGGGGTGTCGACCGGGTCGTTGGCGTCGCGTCCGCCCTTGAGGTCGGAGGCGATGCCGACGTCGGTGCGTTGCGGGCTGAAGCGGAAGTTGGCCGGGTAGGCGTTGGGCATCGGCGTGATCTCGCGGTCCCAGAAGCCCTCGGGGTAGCCGCCGTAGAGTGGGAGGAGTTCGCCGAAGGGCACGGGCGTGCAGGGATCGAACCAGCCGGTGCGGGTGTAGAAGGGCGCGTCGAGGCCGACTTCGCGGACGAGGCGTTTGATGGAGAGCAGGTGTTCGGCGGGGCCGAAGTATTCGTTTTCGATCTGCACGGCGACGATGGGGCCGCCCTGTTTCCAGAGCAGGCCGTCGAGCTGGGCAAAGATGGCCGCGAAGTGGCGGCGCACGACGGCGAGGTAGGCGGGATCGTCGGTGCGGGCGCGCTCGCCGAAGCCGGAGACGATCCAATCGGGCAGGCCGCCGTTGCGCACCTCGCCGTGGCACCAAGGGCCGACGCGCACGACGATGCGCAGACCGACCTCGGCGACGGTGGAGACGAAGCGGCGCAGGTCGCGGTCGCCGGACCAATCGTGCACGCCCTCGACCTCCTCGTGGTGGAGCCAAAAAACGTAGGCGGCGACGCAGTCGATGCCGCCGGCCTTCATCTTGAGCAACTCCTCGCGCCACGACGCGGCGGGCACGCGGGTGTAGTGCAGCTCGCCCATGACCGGCATCCAGCGGCGGCCGTCGAGCAGGAGGCTGAGGGAGTCCACCCCGATGACGGAGCCGGCGGGGTTTCGGGCCGAGCCGAGGGCAAAGGTTTCGGCGACGGGCGGCTGGGCGGCGGGGAGGGAAAGGGAGGGCATGGAGGTCGGGGTCCGGTGGAAAAGGCGGAAGAGGATCGAGGACAGACGAGGAGGCGCGGCGGGCGATAGCGCCGAGGGTTTACTGTTTGAAAATGTGGCCGTTCGACCCTCGAAACGGCACCGCACGGGCGGTCAGGAGCGGGTCAGCGCGAGCTTGGCGGCAACGGTGCGGAAGCTGGCCAGGCCGGCCTCGATGTTCTCGATGTCCTCGGCGTTCTTTTCCAAAATGCCCTCGTAGATGTCGCCCTTGGTGTCGGCGTCGAGGGTGGTCCAAGATACGCCGTCCACCATCTCGATCACGCGGGCGAGCATGGCGGGGTCCTGAATCTTGTTTTGAATCTTGGTGAAAATCTGGCCGAGCATGCCCTTCGCGGTGCCCAGGCTGCGGAGGGCCTCGACGTAGTGGACTTCGAGTTCCGCGCCCTTCAGCGGGCGCATGACCGGCCAGCCGAAGCGGGCGGGCACGCCGACTTTCCGGCTGTAGGGAGGCTTGGAATACTCGTCGGCCATCTTGAGGAAGATGAGGCAGGTGAGTTGTTCGAGGTAGTCGCCGTAGCCCACGCCGACGTCGCGGAGAGTGTTACAGAAGCTCCAGACTTTGGAGATGATGCTGTCGGTGGTCATGAAAAGTGTCAGCCGAGGTCGTCCAAGAGGCGCTGGGCGAAGGCCGGAAGGGTTTTGCCGAGGCGGATCAACACGTCCTGCACCTCGATTTTGCGTTTGCCGGCGATCTCGCCGAGGACGGCTGTCACCTGCTGCCGCTCCATTTCGTAGAGGATGAGCAGATAGTCCTGCGGATGGCTGGCGCAGATATTCCAAGGCTTCAGCGCCTCGGCGGGGAAATGCTTCAGGTTGAAAGTGAGGATGAGCGGGCAATTTCCTCGGATGGCGGCGGCGAGGACGTGCCGGTCTTTCGGGTCGTTGGTGAGCGCGGGCAGCAGACTTTCGTAGTCGGCCACCTCGGCGTCGGGAAACGCCTCGCGCGCCTTTGCCTGAAAGGAATCCGCCAAGTCCGGCGACCAGCCGAGTTTTTCCACCTGGGTGCGGCGCGTCTCGGCCATCACCTCGGCGGACCAGTGCGGGACGATCAGGCGCGGACGTTCGGACAATCTCAGCAGCAGGTCGCACACGCCGAAGTTAGCGAGCACGCAGGCATCGAGAAATATCCGGTAGTCCGCCTTCATTGATCGCCGGCGTAGTCGGAGTCGTAGAGGCCGGCGGCATCGACGTCGGCCGCGAGTTTATCGAGGGCTTCGCGGCGGGTCTTGTCGCGGCGGCGTTCGAACGCGAGGAGGTCTTTAAACGTCACGCGACGGTGCGTGCCGACCTTGTGGTAGGGGATCTCCTTTTTCTCCAAGAGATCGACTAAATGCTGGCGCGACACGCCGAGGTAATTGGCGGCCGCCTGGGTGGTGAAGGCCTCGTCTTCCGGCACCATGACGATGGCCTTCTTTTCCGACATGAGCCGGACGATGCGGGCGAAATGGACAAACAAGGCCTCGGGCAGATGCGTGCGGTTGCCCTGCGCATCGATCAGAGCGACGTGATCGGGCTTGGCGAAAGCCTTGGCCAACTCGGCGAGCACTTCCTCCGGGATCAGGGACGGGTCCAGGCGGTTGTTTCGGGTGGTGAGCATAACGGGGTAAATATCGTCACGTAGCAGGATAATTCAAGCCGCCATTCGCTATAAACGCTAAATTCGCCATAAGTAAGGGTAGCCCCTGATTGAATGTAAGTTACTTTTTTTCAGTAGGAAGGGGCAGTTTTGTATTTCTTGACGAGGCCGGATGCCGTGCGCTCGGTGCGGAGGCGGGCGAGTAGTTGGGAGGCGGGTTCGTCGGCGGGGTCTTGGGGGACGAGGCGGCCGGTGAAGGCCTTTTTCAGGATCGCCTGCCGCAGGGCCTCGCTGCGCTGCACGGCGGCGTCGAGCTCCCGCTCGTTCCGCTCGATCGCCTCAAACTGCTCGTCCAGCACACGCACGATCTCCTGTTGTTCGGGGAGGGAGGGGATTGGCAGCGCGAGTAGGAGAAACGAACTCTGCGTGATGTTAACGCCGCTATCGTTTATGCCCGTTTTGAGTTTCTCGATGGCTACCGTCGCGGCGGGAGAGCACAGAAGCCGCTCGATGAATTCCGGACTAGTTGCCGATGCCGAAAGAACTAACCTGTAGGCTTGCCGAGGCCGCCTTG
>CAYNUW010000194.1:0-7021 GCA_964400455.1 uncultured Akkermansia sp. | reverse complement strand
CTTCGGCGGTGACAAAATACCGCGCCGGCCAGGTCTCGCGCAGGCAGGGTCGATGCGGAGGGACGACCACCAGGGGCCGCTCGTAGACGCGCCAAAACTCGGGAGCGGCCTCGGCTGCCGTGCCGGTGATGCCGGAGAGGTGGCGGAAAAGGCGGAAGAAGCGCTGAAAACTCAGCCGCGCGAGGGATTCGTTGGGCTGGGTGATCTCCACCCCCTCCTTGGCCTCGACCGCCTGGTGCAGGCCAAGCCGCCAGGAGCGGCCGGGCATAAGGCGGCCGGTGGACTCGTCCACGATGACCACCTTGCCGTCGGAGACGACGTATTGTTTGTCACGCAGGAAGAAATGCCGGGCTTGGAGGGATTGCACGACAAGGGCGCCGATCCAAGCGGGTTGGTGGAAGCGACTCCGGCCGGTCTCATGGCACCATTGAGCGATGACCGCGCGGCCGGCGGGCAGCAGGCGCACGTCTTTGTGGCGGGTGTCGATCTCGTAGTGCTCGCCCGGTAGCAGGCCGGCGGCGACCCGGTCTGCGTCCTGACAGACCGCAACCATGTCGGGGTCGTCCTGGGCGCGACTGATGATAAGCGGCGTGACGGCCTCGTCGATGAGCTGGTTGTCGGCCTCGTCGACGATGGCGGTATGCAGGCCACGCTGCACGGTCTGGCCAAGCGGGGACGCGGCGTCGCGCGGGCGGACCAGGCGGGCGACGGCGCGGCGACCGGCGTCGGCGAGGGAACCGAGCACGATGCGATCACGGAGAAAGTCGGCCACGATCTCCTTGCTGGTGGTGTAAACGATGTCGGCGGCGTAAGCGGCGCGGCGGTCGGCGGGCTCCATCTCGGAGGTGACGAAGCCGACGCGCACGCCGCAGACCTCGTAGAGGGGCGCCATGGTCTCGGCGTCGCGCTGGGCGAGGTAGTCGTTGGCGGTGACGACGTGCAGAGGACGGCCGCGCCAGGCCATGAGGGCGGCGGCGAGGCCGATGGTGAGGGTCTTGCCCTCGCCGGTGGCCATTTCGACCAGGCGGCCGGCGGCGAGCCCGAGGGCGCCCATGAGCTGGACCGGATGGGGGCGGAGGCGGAGACGCCGGCGGGCCAGCTCGGCGACAAGCGGAAGGGCCTCGGAGAAGCCGTGTTCCCAGCGCTGGTCGGAGAGTCGGCGCAGACTGGGCCGGGCCTCGGCCAAGCGGGCGCGCAGGCCGGCGTCGTCGAGCGACTCGAGCGCAGCGGCCTCGGCGTGCAGGGCCAGGGCGCGACGGTGCAGGCGATCGGACTCGACCGCGCGGCGGCGCCAAACGCCGATGGCGCGATGCGCGAGGGCGTCCAGTCCGGCGGGAAGTTTCTCGCGGGGCGGGAGCTCGGTGCGGCGGGCGTCGAGGAGCGGCGCGGCCATGGCCTAGATGCGGTAGCGGTTCTGGAGGAGCTGGCGGAAGTCGCGCGTCCACTGCACGAGCAGGGGCGTCCAGGGCCGGGCGAAGCGCATCACGCCAAGGCGGCCCTGCCAGAGCAGCGGACCGTCGCCCGCGTCGACGTCATCGGCGGCGAGGCGGCCGACCACGAGAAAGAACGGCTGATCGGCGAGCACTCCGTTGCGATCGTCCTCGCGGACGCGGATGGGGCCGCCGGCGAGCCAGCCGAGAGCGGGGCCGGGGAGCTGTTCCTGACGACCGGGCACGACCGCCCAAGACTCGACCCGGGCCACGCGCCCGGAGGAGCCCCGGAAGCGCACCTCGGCGCCCTCGCGGGCGGCGCCGAAGAGGGCGCCGGCGTCGTCCTGGGAAACGACGGCAAAAAACTCCCAGCCGGGGCCGGGGCCGACGATCTCGCCGAGGCGGAGACCACGGGTGGCCTGCAAGCCGTTCCAATCCTCGGTGCGCAGGGCGACCCAGCGGCCGGAGACGGGGGCGCGCACGTCGAGCGCGGCGCGGTCGGCCTCGAGGCGGTTGAGCAGAACTTCGGAGGCTTCGCGGCGGCGGCGCATGGGCTCGATGCCGGCGGAGAACTCGGCCAGCATCTGGCGCTCGCGAGCGGTGGCGTAGGCGAGGTCGGCGCGGGCGGCGGCGAGTTGCAACTCCAGCTCAGGGCTTTCGAGGCGGACAAGCGGGTCGCCGGCCGCGATTTGGGTGCCGGAGGTGGTTTCCAGGCGAGCTACCCACCCGGCGACCGGGGCGTTGACATCGGAGGAGCCGGCGGCGCGCACCAGGCCGGCGGCGCGGAAGTGGTCCGGCATGGGGACGACGGCCAGGAAGAGCAGGATGGCGGCGAGGGCGCCGCCCGCGATGGCCCAGGCGCGACGCCGGGCGCGCTCGATGCGCGGCTCGCGACGGAGGTAACGCACGACCTTGAACCAGGGCAGGACAAAGGCGCCGATGAAGGTCAGGGCGGCGGCGAGCAATCCGAGGCCGAAGTAACGGTCGGCGACGAAAAGGATGATGGCGAAGGTGATGAAGAGGCGGTAGATCCAGCTGGCCGCGCCGAAGACGGCCAGCCCGGCGCCCTCGGCGGGCGTGCGGGCCGGGCCCTCGCCGTCGGGCAGGCGCAGGGCGTGGCGCTCCCAGAGGTGGGTCCACTGGCGGTTGGCCCGGGGCTGGAGGTTGGGCTGGTCGAGCAGGTCGGAGAGGATGTAGTAACCGTCGAAGCGCAGCAACGGGTTGAGGTTGAAGAGCAGGGTCGAGACCGAGGCGACGACCATGGTATTATACGCGAGGGTATTGAGCGTGCCGGGTCCGGTATGGGCCCAGACGAGGGCGGCGAAGGAGGCGTAGACCAGCTCGGGCATCATGCCGGCGGCGCCGACCACCACACGTTTCCAACGTTCGCGAAAACCCCAGGCGGCGGTGGCGTCGACGTAGGGCACCGGGGTGAAAACGAGCAGCATGACGCCCATGGTGTGGACCTCGCCGCCAAAGGCCTTGACCGCGTAGGCGTGGCCAAACTCGTGGATGAGCTTGGCGACCGTGAAGGCGGCGTAGAGCAGCAGGAGGTTGCCGGGGGCCAGGACGGACTGGGACTGGTCGAGGGCGCGGTCCCACTGGGCAAAGACAAAGCCGAGGGCGGTGAGGAGCAGGCCGACCCAGAAAACGACGGCGGGGCGCGAGGCGATCCAGCTCAGGGACGGCCAGGTGCGGTTGAGCAGACGATCCGGGTCGAAGAGACGGATGCGCAGGAAAAAGATGCCGAGGAGCTGGGCGGCGAGTTCCTGGCGGCGGCGTTTTTGATGTCGTTCGAACAGCCGGGCGGTGTCCGCGGCGGTGTCGCCCATCAGGAGGTTGGCCTGGTAGAGCTGGGCAAGCAGAGTGACGACCTCGCCCTGGCCGGGCGCGGTCTCGGGACGTCGGCGCACGCAGTCCGCCCAGATTTCGTCGATGGTGCGGGTGCCGTCGAGGCGGGCCACGAAGTCGTAGGCCTCCTCGCGGAAACGAAAAAACTGGTTGGTGAACGCGTCCTGGGCCACGTGCCAGCGTTCGCCGCGGTAGGTCTGGCGGCGCAGGCGGACGGAGGGTCGGAGGCGGAGGCGCTGGCCGGCCACCCGGTGCCAGGATTCGGAAAAAATCGCGCGTGTGGAGTCGCTCATGGGGCGGGGCGGTTTACCACCAGAGCTTGAGGCGGAGGAAGTCCACCAGGCGGTGGCTGGCGATCCAGGCCAGGGTGCGGGAGTCGGACTCGACCCGGGCCACGCCGCTCATGCCCGGGCGCAGCCACTCGGCGCCGCCCTCCAGCTCGCCGCGGATGACAAACACATTACCCTCGCGCTCCACTTGGGCGGCGGGTTCGACACGCTCGATGCGCACGCCAAAGGTGTCCTCCGGACGGGTGGTGAAGGCGATCTCGGCGCGTGCGCTGCCGGCCACGAGATCGACGTCGCGCTCGGGCACGCGCATCTCGACGTAGAGGCCCTCCAGGCGGGAGACTTTCATCAGCACATCGCCGGCGCGGAGCGGGGCTCCGAGGCGTTCGCGCAGGTCGCCCTCGATGACGACGCCGTCGAAGGGGGCCCGCATCTCGGCGCGGACGAGGCGATACTCGACCAGGTCGAGCCGGGCCTGGGCCTGGGCCAGGCCGGCGCGGGCGGCGCGCAGGTCGGCGAGCTTCTGATCGGCCTCCGCGCGCTCAGCTTCGCTGGCGTAGCGCTGGAGCTCGGCGCGGGCGGCGGCGCGCTCGACCAGCAGATCGCTGGGGTCCAAGGCGAGCAGCAGGTCGCCGGCTTTGACGAGGTCGCCGGGCCGCACGCGCACGTCGGCCAGGTAGCCCTCGTAGGGAGCGGGCAGGTGCAACAACTCCGCGGCACGCACGATGAAGTTGGCGTTTACCCGATAGGGGAGCGGCACGAAGAGGGCGAAGGCCAGCAGGAGGGCGCCCCCGATGGCGGCGGCTTTTTGCCAGGTTTGCCGCGGGCCGAGGAAACCCGCCAGCCAGGCGCGGGTGGCGACGGCCCAGCGGGCGCCGAACCAGCGGTCGTTGCGAAACAAGTCATCGAGCCGCCGGCCGACCTGGTCGGCGACCACGCGCAGGGCGAGGGCGTCGGCCTCGGTGAAGGGCGCGCCGGCGGAGTCGCGTTCGAGGACGAGGGCTCCCCGGCCCTGGCCGTCGATGCGGACCGGCACGGTGAGCAGGCCGGCCAGCCGCTCGGCGGCGCCGTAGGCGTCGTGGTCGCGCAGCACGGCGGTGCTGTCCGGCCAAGCGGGCCAGGCCAGCTCCTCGTCCTGCTCGACCGCCTCCTCCATGACCGCCTCCAGGCGTTGCACGGCCTCCATGCGGTGCTCGAAACGGTCGGTGCCGCTGACGGCCTTGGCGCGCAGCACCGGACCGACGCGCCAGCCCAGGCTGACCCGCGAGCAGCCGTGGCGGGAGGCGAGCTCGTTGACCAAGGCCATGGCGACGGAGAGGAAACGGGTGTGGACGTTGGTGGCGGCGAGGATTTCGAGCGCCTGGGAGTAATGCGCGACGTCCTGCTTGACCCGTTCGAGCTGGCGCTGGCGCTGGTAAAGCAGCGGGGTGTCGGCGGCCGGACGCAGCACGGCGGCGGCGGCCTGCAAGTCCTCCAGGTGGCCGGGATTGATGGCGGCGGCGAGCACACAGGCGGCGCCGGGCTCGCCGGTGGCGAGGGCGACGAGGAGCAGGCCGGGCGCGCCGTCGGCGATGGCCGGCCCAAAGGCGAAGCCGTCGCGCAAGGCCTGCTCGGCGGCCTGGGCGAAGACGCCGGTTTGCACCCCGAAGGGAAAATCACGGGCCTCGGGCCAGACGCCGGCGGTGCGCCAAGCGCCGTCGGCCCGAGCCACCACCCGCACCGCAACCGCTCCGGCCAGCTCGCCGCTGACCCGGGAAAACAGCGCCCAGAACGCCTTCACCGGGCCGGTGAAAAGTCGGCACTCTTCCAGGCGGGCGTATGTTTCGGCGGACGAAGGACCAAACCGGGGTGACGACTTCATGCAGAGCGCTTGGAATTAGTAAAAAAATAGCAAACCAGAACGTGAACGCTCGCAAAGTAGGCGGCGGTCGATGTCGATTCCAAGCCCCAAACCGAGGTATTTGAGACAAAGCCCCGCGCCCCGACCCAAGGGTTTGCAGGCGAAGCAAGCGGCCTAAGGCGCCTCCTCGGCGAAAGCGAACAAGGCCTCACGGGGTAAACCAATCTCAACTGCGAGTAATCGGGCGGCCCGCCAACGCACGAGAAAATCCGGGTCAGCCAGGGCGCGTCCCGCGAGCATGGGCCAATCCCGGCCACCAGCGGCTCGATGCAAAGCGGCCCATTTTGCCGCCCCGGTCTCGTCACCCGCCGCCAAGCAGCCAGCCCACAGCATCACACGAACGGCGGGCTCCATCTGCCGCGCTTCGTTAGCCAAAGACAAAAACACCGAATGCGCTTCAGGGGTCATGCGGGGAACGAATAAGGCGACAATCTTTCGCAGACGAAAGCCGTCCAGCCGGTCCAAGCCCGCACCGGCCAGGAGGCGCGCGGCCAGCGCCGGATCCCGCGCTTGCTCCAAGCGCAAATCTGCCCAGAGGGAATCAAAAGGGCTGAGTTTCTGCCTGTGCCGGCTAAGCCAAACCCACCCGTCGTCGGGCCGGTTCAACCTCAGCCACAAGTCCAAACCAGCCAGAACGCGCTCGGCGTTCATGGTTGGATCGCTCGATAACTGCTTCAGCAGCCGGGCTGCTTCAGGGTCGTTATCAACTGCGGCGCGAACCGCGCGCGACCAAAGTTCAATCTGCGGATCCAGAACGGCCGAAGTCCAAAGCGGAGCCAGCGCCGCGCGCTCGACCGGGTCGCAAAGCAGGAGTCCCGTTTTCAGCGCCATCAGCCAAACCCCAAACCTGTGTGGTTCGACGCGCAAACCCCGCAACGCGAGATGCACGAGTTCGGGATGACGGCCGGCGTGGAGCAACGCGTCATGCACAAAAACCGAACCTTCCCCCTGGGTGGCGAAAGTGGCGGCGAGTTTTATGGAGGCATCCAGATCACCCTCCTCCGCCAGTAGACGGGCGAGGCGAACACGGGGAGCGACCGCTGCGGGGTGCACTTCCAGAGCGGCCTGAAAACCCAGACGTGCCATGACCTTATCTCCGGCTTGTTCAGCGGCCCGGGCACGCTCAAACAAACGCTCGGCCTGAAACATACGGAACCGCGCGTAGGGCCGCCATTCGGGTGAAATCCCGGGACTGAATTGAGCAACCAGCAGCAAGAGCAAAAGGCCGCCGATAGAGCAAAGCATCCAAAACCAAATTCGACGGGGAGGCGAGTCGGTCGTCTTCACCAACGGATCCCGCGATACACCACCCCAGCCGGCAGGCCGAAAAGCCTCCGATTTGAGTTCAGAGCAACCGGACCGACCACCGTTCTCCGGAGAGCTCACAATAGCCGGGGCTCACTCAGGACCGACGGCGGCGCCGCGCCAACCAAGGAGTGAGCAAGGCACCCAAAGACAGGGCGGTCGAGGGTTCAGGGATTGGCACGATGCCGGAACTATTCAACGGCGATGACCAATTAAACGCCACGCCATTAGGCCCCATGTTGTCCTGA
>CAYNUW010000193.1:0-7022 GCA_964400455.1 uncultured Akkermansia sp. | reverse complement strand
CAACGACTACGTGGGCAAGGGCATCAACGGCGGCGAGATCATCATCCGGCCCAAGCCCTCCGAGACCTTCGCCTGGAAGGACCAGTCCATCATCGGCAACACCTGTCTCTACGGAGCCACCGGCGGCCTGCTGCTGGCGGCCGGCCGCGCCGGCGAGCGCTTCGCGGTGCGAAACTCCGGCGCGACCGCGGTGGTCGAGGGCGTGGGCGACCACGGCTGCGAATACATGACCGGCGGCTTGGTCGTCATCCTGGGCGACACCGGGTCCAACTTCGGCGCCGGCATGTCCGGCGGCCTGGCCTTCGTCTACGACGAGGCCGGCGCCTTTGAGAAGAAGATCAACCCGGCCATGATCGGTCTGGAGCGCCTGACTCCGGGCGAGGAGTCGGACAGCCTGCGCCAGCTGGTGGCCCTGCACTTCCGCCACACCGGCAGCCCGCACGCGCAGAAGCTGGTCGAGACCTGGGACGTGGCCTTGGGCAAGTTCTGGAAAGTCGTGCCCCACCCGCCGACCCCGGATTTCCCGAAGCGCGTCTACCACTTCGACTCCGCGAAGGTGCCCCTGGCGATGTAAACGGAAGCGCCTTTCGCTGCGCATCACCGCCATACCACCGCCCCGCGCGCCCGTCGGCCGCGGGGCTTTTTTTCGGCGGTGGTCTGCCGGCCAATGTTCGTATTACGAACATTGGCCTGGGCACGCTGGTCATGGGTGGCGCTGGTGCGAAGGTCCTTGGATTGGCACGAGTGTAGGATTGCCCTGAGTTGGCCCGCAGTCTGCTATGAAGGGGTCATGAACCTGTTTCATCCTACCCACACCCGCGCCGCGTTTGTCGGCTCGTTCCTCGCCACCGCCATCGCGGCTCAGGCTAGCGTTCTGGTCCAAGAAGACTTCAGCTACTCGGATGGTGCCTTGCTCGGCCAAGGTGGCTGGACGATTACCGGCACGAGCACCTTGAATCCGCTCACCGTAAGCAGCGGGGCCGTAACTTTGGCGACCACCGGGCAAGATGCTTACAAGGCGCTTCCCTCCGCGGTCAATCTGGCCACCAATGGCGGGATCTACTTCGCGATGGATATTAAGGTCGCGAGTGCGCAGGCCACGGGCGACTATTTCTTCCACTTGAGCGACCCGGTAGCCACGACGTCCAATTTCTACTCTCGGTTGCTGGTTCGCTCCTCGGGCAGTGGTTTCACTTTGGGTTTGCAAGAGCAGTCTGGCACCGGGGCTACCCCGACTTATGGGACGACGGAATTGTCGTTTGCCACCCAGTATAAAGTGGTCGTGGCCTGGACCTCCGTTCCCAGTGGGACCAATAACGATATCCTTAACCTTTACGTTAACCCAACTTCGTTAGTCCAAGGCTCTAACTTGCCCTATGCGACGGATGCTTGGACGACGAGCACTGTCGAACCCCTAAACATTACAGCTTTTAATCTACGCCAAGGTACCGCCGCGAACGCTCCTGTGCTCACGGTGGATAACATTGTTATCGCGACGAGCTTCGCATCCGCCATCCCCGAGCCCGCCGCGTTCGCCACCTTGGCCGGCTTGGTGGTGCTGGGTGGCGCGGCCTCCCGTCGTCGTCGGGCCTGATCAGAGGCCCGGCAAACGTTCCCAAATGTAGCGGAAGGCCCCGGCGATCTCGCCGGGGCTTTTTTGTATCCAGGCGGTGACGTCGGCCGGGGTGAACCAGCCGCCGTCCATGATCTCGGCCGGGTGCAGGGTGAAGGGGCCGGCGTGTTCGGTGCGATAGACCCAGACGAACTCCTGGCCGGTTTCGCGGCAGGGTTCCAAGCGGAGCCAACGGCGCAGGGCGCCGGGCGCGACGGTCGTGCCCAGTTCTTCGGCGACTTCCCGCTCCGCCGCCGTGTCGTAGTCCTCGCCGGCGTCCACGTGGCCGGAGCACGAGGCGCACCACTTGCCCGGCGCCGAATCCTTGGCCAGCGAGCGCCGTTGCAAAAACACCCGGCCGGCCGAATCGAAGCACAGGACGTGCACCGCGCGGTGGCGCAGTCCCTGGGCATGGACCTCGCCACGGGTGGCCTGGCCGACCACGCGGTCCTGCTCGTCCACCACGTCAAACCGTTCGTCCGCACGTTGCGCTGCTGCCGGGGCCTTTACATTCACGTCCATGTGTGCCCCCTTCGTGAGCATTTCTCCGCTCGCCCGCCATGCCAAAAATCGAAGTTAACCAAGTCGCCGAAATTCTGAAACGCAACGACATCGACCCCGCGCTGCTGCGCCAGATCGTCGAGGAGCTAAATCTCGCGGTGCAGCCCGAGGCCGACGAGGAGAAGCCGCCGGCGGTCAAAAAGCAGTTCTCCATCCTCATCTCGGACCCCGATGGCAAACTGCCCTCCGGCGAGTTCACCGGCTGGGTGCTGCAAATCCCGGAGGATGCCTCCGTGACCAGCACGACGGAGCGCATCCACAAGGCGGCCTACGAATTCAACACCACCAAGAAGGGTCGCATGATGCCGGCCAAAACCGTCTCCGACGCGGTGGAGAACATCCCGGCCAAACATTTTAAAGAGCAGCAAGTCTGGGTGAAGACCAAGGCACCCGTCTTCATGCTGACCACGGATAACCAGATACCGACGGAGACCTCCGAGAAATCCACTCGTCGCGGCAAACTGTAAGAGGTTCCGGCGCTCGCCGGTCTGCGCCCGGTCGTCCACTGCCGTTTACCTATCCGCCCCAAGATGTCCACCTACACCCCCGACCCCGCCCGTTACGATCGTCCCGGCCTGTATGCCCGTTGCGGGCGTTCCGGTCTGTTGTTGCCGAAAATCTCCCTCGGACTCTGGCATAATTTTGGCGGGGTGGACGCGTTTGAGAACGGTCGGGCCATGGTGCGGCGCGCCTTTGACCTGGGTGTCACGCATTTTGATCTGGCGAACAATTATGGTCCGCCGCCCGGGTCGGCGGAGGAGAACTTTGGCCGGATGCTGCGCCTCGACCTGGCCGCTTATCGCGACGAGCTCGTCATTTCCACCAAGGCGGGCTACCGGATGCAGCCCGGGCCCTACGGCGAGTGGGGGTCGCGCAAGTATCTGTTGTCCTCCCTCGATGCCTCGCTCCGTCGCCTGGGGCTGGATTACGTGGATATCTTTTATCATCACCGGCCGGATCCCGACACGCCGTTGGAGGAGTCGATGGGGGCGCTGGCCCAGGCGGTGCGCTCCGGCAAGGCGCTCTACGTAGGACTTTCCAATTACAACGCGGCTGACACCGCCCGCGCGGCCCGGCTGTTGCGCGAGCTGGGCGTGGCGGCGCTGATCCACCAGCCGGTTTACAACCTGTTCAATCGCTGGATCGAACCCGAGTTGCTGGGGGTGCTGGAGCGCGAGGGCATGGGGTGCATCCCGTTTTGTCCGCTGGCGCAGGGGTTGTTGACCAACCGTTACCTGCTCGGCGGCATTCCGGCCGACGCCCGCGCCGCGAAGGCGCATGGTTTTCTGAAGGCCGACGGCATCACGCCGGCGGTGCTGGCCAAGGTGCAGGCGCTCGACGAGCTGGCCCGCGCGCGGGGGCAAAGTCTGGCCCGGATGGCGCTGGCTTGGGTGCTGCGCGACGCGCGCGTCACGACTGCGTTGATCGGGGCCAGCAAGGTGGCTCAGGTGGAGGACTGTGTCTCCGCCTTGGACGGTCCCGCCTTCACCGCCGAGGAGTTGGCGCGCATCGACGGCATCCTGGCTGGTTGAGGTTCGGACGGCCCTGCGGGCGGGACGGGGCGGCGCGGCGGATGGCGGGAGAGGCGGGCAAAAAATATGATTTTAAAGGCATACGCGGCTCGAAAACGGCCGGTGGGTGTCCCAAGTTGAATCTTATGATACGTCGCTGGGCGCAGATTTTTCTGATGGGGTGGGCGGGGGTGGCGGCGCTTTGGGCGGCGGAGCCGGAGGCGGGTCGTCTGCGGGTCTTGGTCTTGGCGAACCGGGACGATCCGGATTCCCGGAAGCTGGCCGACTACTACGTGAAGGCGCGGGGTTTGCCGGCGGAGGCGGTGGTGGAGCTGCCCATGCCGGTGGCGGAGCAGATAACGTGGCCCGAGTTTGTGGCGTCGATCTGGAATCCCCTGCTGCGCGTCGGGCTGGAGCGCGGGGTGATCGATGGGATCGCGATGAGCACGCGGGATGAGCTGGGCCGGCTCAAGTTTGCGCCCTCGGGGCATAGTTTGGATGCCTTGGTGGTGTGTCGGGGCGTGCCGTTGCGGGTGGCGCACGATGCGACGGCGGGGGTAAAGGGCAGTCAAATCGCGGCGAACAACCCGCCGTTTCGCACCAACGAGGCGGCGGTGGATTCCGAATTGGCGTTGTTGGCGGTGGGGGGGCACGCGATCGCGGCGTTTGTGCCGAATCCGGTGTTTCACGCCGCGGATGGGTCGAGTCGGGGGGTGGCGCTGCGGCAGATCATCTCGGTGGGTCGCTTGGATGCGCCGACGCTGGCCCAGGCGAAAGGGCTGGTGGATTCGGCCTTGGCGGGAGAGCGGCAGGGTCTGGCGGGGCGGGCCTATCTGGATATTGGGGGGCCGCACAAGCAGGGGGACGGGTGGTTGGAGGCGTGTTTGCCGGAGTTGAACGCCCTGGGTTTTGAGACCGAGGTGGACAGGGCGGGAGGCACGCTGGGGGAGGGGGCGCGGTTTGATGCGCCGGCCTTGTATTTTGGCTGGTATGCGAGCCACGTGAACGGTCCGTTTCTGGCGCCCGGATTTACGTTTCCGCCCGGCGCGGTGGCGTTGCACATCCACAGTTTTTCGGCGGCGACGATGCGTTCGCCGACGTCGGGCTGGGCGGGGCCGCTGGCGGCGCGGGGGGTGGCGGCGACCTTTGGCAACGTGGGCGAACCGTATCTGGAATACACGCACCAGCCGCATCTGTTACTGCGGCATTTGATGGCGGGGGAGCGGTTGGGGGTGGCGGCGTTGCGGTCGGTGAATGCGTTGAGTTGGAAGGCGATCGTGATCGGGGATCCGCTTTACCGGCCCTTTGCGGTCGGGGCGGAGGCGCAGTGGGAGCGCAGGGCGGAGCTGCCGGAGCAGGCGGAGACCTATGCGCGGATCCGGCGGATGCGCCTGCTGGCGGCGGCGGGTCGCGGCGCGGAGGCGTTGGAGCTGGGGCGTTTGGGCATGCGGGACCGGGCCAGCCTGCCGCTGGCGCTGACCTATGCGTCGATGCAGCAGAGCGCGGGTGACGAAGCGGGGGCGCGGCGGACCTTGCAGGTTTTCGAAGGCTTGCGTCGTTGGCGGGAGCAGGACCGGCCCTTGGTGCTGGCGGCGGCCATGGCGTGGCGGGTGGCGGGTGGTGCGGAGCAGGCGGTGAAGCTGGTGGAGCGTTTGTTGGAGGAGAAGGACCTCGTCCGCGGGCTGCGGGTGGCGGCGCTGCGGCAAGGGGCGGAGCATGCCCGGGCGGCGATGGATTTTAACTTGGCGAGCCGCTGGGATACGGAGCACGCGGTGCTGACCGCCCCGCCACCGGCACCGGCGGCGAACGAGCCGGCCAAGAAGTAATCGTGGATTCTGGTTTAACCCTGGACCTCGTTGTCCGGGTTCAGAGGTTGACCGGAAGACGCCGGGCGGTGTTTTGGGGCGACGATGCAGACGACCCTACGCGTGAATCTCGGCGAGCGCAGTTACGACCTGTTTTTTGGAGCGGGTGTGCTGGAGGGATTGGCCTCCGCGATCGCGGAGTGGCGGGCGGCGGGGCGGAAGGTGGTGCTGGTGACGGACGAGCGGGTGGCGGCGGCCCAGGCGGGGGCGCTGGCGACGCTGACGGCGGGCGGGGTGCCGGTCTTGACGCTGCCGGCGGGGGAGGGGACCAAGAGCGTGGCCCAGCTGGCCCGGGTGTGGGATTTTCTGGCCGAGCAGCGGGTGGACCGCTCCTCGCGGCTGGTGGCGCTTGGCGGCGGGGTGATCGGTGATCTGGCCGGCTTTGCGGCGGCGAGTTACCTGCGCGGGCTGGCCTTTGTGCAAGTGCCCACGACCCTGCTGGCGATGGTGGACAGCTCGGTGGGCGGGAAGACGGGCATCAACCTGGGGGCGGGCAAGAATCTGGTCGGCGCGTTTCATCAACCGGCGGCGGTGTATCTCGACCCGGCGCTGCTGACGACGCTGCCGGCGCGGGAGTTTGCGGCGGGCATGGCCGAGGTGCTGAAATACGGCCTGCTGGCCGACGCCGCGCTGTGGGCGCGGCTGGAGCGCGAGCCGTTGACGCTGGCCAGCGGGGATTTTTCGGAAGTGTTGAGGCGCTGCTGCGAGATCAAGGCGCGCATCGTGGAGGCGGACGAGCGGGAGACGGCGGCGGAAGGCGGCCGCGCCCTGCTCAACCTCGGGCACACCTTCGGCCATGCGATCGAGCAGGCGACCGGCTACGGCGCGTATCTGCACGGCGAGGCGGTGGCGATCGGCCTGGCGGCGGCGGCGCGCTTGTCGTGGCGACTCGGATACATCGGCGAGGGCGACGTCGCCCGGGTGGAGCGGGTCACGGAGGCGCACGGGCTGCCGGTGCGCCTGCGCCAGGGGCTGCCTTGGGACGGGTTGCTGGCGGCGATGGCGCGGGATAAAAAAGTGCGGGCGGGCGGGCTGCGTTTTGTGGTGCTGCGCTCGCTGGGCGAGGCGGCGACGTTGGGCGGAGTGGACGTGGCGGTGGTGGAGCGGGTGTTTCGGGAAGTCGGCGCGGTGTGAGACCAAACACCCCAAGCTTTCAGACTTTAACCACGGATTGCACGGATGGGCACGGATCAATACAAAATTTTTTTCATCAGTGTTATCCGTGATATCTGTGGTCAAAAATCAGGCTGATAGAAAGTCTAAATTCCTAAGGGGATCGGTGTGAGACCCGGGCAGGGCGCAAAAAAAGGCCCGCCTGGGCAGGCGGGCCTGGAAAGCGAGCGGGGTGAACCCGCAGCGGGCGGCCGGCGCGGTGCCGGCCGCGGTGCGATCACCAGAAGATGACGTAGAGGACGAGGGTGGCGACGACCACGATCCAGCCCCAGGTCTTGGCGACGGGGGAGGATTCGACCG
>CAYNUW010000192.1:0-7073 GCA_964400455.1 uncultured Akkermansia sp. | reverse complement strand
GCGTGGATCGGGAGGGGTGGGTGCGGCGGGGGTGGCGGAGACGGCGAGGGGAGGTGGGGACGAGGTGACGGAGGACTGCGCGGTGGCGCGGGCGGGCGGTGGCGGGACGACCGGTGGAGCAGATGCGGCGGGCGCGGGGGCGGCTGACTTGGTGGGTAACGGCGAAACGGCGACGGGGGGGGGGGAAGGCGGTGGGGAAGAGGGCGGGGCGACGACCGGGGCCGGGGGAGGGGGTGGCGTGGGCAAGGCGACCGGCCCAGGAGAAACCGTCGGGGTCGGTGCGGCGGCTTGGTTTTGGAGCGGCGCGGGCGGCGGCGGGTTCGCGGCGGGAGGGGTGGTCGGCGGCGTGGCGGCGATGTTTTGCCGGGCGGCGGGCGGGGCGGGAGCGGGATCCGCGGGGAAGCCGAAGCGCATGATCACGGCGGTGGCGACAGAGCCCATGACGAGCAGGCCGAGACCAAACCAGAGCGGTGCGCGGGAGGCGCGGCGAGAAGCGGTGGGCACGTGGGTGGCGACCGCGGCGGCGGCGACACCGCTGGGGGCGGCGGCGAGCGGGGCGTTTTCGAGACTGCGCTGCCGCTGGGCTTTTTTGAGGGCTTCGTTGATCAGGCTCATAACGCGACAGTGGTTAGGCGGGGAGTTATTCGGTGAGGTGGCGGAGGTCGCGAATGGCGCGGCGGACGTCCCACCAGTTGACCTCGTCGGATTCGCGAATGTAGGCGGCGAGCAGCGCCTTGTCGCACAGGTTGTTGACAATGCGAGGTATGCCATGGCTGGCGCGGTGGATGGAGCCGAGGGCGCGGTGGGTGAACCACGGCCGGCCCTGGCCGCCGGCGCGGGTGAGGCGATGCTGCACGTAGTGGTGAAGGTCGTTGCGGGAGAGGGGGCGCAGCTCGTAGTGCACGAGGACGCGTTGGCGCAATTGGCGCATTTCGGGGCGGGCGAGGATGTCTTTTAGCTCGGGCTGCCCCATCAGGACGATCTGGAGCAGCTTGTGTTTGTCGGTTTCCAGGTTGGAAAGGAGCCGGATTTGTTCGAGCACGCCGAAGGAGAGGTTTTGCGCCTCGTCGATGATGAGCAGGATGTCCCGGCCGGAGGCGATGCGTTCGAGCAGGAGGGTGTTCAGCTGGCCCAGCAAGTCGGGTTGGTCGTGGCCCCAGGGGTCTTCACCGAGCTCGGTGAGGATGGCTCGCAGCATCTGGGTTTCGTTGACCGAGGGGTTGAGAATCAAGGCGGTGTCGAAGCGACCGTCGGCCTCGAGGTCGTTGAGCAGCTGGCGGCAGAGCGTGGTCTTGCCGCAGCCGACTTCGCCGACGAGGACGATGAAGCCCTTTTTTTCGAAGACCCCGTATTTCAGATGCTGCAAGGCCTCCTGATGAGTGGGGCTCAGGTAGAGAAACTTCGGGTCCGGTGTGATATGGAAGGGAAGTTCCGACAGGCCGTAGTAGGACTGATACATCGCGTGTAGAGGTATCGGAGCGACGGTGGACTTGGCACGCGAAAAAATCACCGCCGCGGCCGGGGAAATCTTGAGGGTTGCGTTAGGAGCTCCCTTTACAAGCCGCCTGGGAGGCGGCAGAGAGTGGGGGAGAGATGCCTACTTGGATACATCGTTTCGTGTTGGTGACCTGCGCCCTGGCTGCGCTGGGCGGACTGGGTGCGCTGTTGGTGGTGCTGCGTCAGACCCAGGCGGAGTATGCGCGCGTGTTGGAGCAGGAAGCGGCGACCCGCCGGCGTTTGCAAGAGGTGGAGACCCGGTTGGCGGAGCAAGAGCAAATCCTGGCCCGCTTGAAAGACGATCCGGCCTACGTCGAGTGGGTGATTCGTCGGCGGCTGGGTTTGGCGAAGTCGGACGAGTTGGTCTATCGTTTCAACGAGTGAAGGGAGCGGGCTGGCGGCGAAAGCGGGCGGGATTTAAGGAAAACGGGAAAAGGCGTTGCGATGCGCGTCGGCGGGCGGTCAGACTCCACCTTCCCTCGAATTGCTTATGGCTCAGCATCCTCTGATCAACGCGTTTCAACAGGCCGGCCAAGGCCACGTTTTTGCCCACTACGAGGCCTTGTCGCCGGCGGGTCGGCAGGCCTTGCTGGCCGACGCGGCCGAGGTTGATTTGGGGGAGATCGCGGAGCTCAACCGCACGCTGGTCAGTCAGAATGCGGCGGCCGGGGTGGACCTTGGCGACCTGGGGCCGGCGCCCTTTCACGCCCTGCCGAAGAACGGCGGCGACGCGGCGGCTTGGGCGGAGGCGGGTCGCCTGGGCGAGGCGGCGCTCCGGGCCGGCCGGGTGGCGGCCTTCGTGGTGGCGGGCGGGCAGGGCACGCGCCTCGGCTACGACGGTCCCAAGGGCACCTACCCGGTGACGCCGGTGCGCAAGAAGAGCCTGTTTCAGGTATTTGCGGAGAAACTACACGCGGCGGGCGTGCGTTATGGCAAGCCGCTGCACTGGTTCATCATGACCAGCCACATCAACCACGCCGCGACCGAGGCGTTTTTTAAGCAAAACGGCTTTTTTGGGCTGTCGCCGGACCGGGTGCATTTTTTTCGTCAAGGCCGGATGCCGGCGGTGGGTTTTGACGGCAAGATCCTGCTGGAGGACCGGCACCGCATCGCGATGTCGCCCGATGGACACGGCGGGTCCCTGCGCGCGCTGCACCGCAGCGGCGCGTTGGAGATCATGGAGCGCGAGGGCATTGATATCCTCAGTTACTTCCAAGTGGACAACCCGCTGGTGCGCTTCATCGACCCGGCCTTTGTCGGCTGGCACCTGAAGACCCGCTCGGAAATGAGCAGCAAGACAGTGCCCAAGGCCTATGCCGGCGAGAAGGTCGGGCATTTCTGCAGCCAGCGCGGCAAGACGGTGGTGATCGAATATTCCGACCTGCCCAAGGCCATGCAGGAGGAAACCGAGCCCGCGACCGGCAAGCTCCGCTACCTGGCGGGCTCGATTGCGATTCACCTGCTGGACCGGGAATTCATCCGCCGGATGGCGACCGGATCCGAGGCCCTGCCCTTTCACCGTGCGGACAAGAAGATTCCCTGCGTCGATGCGTCGGGCCGGGTGGTCAAGCCGGAGAAGGCGAACGGGATCAAATTCGAGATGTTCGTTTTCGACGCGCTGCCCTTTGCCAAAAATCCGGTCATCATCGAGACCGACCGGGCGGACGACTTTTCGCCGGTCAAGAATGCCGAGGGGGTGGATTCGCCGCAGACCTGCGCCGAGGACCAGTTGCGCCAGTTTACCCGGTGGGTCAACGCCCACGGGGCCGGCGTGCCGGTGGACGCCACCGGCCTGCCGCCCTTCGCCTACGAAGTATCGCCACATTTTGGCTACGACGAGGCCAGTTTTGCCGACGCCTGGGCCGCGCGTTCGCCGCGGCCGAGCATCGGGCCGGGTGTCGTCCTAGAGTAATTTTCCACGTAGTTTCGTTTGTTCAACATCATGACTTCTTCAGCTTCCCTGAAAACCCGGCTGGAGGCCGGTTCCCTGATGCCGGCGGCCCTGGCCAACCTGCATGTGTGGCTGGATGCCGGCCTGCCGGAGTGGGCGCTCGCTTCGATCGAGGAATTGATCGCGGGCGGGCACTGGGCCGAGCTCAACGATCGTTTTTACCGCGAC
Organism: uncultured Akkermansia sp.; assembly: GCA_964400455.1. Taxonomy (GTDB): domain Bacteria; phylum Verrucomicrobiota; class Verrucomicrobiia; order Opitutales; family Opitutaceae; genus IMCC26134_A. The sequence goes on along the minus strand of CAYNUW010000192.1, from coordinate 3,457 downwards.
CTCGAATTCGGGACGGGTGGGATGCGAGGCCGCACCATCGGTCGGGTCTCGACCGCCGCCGAGCGCGGCCAGGTCGGTCCCCAGGGCACGCCCGAACACGCCGCCATCGGGAGCAATATCCTTAACGACTATACCCTGGTGCGGGCCACCGTCGGATTGTTTCGCCATACGGCCTCGTATCTGGCGGCCAAAGGCGACGCACGACCGCCCTCGATCGTGATCGCGCACGACGTTCGCCATTTTTCGCGGCACTTCTGCGAACTCGCCGCCTCCACCTGGTCGAGCTTGGGCGGACAAGCCTTCATCTTCGACGGTCCGCGCTCCACGCCACAACTAAGCTTCACGGTGCGCCACCTTGGCGCGAGTTGCGGCGTGGTGATCACGGCCAGTCATAACCCGCCGCACGACAACGGATTCAAGGCTTACTTTGACGATGGCGCGCAGGTGGTCGCGCCCCATGACAAGGGGATTGTGAACGAAGTGGGCCGGGTGGCGCTGGCCGAGTTGCCGGGGTTTTTCCGCAAGGATCTGTCGCGGGTGGTGGTGCTGGGGCAGGCGGCGGACGCGGCCTACCGCGCGGCGGCGGCCACCGCCGTGATTGATCCCACGGTTTTCAAGGCGGCCGGGCTCAAGGTCGCGTTTACGTCGATCCACGGGGTGGGAAACATCATGTCGGTGCCGCTGCTGCGGGCCACCGGGGTGGAGCTCCACGAGGAGCCGGCCCAAGCGGTGCACGATCCCCGCTTTCCCACGGTCAAGTCGCCCAATCCCGAGAATGCCGAGGCGCTGGCGCTGGCGGTGAAGCTGGCCGAGGAGAAGGGGCTCGATCTGGTCATGGCCACCGATCCCGACTGCGACCGCATGGGCGCGGCGGTGCGGGGGCGCGACGGCAAGATGCACCTGTTGACCGGCAACCAGATCGGCGCGCTGCTCACTGAGTATCGGATTTCTCGTTACAAAGAGACCGGCGTCATCCCGAAGGGCGGCACCGACCGGGCCGCCTTGGTGAAGACCTTTGTCACCACCGCGCTGCAGGACGAGATCGCGCGCTCCCACGGCGTCAAGGTGGTCAACACCCTGACCGGCTTCAAATGGATCGCCGCGAAGATACGCAGCTACGAAGACCGCTTAAAGGCCGGTTATCTGGCCGCGCGATTACAACGCGACGCCCTTTGCCAGCCGCGCCCGGCTGCTCCAGGAGTTTTCGACCTTTTATCTTTTTGGCACCGAGGAGAGCTATGGCTACCTGGCCAACGACTTGGTGCGAGACAAGGACGGCAACTCCGCCTGTCTGATGCTGGCCGAAGTGTGCGCCCACGTGAAGAGCCGCGGCCTCACCGTGCCCGAGTATCTGGACGAGATTTATCTGCGCACCGGCTACTTCCTCGAAGGGGTGATCAATCTTTACTACGAAGGCGCGAGCGGAGCGGCCAAGATCAAGCGCATCCTCGACACCTACCGGGCGGAGCCGCCGCAGGCCTTTGGCGACGTCGCGGTCACCAAGTTTGAAGATTTTGGCCGGATGGACATCCGGGATGCCGACGGCGAATTGGTGCCGAAGCAGGATCTCTACATCGTGACTCTGGGCAACGGCTACACCTTCGCGGCCCGTGGTTCCGGCACCGAGCCCAAGATGAAGTTCTACGTTTTCGCCAAGGCTCCGCTGACGGATGCCTCCGGGCTGCCGGGGGCGAAGTTGACCGTGCAGGCGGAACTGGAGCGGGTAAAAGCCTTGATCGAGGCCGACGCGCAGCGCCGGGCCGAGGGCTGATCCGCGGGTCCGCGGCGGTAACCTGGGCGCAGGCCGGACGTCTGGACGGTTTGTGCATGCGCCCGATGTTCTTCCCTTATGTCTTCTGACGCCACCGACGCTCCCCCGCCCGATGTCGAGGGCTGGCTGGCGCGGGTGCGCGCGGGCGACCAGCAGGCCGCGCGGCTGCTGGTCGAGCACCTGTATCCCCAGGTCATTCGTATCGTGCGCGCCCGCCTGCCGCGCCGAGGCGGCGAAGAGGACCTCGCCCAGGAGATCTTTTTGAAAATGTTTTCCCGACTCGACCAGTATCAGGGCCAGGTTCCCTTGGCGCATTGGGTGTCGCGCATCGCGGTCACCACCTGCATTGACGCCCTGCGCGCCCAGCGCCGCCGGCCCGAGTTGCGCTGGGCTGACCTGTCGGAGAACGAAGCCGAGGTTCTGGATGCGGTGCTTACCCGCGAGGATGCCACGGACACGGCCGAGGCGCTGGCCGCGCACGAACTCCTGCATAAGCTGCTCGACCAACTCGCGCCCCGTGACCGCCTGGTTTTGCAACTCCTTGACTTGGAGCAGAAGTCCCTGGTCGAGATACGTGAAATAACCGGGTGGAATACGACGCTAATCAAAGTGCGGGCTTTTCGAGCGCGCCGAAAACTGCAAAAAATGTTTCAACAGCTAAGTAAAAAGGAGCGCACATGAACGCCCAACGACCCACCCCCGAGCAAGCTTGGAGCCGTCTCGTGACCGCCGCCCGACGTCATCGGCCGGAGGGTGTCGCGCTGATGGAGGACGTGCGTGCGCCGCTGGGCTTTGCCACCCGGGTGTGCGGAAGGGCGGAGCTGCGGAGTGGCGGGGGCTTGTTTGCCGGTGCGGGTTTTGACCGCCTCGCGGCGCGGGCTTTTGGCGCGGCCTGTGCGTGCGCTTTGGCGGTTATGGTGTGGTCCAGTGTGCCGACTTCGCTCGAGGCCCAGGAGGCGGATGACCTGGTGCCCGGTTGGACCTACGTCGATCCGCTGGGCGCGATTGTGGAGGCGGTGCAGTCGTCATGAATCGGACGCTTAAACTCTCTTTGTTTTGCGCCGGCATTTTCGCCTGCGGAGTCGTGGCCGGTTCGCTGGCCACGCATCGTCTGGTTTCGGACAAAGGCTCGCGTGGCGATCGTGATCGTGATCGCGGGGGCGATGAATCCTTGGGGCCGAACATGCTCCGGCACTTGACCGGCGAGCTTGAACTGACCGAGTCCCAGCGCGCGGCGATCGACCCGGCCATACAAAAGGCCAGCGAGGGTTTGCGTGCCTTGCGGCGGGAGAGTTTTCGTCAGGGGGCCACCTTGATGGAGGAAATGGAGGCTGCGGTCGCCGCCCAGCTGACGCCCGAGCAAATGTTGAAATTCACGGCGTTAAAGGAGCAGCAGCGGGCCAAAACCAAGGCGATGTGGGAGGAGCGGCAGAGGCGGCGAAACGCCGAAAGCAACCCGCCGCCGCCTGGTTCACCGCCCCCTCCGGGATCTCCCCCGCCGCCGGAGCCACCTCCGGGTAGCTAGTGCGTCTTTGATTCCCGTTTTGCCGTAAACGGCGCGGATACGCGCCGGATGACAAATCGCCGTGTTAGGGGCAACCCGCTCCACCGTAGGGCCGCACCTCGCGTGCGGCCGTCCTTGGTCCTCCAATCCATTTTTTAACCACTGAGGGACACTGAGAAGCA
>CAYNUW010000191.1:5011-7086 GCA_964400455.1 uncultured Akkermansia sp. | reverse complement strand
TCTCCCTACTCATCGTCTGCTGCGGCCTGCTGGCCGCCGCCGCCGCCGCCGCCGTCCCCGACTTACTGAGTTATCAGGGCCGCGTCAGTGACGCCGCCGGGGTCCTCATCGGCAAAGACTCGCCGGTCAATCGCACCGTCACCTTCAAACTATACACCGCAGCCTCCGGCGGAACCCTCCTCTACGCCGAATCCCAGACCGTCACCATCTCGGCCGGCGAGTTTTCCGTCCTGCTTGGCAATGGTAGCGGCGTCAGCGGACTACCCGGGCGCGCCAATCCAGCCAACCCCATCGTCTCGCTGGTCTCCGTCCTCTCCGGGGACATCTACCTGGGCGTGACCGTGGACGACGGCACCACCGCCGCCGACCCTGAAATCGCCCCGCGCCAGCAGATCGTCTCCGCCGCCTATGCCTACCGCGCCCAGGTCGCCGAGACCGTCGTCAACGGCGCGCTGAACACCGCCATGGTCGCCGACTCCGCCATAACCACCGCCAAAATCGCCGGAGCTTCCATCACCAATGCCAAAATCGCCGCCGACGCCGTTACTACCGCCAACATTCTCTCCGGCTCGATCACCTCCGCAAAAATTGCCGACGGTTCCGTCACCAACGCCAAAATCGCCGCCAACGCCATAACACGCGATAAGATCCTCGACGGCACCATCAACTCCGATGACGTCGCCGTGGGCGGCCTGAATGGGGGCAACATCGCCGACGGCACCATCGCCTCAATCGACATCGCCGACGGCACCATCGCCACCGCCGACCTCGGCTCCGGCGTCGTCACCACCGATAAAATCGCCAACAACGCCATCGATATCAACAAACTCGCCGCCGCGATCCAACAGGCCCTCACCCCTGCTGGCACCATCGTTGCCTACGGTGGCGACAACCCTCCCGCCGGCTGGTTCATGTGCGCTGGCGGCACCGTCTCCCGCAGCACCTATTCCACCCTCTACTCCGTGATCGGCAATCGCTTCGGTCAGGGCGACGGCAGCACCACCTTCCACCTGCCTGATCTTCGTGGCCGCTTTCTCCGCGGCCGCGACGCCGGCGCCGGCCGGGACGACGATCGCGGGTCCCGCGGCACCATGAATCCCGGCGGCGCCACCGGTGATGCGGTGGGTTCCGTTCAGGACGATCAGATCCGCAGCCATACCCACGACTACTGGGACACCTACTACTCCGAGAACGGCGGTAGCGGACCCATCTACTTCACCAATGGCAAGGGCTCCGGGGACACCGACGGCGACAACGAACCCTGGCAATATCAGCGCACCGGTTTCGCCGCCGGGGGCAACGAAACACGCCCGGAAAACGCCGCCGTAAACTACATCATCAAATACTGAGCCGTTTGCCCCAACCGCTCCCACTTTCGCCTACTCCGGCCTCCGTCTCCCCCCATGAGCTTCCTCCGCCACATCCGCGCCCTGTCGCTCATGGGTGCGCTCGCCCTCGTCTTTCTTTCTCCACTTACCGCTCAGTATGAGGTCAAGGGCGGCGTCTTCAACGAACTCAGCTCCCGTTCCGGCGGCATACCCGTGGGCGGCTCCGGCACCCCCTCCGGCGAACCTACCATCCTGCCCCAGTTCGCCAACGTCGTCGAAACCTCCGCCTCCGCCGGCCCGGTTTCCAACAGTCCCACCCTCACCGTCCGCTATCCGTCTTCCGGCGCAGTCGTCCTCCAGCGCGCCAGCCTGGGCAACACCTTCGCCTCCGGCGTCCCCCGCTATTTTCTCGGCGACCGTATGACGCCGCCGACCAACTACCTAAACAGTTCCGGTGTGCTGGTGACCACCACCGCCGACTTCTGGCGCGGTGAACCGGTGCGCGCCGGCGAAATCGTCGTCAACCCTTCAGGTCAACCGCTCAAAGACTCCACCGGCGTCACCATCTCCGCCCCGGGCGGAGTCATCATCCCAGAACTCGATCCCGGGCTCTACGAGACTTTCTATTACAGCCCCCACGCCAAGGCCGTCTTCGCCCACCAATCCGGCCAGGTAACGCTCTGGTGGCGCTCCAAACTCCCCGACGCCGCCAACCACTATATCTTGGTCAAGGAAACCTTTTCCGTC
>CAYNUW010000191.1:0-5001 GCA_964400455.1 uncultured Akkermansia sp. | reverse complement strand
ATCCCCGACTACATGGTGTGGGAACACGGGAAGGACTACGTCGTTCCCGGCTCCTCCCCGCCCGCCGATCCCGACGCCCAGCCGGCTTCCGAGTTGCGCACCGTCTGGTTCGAGAAAACCAACGGTGTCGGCGAACTGCACGCCTATAACTTGTCCGGCCGCATCTTGATCGAATATCTCGGGGCCCTGAAGGAGGACGGCTCGCACGAGTTCTTGGGCGCCGACGTCGTCGAGGTCGCCCAAGCCGCCAATGCCACCACCATCACCATCCTGCTCGGCGAAGAGATTCGCCCCGTCCCTCCGGGCGTTTCGTCGCAACCCGACGAACCAAGCCTCATCGCCCTGCCTCTGAACAACAACACCGCCGACGCCACCGCCTACTACGGCAGCGTGTCCCGCCCCGACGGCACCGTCGCCTACTACGCCGAGCGCGAAAACAACCTCGAGGACCGCGTCGTGTTCTACTGGCTCGAACCACTCGACGCCGGCATCCCCGCCTCCACCGGTCTCGCCCCTGGCCTTGAACTCCAATGGCCCAAATACCTGCGTAAATACCTTCAATCCTGGCCCGACGACGTGACTGTCTTTTCCCACTATACCGTCGATCGCGGCGGCAGCTCCTTGGACACCGGCACCGGCCTCAAGTTCGAGGGCGGTAAAATCCCCGCCCTCGTCTTCCAGGACGACACGGAGCAGGACGAAGCAGTCATCGATTCCGTCACCCAGCGCCTGCTCGTCGGCCTCGGCGGCGACCAGCTCAACCGTTCCCTGCTCAAATTCACCGGCACCAACGGCTCCGTCTGGTATGTGCGCCTCATGACCCAGGCCAACGGCCGCGACGGCTTCCTTGAAGGCGACGGCGCCTCCGTCGGGTTCAACGCCCCCGCCTACGTCGGACGCCGCATCGAACCACCCTCCGCCGACTACACCCTCGCCGGTTACGTCGCCTCCGGCACCGCGTATTCACCGAGCGCTTACCAGAACCCCTTCTCCGCTGGTATCGAAGCCGCCGAACGCGGCGCCATCATCCCGGTCAACACCCTCGCTTCCGAGAGCAACACACTCAAGGTATGGTGGTTCAAAAAAACCGCCGCCCCTTCCTCCGAGTTCCCCGATCTCTACACCCCGGCCAAAATCGGAACCTACACCGTCTCCTATCGGACCGACGACCCCAAGCTCGTGCTCGCTTCCAACCTCGGCACCGGCGACCTCGCCCCTGGCCCCCTCGCCGGCTTCGTCTACACCCAAAACGATCCCGCCAAAATCGGCTACAACCCCAACGAAGAACACGCGCTCCTGCTCGGCGGTCGCGGCTACGCCCTGCGCGACGACCTCAATATCACCTCGGGCGCCGGATTCACCTCCCTGCCCCGCCTCCTCATCGAATACACCGATGTGAACGATGGCCGGCCCGCCATCGCCGCCTACGAAATCCAGCGCGAGGACGCCACCCACTCATTCGTCTACGACGTCACCGCCGGCACCATCCTCAACTCCCCCATGCCGCTGCCCAAACTGCCGCTGCCGGTGGACTCGGCCACGGGCCGATCGCGCAATCAGGAGGTGTTGCCCAACGCCGATCTCTACCCACCCGAGCTTGTCGCCTCCGGCTCGCCGTCCTCCTACTCTTGGTTCACTTTTAAGGACCGCAAGGGCTACGATTGGGTCTACCGTGGCCCCCACGACGACGGCGCCTCCTCCGGCCTGCCCGGCTCCGCCCCCCTCGCCAACACCGAGTTCAACACCGGCTCCCGCGGCTATTGGACCGCCTCGCCCGCCAACATCACCGGCCTCACCGTCACCAATGGCTCGCTCACCGGCACCGCTTCCGGCAACGGCGACGCCTCCTTCAGCACCTCCGGCCTGCCCTCCTTCTCCGGCAGCTCCGTCACCACCCTCCAGATTCGCGTCAAAGCCTCCGCCAATGACTTTGTGCAGTTGTTCTGGGCCAACCAGGACGGCTCCTTCAGCGAGACCCGCACCCTCTCCGTCTCCTACACCGGAGCCGGCGCCTGGCAGACCCTGACTTTCAACGTCGGCGGCTCCTCCGCCTGGAGCGGAAAAACCATCAACGCCCTGCGCATCGATCCCGTCTCCGTCGCCGGCCGCACCTTTGAGATCGATTGGATCCGCGCCTCCGTTCCTATCCACGGCCTCGGCATGCAATGGTATTATACCTTCCGCGAGGGCTTCCACGTCCCCGGTCTCGCCACCCAACCCGCCGTCGGCACCATCCTGCCGTATCTCCGTCCGAAAAACACCGACGGCTCCTTCGCCGGCGACCCCGTGTCCGGCTCATCCTTCACCGTGGTCTATCGCCCGGTCTGGCCCGCCTCCCCGCCCACCATCAGCGTCGGCGAAACCCTCACCTTGCCCAACCACGGCCTCCCCGCCGTGCGCGGACAATCCAGCGCCGTCGTGTTCTACCAGCAGTCCGTCGCCGCCGCCGGCACCGCCTCACCCAGCGTCACCCTCCACGACCCAACCCGCGCCAAAACCGTCCTGCTCAACGCCGCCAACGTCGGCCTGTCCAAGCTCCCCGCCTCCGCCGCCACCACCCTCGACGCGGGCAAAACCTACTTCCAGCTGCTCCCCCCTCACCTCCAAAAGCGCTTCTACTTCGACCCCAACCTCGGCGACGTCGGCGGCCTCACCCTGATCGGCGAGTTTGTCGATGAAATCGCCGGAGAGGACTACGTTCACCTCAACGCCCTCAGCCCCGAGGACGTCGCCTCCCTGATCGGCGTCGTCACCACCACCGACAACGACTATCAGGCCTGGACCAACGCCATCAACAGCCTGGCCACCCGGGTCGAAACCTTCATGGAGGACCCCGCCAAACCCGGCACCTTCATCCCCGACTCCACCCGAACCGTCACCGTCGGCGCCACCAGCCTCGCCGCCATCACCGACTCTGATACCGCCGTCGACAGCTACGCCCTCACCGCCACCGGCGCCGGCTCCGGCCACGTATCCTTGCTTTTCGGCAACGGCCGCGCCTTCACCCCGGAAGGCGAGCCCGTCTCCGTCTCCATCATCAAGGTCGCCCCCCAGCTCTACACCGGCGACCTCAAGACCCTCGTCGCTTCAAACCCCCTCGACGAACAAACCGCCCTCCGCCACTCCGGCGACTTCGCCGCCCGCCCCGGCGACTACGAGTTCGAATGGCGCTACGCCGCCCCCATCGACGGCGTCCAGCCCCCGACCTACACCTACACGATGCAGACCGTGCTCGGCACGGCCGACACCGACCTTTGGCTGCTCGCCACCAACCCACCCGCTCCGCTGCCCTCCACGTATCCCAGCACTCAATACGAGTTCCCCCGCACCTTCTCCATTCGCAACTCATCCTACAACCCGTCCTCCGGCTACCCCGCCACCGTGGCCAAGGCCGTTTCTTCCGTTCGCTTCACCGGCTCCGTGCCCGGCCAGATCGTGTTCAGCGCCGAACTCGGCACCTACGACGGCTTCATCCTCTACGTCAACGGCACCGCCGCCCTCGCCTCCCGCCTGCCCACCGGCATCGCCACGCCCGCCGGACTCACCTCCAGCGACGCTCGCGCCGGGCTTTCCTCCCTCGGCCTTACTTTCCAATACACCGTTCCGACCAACTTCTTCCAGGTCGGGGACAATCGCATCGAGGTCGCCCTCTTCACCTCCGCAGCTGCGGGTGCCATGTCTTCCTTCGACTTCCAGCTCGACGCCTCCGTCGAGACCGACCACGTCGTCGCCAACGGCTCCCCTTGGATCAAACCCAACGGCACCCTCTCCAACGTTGTCATCGTCGGCGGCTCCGCCGACTCCCCCCTCGGCAACCCCCTTCTCGTTTTCAGCGACAACTACTTCACCGTTCGCTACCGCCCCAAGGACGGCGTTCAAACCGTCGCCGGCTCAGCCTGGTCGCGCTGGATGACGCCCAAGCTGGTCCAGTCTTGGATTAAACGTGCCCTCGACGGGATCAACCCCTTCACCCAACGCACCGACGATCTCTACAACAACCCCGTCTCCACCGACGTCTCCATCCTGACCCAGGCCGGCACCCGCTGGGAGGGCGACGTCGCCCTCACCTTGGACAACATCGACGCCTTCGGTCTCATCGAGATTTACGAGACCCTGCTCAATCGCGCCAAAAAACTCTCCATCGACGCCGGCTACGACGACCCCGGCACCAACGACACCCTCCTCCTCACCGCCGGTTACCTCAACGATCTCTACATCACCCTCGGCAACGAGGCCTCCGACGACTCCGACAACCCCACCATCGCGATCGACTCCAGCGCCGGCGCCTCCGAGATCAACAGTTCCCGCTTCTCCTTCGAAGGCCAGGTCGCCTCCTTGCTCGACGAGGAGCTCGCACTGCTCCGCGGCCGCGACGACTTCCTCAGCCCGGGCACTTCCACCGCTCCGTCCTACAATCGTCTTTTCTGGAACTACATCAACGGCATCGATTCCGGGGAGTCTATCTACGCCCTCAATTACGACATCCAGGATCAGGTCGGCACCGATCTCGCCGATGGCACCATCGACGCCGCCGACGCCCAGCGCATGTTCCCGCAGGGCCACGGCGACGCCTACGGCCACTACCTTACCGCGCTCAAGGGCTACTACAAACTCCTCACCTCGCCCCACTTCACCTGGACCCCGCGCAGCGAAGCCGTCGACATTCTCGGCCTAACCGTCCAGATCGACTACCAGGACGAGCGCAAATTCGCCGCCGCCGCCGCCAGCGTCACCCGCGTCGCCGCCCGCATCATGGATCTCACCGCCCGCGCCTCCTACCGCGACGACCCCTCGGTCGGCTGGGCCCACCAACGCGACGGCAAATACAACTCCTCCACCGGCCTCACCCGCCATTGGGGCACCGACGAGTGGGCGGCCCGCGCCGGCCAGGGCGCCTATTACCACTGGGTCGTGGCCAACGCCATGCTGCCCGACAAGGATACCAACCCCAACCACACCGGTATCCAAATCATCGACCGCACCACCGTGCCCGAGATCTCG
>CAYNUW010000190.1:0-7111 GCA_964400455.1 uncultured Akkermansia sp. | reverse complement strand
GGTTCAAAAAATCCGCCCCCCGGATAACATCTGGGTGCGCAACGGCGCCAGCCTGCTCGGCTTCCCCTCCCGCCTCGGTTCCAACTACCCCCTTTTCTCCAACTACTTTTCCACCTTCCCCGCCGCCATCGCGGCCAACACCCGCATTTACAAGTATGTAGGCGGTGACCTCGGCCCGGCCAACCCGCTCCAGATCTTCTCCCCTTCCCTCGAACGCCTCGACCGCAATCAGGCCTACTGGTTCGAAGCCCAGGTCGTGAGCGACTTCCACGCCCCGGTGGAGTTCTCTCTCTCCAGCCCCGACGGCCTCACCTTCGGCCGCACCGGCTCCCTCATGAAGGTCCGTGTGCGCAACCGCACCTCCGCCGCCCTAACCCTCACCATCGCGCCCTCTCTCTCGCTCCCCGCTCCCGTCGGCCAGGAGGCCATCGTCGCCCCCGTCCCCCTCACGCGCCGCACCTACAGCGCCACCATCGCCGACTATACCGACACTCCACTCAATTCCGCTTACAACGAGGTCATCGCCCCCCAGTCCTCCACCGAACTGACCTTCGGCATCGACCGCGCGCAAATGACCGCCCACTCCGGTGCCCTCTATGCCTCCTTCCTGCGCTTCACCGACGGCGGCAACCTCTTCGACATCTACCTCCCGGCCTCCGCCCGCACCTCCTCCCTCGCCGGCCTCTGGGTCGGCGATATAGCCGTCTCCGACGTCCAGAGCTTCGCCCCCGGCTCCCCCGGCACCAGCACCCCGCGCAGCTACCCCCTCCGCGTCCTCCTCCACGTCGACGACGCCGGCACCGCGCGCCTCCTCTCCCAGGTCTTCCTCGGCCAGCTCGCCCCACCGCCCCACGCCCTCGGCCTCTGCACCCGCGAGTCCGGCCTCAAGCCCGACGCCAGATCCTCCGCCACCCGCCTCGTCGCCGTCACGATGCCCCTCGACACCGAGATCTCCACCGGCACCGGCAGCGTCGCCCTCGGCCAGACCCTCGTCCGCACCATCAACGTCCCCTTCAACGACCGCACCAATCCCTTCGTCCACGCCTACCACCCGGACCACGACAACAAGGACCCCCGCGGCAACGCCCTCCCCGCCGGCAAGGAGAGCTACACCTACTCCCGCGAGTGCCGCTTCACCTTCAGCCCCACCCCCATCGCCGGCGCCAGCTCCCTCGGCTGGGGCGCCACCGTCCTCGGCGGCACCTACACCGAAATCGTCCGCGGCGTCCACAAGCTCCCCATCACCGCCACCGGCACCTTCACCCTCCGCCGCGTCAGCGAAATCGGATCGATCACCCTCAACTGACCCGCCGCCGAGCCAGTAACCCTGAGCCCCAAGTCCGGAGCCCATCCCCGCACCACCCCCGCTCTGCCCCAGACACCCAGCCCACGGCGGCCCCCCCCCCCCCCCCCCCCCCCCCCCCCCCCCCCGGCCACCCGCCCCCCTTAGGGAAACACGGCACCCCCCCCGCCCCAGACTCCCAGCCCTCGGCTCCCCGCCCGACCCGCCTCCCTCCGCCCGACCCCGCTCTCAACTCTCAACTTTCATGCAACGTCTCCTCCGCCTCACCCCCGTCCTCCTCGGCCTCGCCGCCGCGTTCTCCGGGTCCGCCTCTGGCCAGACCTCCGCCGTCCCCGCCCTCATCAGCTACCAGTCGCGCGTCACCGATGCCGCCGGCAACCTCATCGGCTCACCGACGCCCGTAAACCGGATGGCCCTGTTCCGTATCTACGACAGTGCCGGCGGCGCCGCCCGCCTCTACTCCGAGCAACAGACCGTCACCATCGCCAACGGCGAGTTCTCCATCCTCCTCGGCACCGGCACCCAGATCGGCACCGACACCGGCAACACCTTCTCCACCTTCAACGCCGCCATCTTCGGCGGCGCCACCCGCTTCCTCGGCGTCACCATCGACGACGGCGACGGCAATCCCTTCAACGACCCCGAGATGTCGCCGCGCCAGCAGCTCGCGACCACCCCCTTCGCCTTCCGCTCCGCCGTCGCCGAATCCGTCGCTCTCGGCGGCGTCAACGGCCTCTCCCTCGCCAACAACTCCGTCGGCACCGCCGCGATCGCGCCGGGCGCAATCACCGCAGAGAAAATCGCGCCGGGCGCGATCCCGACGAATTCGGTCGACGGCACCAGGATCGTCGATGGCTCCATCGGGCTTGCCGATCTCAGTCCGGCCGTTGTGGGCGTGATGCCCAAGCCGTCTGTCATCTACAACCAAGGCCTCGGGGTGTGGACCAGAAATGGCACCGGAAACGAATTCATGGTCTTTCCCATTGATGTCAGCGATCTCGGTGTCGACGGCGAGGTGATGGTATCCTACGACGGATTTCGGAAAGATACGGGTGCTCCATTTTCCGGCCGCCTTCGCCTTAAGACGATAAACTTCGGTCCCACCGCACCGTTCACGGGGACCGCTACTACGGGCGGGATCTTCGGATTCTCCTCGTCACTCTCAACCACGGCTGCGGCCGTTGCGGCCCCGACCGCCAACATTCCCTTTTTTGCGTTTCACGAGTCCAGTTCGGCACGGCAGAGCTACGCTGTTTCGGGAAATCTTGCCCCCGCAACTGCCTCCGGCATCACCACGAATGGCCACCTTGCTACGATCGGCCCGGCAAGCGTTACCTTCATATCCGGTAGCGAGCGCTCCGACAGCTTTACCGCTCTTTACCCAAACCTGACTGCCGCTTCCCTCCACGGCTACGATAGGTTTCTGTTCCCCCCTAAGGTGGGGCAGGTATCCATTGGCTTCGACACCCAAACGGGCGCTTTCGTCAACTCCACCACCTCCTCGCCGTCCGCCACCTTGCCTTTGGCGAGTTACCAAATCAACGGCCCACGGTCACAAATCACATGGGCGGCGACGCAGTTGACGCATCAGTGGGACACCATCCCACTGTTCTACATCTACAGTTACTATCCGGGTGCGCTGTTGCAGGGGCTCGCTGCTCCCTACAACACCAACATTGCCAACGTTCCTGGCGGCACAACGTCCGCCGGCGCACCTCAGACACTTAGCGTCACCTCAATCCAGACCGGCGTAAACCGGCTCACGATCACGGTCGCGAACACACCCGCGATGCAGATCGGCGACAACGTGACAATTTCCGGAGTGACCGGAGCGCCCGCCGTCAACGCCTCCTATACCGTCGCTGCCGTGCCCAGCCCAACGACCTTCGAGGTGACGGCCGCTAACGCCGCTGGGCCATATAGCGGTGGAACCATCACCCACACGCTGACGTTCAACAGATATCGCCTCTGGGTCGCCGTTCACGCCCTCGCCCACGCCAGCGTCACCGTCTCCGACAAGTAAGCCAGTCGCGCGCCCCCGATGAATCCAGTCTCCTCATCGTCGCGAGGTATCGGTAGGTCGTGCGCTCCGCGCGCGGCTGCCGGATGCACCCGCTCGCGACCGCGTGCGAATCGCGCGGTCCGCCTCGGGCGCTTCCCGGCCTTCCGCCTCCTCGCCGCCCTCACGTTCACTTTCCTTTTCACTTTCACTTCCCGCGCCCAATACGAGGCCAAGACCGGCGCGTTCAACACCCTCTACCGCGGCACCGTCCCCAACTCGCCGACCAACACGCCGCCCATCCTGCCCACCCAGCCGCAGTTCGCCGGCGTCGGCCTCGTCGGCGGCAGCCAGGGTGCCAACGGCACCGGGGATACCCCCGTCACCCGCTACCCCGCGCAGATCTACCTCACCGGCGGCACCGGCGCGCCCACCGGCGCGGCCATCGTCCAGGTCCGCGCCACCATCGGACTCGCCTTCGTCACCGGCGCCCCGCGCTACCAGTTCGGCGACTTCATCCTCCCGCCCAACACCGATCACAACGGCGCGACACTCGCCGCCGACGCCAACTTCTGGCGCGCCCAGCCCGTCCAGCCCGGCGAGATGTTCACCCACCTCAGCGGCCCGGCCGACACCGAGCCGCGCGTCGCCGCCAACGTCGTCCCCGCGTTCTACTACAGTCCGCACGCCGAGAAGGTCTTTGCCTCCCAGGCCGGCCGCGTCACCATCGTCTGGGTCTCTCGCCTCCCCGTCACCGCAAGCGACGGCTTCCTTCGCTACCGTTTCCGCGAAGAAACCTTCGCCGTGTCCTCCGCCTCGTCCAAGACGCCGCGCACCATCTTCTGGACCGAGCGCAGCTTCAACGGCCCCATGGTCAACATCCCCACGGGCAATATCGAGACCGTCAACCCGGTCTACAACGCCCTAGTGCCCGCCACCGTCGCCACGGAATACAAACCCGTCGGCGTCTCCGTCACCACCGATCCCGCCATCACCCCCCCGGCCGAGCGGCGCACCCTCTGGTTCGACAAGGCCAACGGCATCGGCCAGCTCCGCGCCTATAATGTCGAGGGCCGCATCCTCGTCGAATACCTCGGCAAGCTGAAGCCCGGCTCCACCAACGTGCACACCTTCCTCGGCGCCGATATCGTCGAGGTCACGCGCGTCGCCACCACCGTCAACACCGAGGTCCACCTCGGCGAACGCCTCACCCCGCGCGATGTCGCCGGCCAACACCTCCCGCTCGACGGCAGCTCCGAGTGGGTCGCCTCCCCCGTCGCCTCGCTCATCCCCGACGGCCAGCCCTACACCGGCTCCATCACCCGGCCCGATGGCGTCACCGACTACTACGCCGAGCGCGAGAACACGAACCCAGACCGCGTGATCTTTTACTGGCTCGAACGCGCCAACGCCTCGATCGTCCCAGAAGGCGCCGGCTCCGCCGTCACTCCCGTCAATCTCCTCTGGCCCAAGACGCGCAACGCCTACGCCATGTCGTGGCCCGCCTCCCTCCCGGACTACGCCCACAACACCGTCGCCACTTCCGGCAGCACCACTGCCAACGGCATCCAGTTCGCCCCCGGCCAGCTCCCGCAGGTCGTGTTTCAAGACGACTCCGCCCAGACCGAATCCCGCGTCGATGCCGCCACCCAGCGCTTCATCGTCTCTTTTCCGAACACCGGCACCTACGACGGCCTCAACCGCTCGCTCCTGAAATTCAGCAACGGCGTCGAGGTCTGGTATGTGCGCCTCTACACGCAGGCCGATACCCGCGCCGGCTTCCAGCAGTCCGACGGCGCCGCCACCGCCTTCACCGCCACCGCGCGCGTCGGCGAACGCCTCCTGCCCCCTTCGTCCGACTACTCCATCGCCGGCCACATCGAGCTCGGCAACGGTTTCAGCGACTCCTACTACGCCGCCGGCTATATCGATCCCCTCGTCGCCGGCGTCGCCGCCGCCGAGCGGGGCGCGATCATCCCCGTCAACGCCATCCCCGGCAGCAATACGCTCAAGGTCTGGTGGCTGCGCAGAGTCACGCCGCCCACCGCCACGTTTGCCCCCTTCCATGTGCCCGCCAAGGTCGGCACCTACACGATCTCCTACCCGACCGACGCGCGCCAGATCGTCATGGCCTCCAACGCCGGCTCCGGCGACCTCTCGCCGGCCGAGATCGCGGGCTCGCTCTATATTCAGAACATCCGCGGCAGTATCGGCTTCAACCCCAACGAGGAGCACGCCGTCATGCTCAACGGCCGCGTCTACGCCCTGCGCGACGACCTCAACGACACCTCGTCCAACCCCGCCAACTACACCTCCGCGCCCTTCGCCCTGCTCGCCTACACGTCCCCGGCCGACAGGCGGCCCGCGATGAGCGTTTTCCAGATCTTGCGCGAAACCGACACCATCCGCTTCGATTATCCGATCACCGCCGGCACGATCATCCAGGGCCCGATGCCCCTGCCGCTCCTGCCGATTCCCGTCGGCCCCAACGGCAAATCGAAGAACCTCGAGGTCGACGGCGTGCCCGATTCGCCGCACGCCGGCCCCGCGACCTACACCAGGTTCACCTTCGAGGACCGCAAGGGCTACAACTGGGTCTACCGCGGCCCGCACCACACCGGCAGCCCCACGCTCGCGATGCAGTTCTACTACCCCTCGCGCGAGGGCTTCTGGGTCCCCGGTTTCGGCCAGCCCGCCGTCGGCACCCCGCTCCCGTATCTCCGCCCTCGCTCCGGCGGCGTCCCGCAGGGCCACCCGGTCTCCGGCACCTCGCTCGCCATCACCTACCGCCCCGTCTGGCCCGATAACGCACCCATCCTGCGCGTGGCCGAGACGCTCACACTGCCCAAATTCGGCCTGCCCGCCGTCCTCGGCCAGTCCAGCGCCGAGGTCTTCTACCAGCAGTCGATCGCGATCCAGGGCCCGGCCACGCCCAGCGTCGTCCTGCACGACCCGCTGCGTGAAAAAGTCTTCGCCCTCGGCGCCATCGGTGAACTCCAGACGCTCCCGACCTCGATCCTCACCACGCTGAGCGGCGGCAAGACCTACTTCCAGCGCCTCCCCGCGCACCTGCAGACGCGGTTCTACTACGACCCGGCGCGCGGCACCAAGGGCTCGCTCGTGCTCGTCGGCAAGTTCGTCGACGAGGTCGCCGGCGAGGACTACCTCCAGCTCAACACCCTCTCCCCCGCCGACCGCGCGCTGCTCGAGGCGCTCCCCGCCTCCAGCGACCCCAACCGCTCCCTCTGGCTCGGCGCCCTCGCCGCCCTCACCACCAAGGTCGAGACCTTCGTCGAGGACCCCGACAAGATCGGCTCCTACAAGCCCGACGGCTCCCCGGTGAACGTCGACGCGATGACCCTCCCGCTCATCACCAACGCCGACACCGCCGTCGCCGGCTACTCCGTCACCGCCACCGGCCAGGGCGCCGGCTGGGTCACGATGGTCTTCGGCAACGGCTCCGCCTTCACGCCCAAGGGCGACCCCGTCGCCGTGCAAGTCTTCCGCGTCTCGCCGCAACTCTACACCGGCGACATCAAGGTCCTGCCTTCTAAGAACCCGCTCGATGAGCAGGTCACCCTCCGCCACAGCGGCGATTTCGCCGCGCGCCCGGAGCGCTACGAGTTCGAATGGCGCTACGCCCCGCCGCAGGATGGCAAGGCGCCCGCCATCTACACGTTCACCAGAACCGCGCGCCTAGACGGCTTCTGGCAGCGCGTGCAGTCGCCCGCCGGCAACCTGCCGACCGCCGCCGAATACGCCGCCGCCACCACCGTGCCGCTCCCGCAGACCGTGCAGATCCGCGCTCC
>CAYNUW010000189.1:0-7143 GCA_964400455.1 uncultured Akkermansia sp. | reverse complement strand
GCGCCGGAGGTGGAGAGGAGTCCGGAAGCGAGGGTGAAAGCGAAGTCGCCGGAGACGGCGGCGAAGCCACCCAGATCGAGCGTGAGGTCGCCGGAAACCTCGGTGACGCCGGTGACGACGGTGGCGGAGATCACGCCGGCGGGGGTCTCGATCTCCAGGTCAACGTCGTCCTTTAGCGTGCCGGTGAAGAGGGTGGCGGTGCCGGTGGCAGTGAGGCCGGAGACTCCGACCATGGCGACGGTGCCTTGAGCGGCGAGAGCGTAGCCGCGGTTCACGCCATCGAGCACAAAAGCGAAGGTGCCGTCGGTGAGCTTGATGCCGCGTTCGGTGGCGGTGCCGTAGCCGGTGCCGAGGAAGGCGGTGACATTGGTCGCGCCAAGCAGGAGGCGAGAGGCGGCGTCTCCGAGCACGTCGATGGAGATGGCACCAGGAGCGGTGGTCAGGGCGGCCCCGTCGAAAACGATGCGGAACAAACCGGAGCCCAAATCGTAGACGGACACGTCGGCGGCGCTCGTAAGTGTGGCGGCGAGTGCGTCGCGCAGCGCCGAAGCGGTGGAGCCGAAAGGTATCGCCGCAGTGGAGCGGGTGGCGGCGCCGACCGGGATATTCAGGCGATACGAACCGGAGGTGGCGGCGCCGAGCTGGAGGTCTTGGACGAGACCGACCGAGCTGGTGGCGAGACGGCGAACGGTGGTGGCCCCCGTGACGGTCTGGCCGGCGAGCGGACCACCGAAGACGACGCGGTAGACGCCCGCTTGATTGACCGTGACGGTGGCGGTCACGGAAGAGGATGTGGTGTTGAGCGGGGCGAGCGCGGCCTCGAGCGCGGCCTTGACCTGACTGGATATGGCGGTGCCGGGGAGGATGGCGGTCGTGTAGGTGTCGCCAGCGTGGGTGACGCTGATGGTGAAGTTGACGCCGGCTGTTTCATTGACCCGGAACTCGTAGGCTCCGGCGGGAGTGGTGAGAGCGGTGGCTTCGGTGCGGACGGAGCGGAAGATGAGCGGGGCGGAACCGGCGGTGACCAGAGTTCCGCCGAGCACGACGCGGTAGAGTTCGGTGTCGGTGGCGACGGGCTGAACGACCTTGATGGTGGCGCCGGCCAGGGACGCGAGAGCGGTGACGAGGGCGGCCTCGACTTCGGCGGCGGTGGCTCCCCGGTTGAGCGGCGCAGTCGTATACGTGGTGGAGCCGCGGGTCAGCGCGAGGGTGAAGGTGCCGCCGGCGGCGGCGACCACGCGGATGTCCTGGATCAAGCCCGTGCCGTTGTTGATCGTATTTTGGGCCTGTGTGTCGGGCGTGCTGACGCTGACGGAGAGCAGATCGACGACGACCCCGGAGAGGTTGCCGGCGAAGGTGATTTGATAAACCCCGGAAATCGAGGAGGCGACCGTGACGGCGGCGCCGGAAGTGCCGAAGGCGCTGTTAAGCGCGGCTTGAACGGCGGTGGCGGAGGATCCGAGCGCGAGGGCGGAGGTTGTGTAGGTCTGGCCGTCGTGCCGTAAAGAGAGGGTGAAGGTGCCCGCCTTTACGGAGCGGATGCGAACTTCCTGAATCGAGCCGAGCGATTGGCCGGCCTCGCGGAAAGTGGTGATGACACCGCTCAAGGCGGCGGGGTTGGCGACAAATTGTCCGCCAATGGAGGTGGAGGCAACGTCGGCATTGCCGACGGACAAGCTGAGGGCGGTGGCGACGAGGAGCGGGGGGCTGACGCCGGTGAGCGCGCCGCCAAAGCCGACGACCCAGATGCCGGAGCCGCCGGACGTGACGGTCGCAACCGCGCCGGTCGAGGCGAGGGCGGCGGCCAGCGCGGACTGCACGGCGGCAGTCGAAGCGGTGAAGTCGAGCGGTGCGGTAGTATACGTGTTGCCGGAGAGACTGAGGGAAAGACGGAAGGTGCCGGGCAAGGCGGAGGTGGCGACCACGCGCTGGGTCTCGACCACGTTGGCCGCGCCTTGGGTGCGGGTCACGAGACTGACCGAAGCGCCGCGCAGTGAGTCGTCGTTGGCGGTGATGTCGGCCACGTTGGTATTGGCCAAGGTGCCGGCAAAGGTGATCACGTAGCGCTGCTCGGTGATGGTGGAGGATTGGTCGAACTCGACCCGGACATTGGTCGCGCGGTTGCCGGTGAGGCTGACCAAGGCCTCGTGGATGCGGCGTTCGTTATTCGTGATATCGCTACCGGCGAAACGAATGGGGGCCGAGGCGGAACCAGAGCCGACGCGCAAGGTGAAGGTGCCGGAACCGGAGAGGGAGCGGTCGGTGATGGTGAGCACGACGACCTCGCTGACGCCGGCGCCGCCGGTAAGCTGGCGAGTGATGTTGACGGACGGCTGGGCCAGGGAAGTGGAGACGGTGAGCAAGCCCACATCCTGGCCGGCGAGGGAGCCGCCGACGCTGGCGCGGTAGCGGCCGTTGCCGAGGGACTCGACGGATACGGTGGCGGCGGTGAGCGGCGAGAGAGTAGCGAGACGGGCGCGGATGGCGGACGCGACGTCGGTGGCGCTTTCGGAACCGGAGAGGGACAAGGCGGAACTGGTCCGGGAGCCGAGGGCAAAGGTGAAGGAGCCGATGCCGGCGCCGAGATCGATTTCCCAAACCTGAGAGGCGTCGATACCGGCACCGCTGGTGTTGACCATGACCTGAGCGACATCGGTGTCTTTGAGCGCTCCGGTGAAGCGGAGGCGGAAAGCGACCTGGCCGGACGCGGGGGTGCCGGCGTAGGTGACCTCGACATTGCCGGCGCCGATGGAGGGGAGACCCTCGAGTTGCGCGCGGATGGCGGCGGCCATGGCGGTGACGTTGTTCAGATCGAACACGATGGCCGCAGTCGTGTTGCCGTCGTGACTGAGGGTAAAGTTGCCCTTGGCTTGAGCGAGGTGGGTGAAGGTGAGTAGTTGTTCCTCACCGGCGCCATCGGAAGGTGGCGAGACCTCGATCACGGACGTGTCGACCAGGCTACCGACGTTATCGATCCAGGATTCCAGCCCCTCGGTATTCTCAAAAGTGAAGTCGCCGGCGACGGCCACGGACCCGGCCAAGCTCAAGGTGGCGGTGCCGGTGACGTGGGTGGTCAGGGCTGGCACGGTGAGGCTGACGATGCTGCTGCCGACGCCGATATCGAGGACTTGGTCGTCAGAGAAGCGGTTGGAAATGAAAGTGAGCTGACCGGACATGCTGGCACCGGAGAGGCCAACCAAGGCGGCGGACCCGCGCACACCGATAACCATGCGGCCGGAGGCGGTATCGATGCGGAGGGCGAAGATGCCGCCGGTGATGCGGAGTCCGGTCTCATTGGCGGCACCGAAGTTCGAGCCGGCGAACACGACGAGATTTGCGCCGGCGGCGAGGATTTGGTCGCCGGAGCGGGTAAAGGCAAAGTCGCCGCGCAAGACTACGAAACCGGCGATGTTGACCGAGACTCCAGTTCCTGACGCCTCGACAAAGGCGAGTCCGCCGGACGCGATTTCCGTCGCGGCAAAGGTCAAGCGGGTGGAAACGCCCTCCACGAGGAAGGTGCGGTCGTAGGCGGCGGTGGACTCGCTGACGCGAATGGAGAGGGTGGCGTCGAGATCGAGCCCGGGGACGCCGAGGGCGCGCACACGGCCGGAGGCGGAGCCGAGCTCGATGCCGTCGGATACACGGACAAAGACGGCGGAGCCGCCGGTGAGTTCAAAACCGGAGACGGACAGACCGGAGCGGTGGCCAAAGAAGAGACGCACGCTTTCGCCGACGAACGCGAAACCAGCGCTGCCGCCGATGGTGGTGGCGACGATGCGGAACGAACCGGAAAGCTCGACCCCGGGCAAACGGATGGCCAACGCGTCGAAGAGCGCGGGGCCGAAGGCAGCGGCACCGGCGGCGGCAGCGCCGATCGGACCAAAGGGTCCAGTGACGGTGGTTTCGTCCGCGACGCGGTCGTGGGCCAAACCGAGATCGAACGAGAAGATGGTGGGCAGACCGCTACCACCGCCGGGGCCGTAGAGGCGGGCGGTCACGCTCAAGATCACGTCGATGTCGGCGGCGGTGACGACGACGCTGCCGGTGGCACGGGTAACCGAGGCGGATTCGCCGGAGGCGGAGCCGCCAAAGGCGAAGGCCACGTCGGACAAGGCGAGGGTGATGGTATCTTCGCCTGCGATGAGGCGGCGAGTGACCACAAAGTCGGCTTCGACCTCGAAGAGGGAGTGGAAATCGAAACGGCCGGACTCGACGGCGAAACGCACGAACGGGGCGGCGAGGGTTCCGGAGGCGACGGCAAGTTCTTCGGAGTCCGAGCCGATCGCAACGGTGAGCGGCGTAGCGGCGTAGTTCACGCCGGTAGTATTATAGTAGAGCGCGATGCCGTCGGCCGCGACACCGCCGAGAACCGGAGCAGAGAGGACGAAGGTGGAGGCGGAGGCGGCGAGGGCGAGGGAGCCGTTGGCGGCGACGAGCGCGACAAGGGAACCTTGGTCAAAGCCGACGGTAAAATCACCCAGCTCCATGCGGCCGGCGAGATCGGCACCCAGGATCTTGAGGCCGGAGGCACCGTTCAAGAATGCGATGTCGCCGGTGAGGGTGATACCGGCCACGACCACGCGGGCGGCGGTGAGCTCGAAAAGAAAGTCGTCGCCGTCGGTATTGGCGGCATCAAGCACAAGCTGGCCGCCGGTGCCGGAGATGGAGACGGCACCGGGCAGAGAGAGCGCGAAGAGGTCAAAGGTCAGATCGAAACGACGGGTCGAAACGTCATAAGAGCCGATCACGCCGTTTGAGTCGGCATCGGTGGTGCCATCGGAGAAAGTGGCGGCGTAGGCGGAGCCGGGGAAAAGCGTGGCGGTCTTGGCCCCGATGATGAAGCGGCCGCTCAAGCCCGTGGCGGAGTCGTAACGAGGGGCGCCGCCGACGACGGGACCGGCGAGCGCGAAGGTGGCGTTGTCGAGACGGAGGACACCGTCGAGATTGGCGTCGCGAATGGTAATACCGATCTCAGGCAGGTCGAAACCGGCGAGATGAGCGGCGGGGTTCTCGGCTTGGACGAAGCCGCGCACAGCATCGAAGCCGACGACGAGGGCCTCGTAGGCATCGTCGAGCGCGCCGCGGTTGGCCATGAAGAAACCGAAGGCGTAGTTAAAGAGTGCACCGGCCTGCTCGCCGATGGAGTGGAACTCGTCGGTGTCGAGGACGGTGGTGTAGTTCGAGAAGCCGAGCTGATCGAGCAGGTGGCCGAGCACGCCGCTATTATAAGCGAGTGCGGTGTGGCCGACCTGGTCTGAGGAACCGGCGGCAAAAGCGACCTGGTGGGTCTTGGCGGCGCGCGCGGGGGAGAGGCTGGCGAAGAGGCCCCAGGCGGATTCGGCGGTGACAGTGCCGTCGCCGCTATTAGTATAGAGAGTCTCGAACCAAGTCTCGCTGGCACCGGGGGTGCGGCCGAGTGGAGTTTCCATGCCGGAGATGGAGGCAGGGGTGCCGCCGCCGACCTGGGTTTGCAGGCCGCTCGGAGTGGAGAGGTGATCGGCGTAGGCGGCGGAGAAGTCGCCGGTGAGCAGATCGATGAAGGCGACGGGATCGCCGCCGGCGTTGAGATCGATCAGGAACGCAGAAGCGGAGGAGGAGCCGGAATCGAGCGCGGTCAACGCGAGGGCGTCGGCGGCATCGAGGTCGATGAAGGCGAGGGTGGACGTGAGGTCGCGCAGCGAGGGGAGGTAGGCGGCAAGGAACTTGGCTGGATCAGCGACCCCGGCGGTTTGAATCGAAGCGAGGGTGATTTTATGGGCTGCGCCGAGCGGGCTGGTAATAGTGCCGCCCTTCAGGACGTGTTGGTAAGAGAAGTTCGCCACTAAACCGGCGAGGCGGGAGGCGGAGGAGAGGTTAAAGTTATCCTGAAGGAAATTGTAGGACTGGGCGACGCCTTGGTTGGGCACGCCGATCTGCATGAAGTTATGATACTCGGGAAGGGACTGGCCGGTGGCGTAGTCTTCGCCGTAGGCGTTGCTCTGGAGGTAGGCGCGGGCGACGATGCCGCCGGTGCTGTGGGCCACGACGTCAACGTCGGCAGGGGCGACCTCGTTGTGGTTGTTGGCCCAGGTCTCGGCGGCTTGGCGAAGGGCGTAGCCGAGATAATCGACGGCGGAGGAGAAGGCAGTGTCGGAGATGGCGGCGGCAGCGGCGGGGCCGGTGGCGGCGAGATCGAAACGGCCGTCGGCGGTGCCGTCGACCGGAGCGAGAGGCAGGCGCCAGTCCCAATGCGCGATGAAGAGATTTTCCCCGACGCGATAGCCGACGTTTTCGAGCGTGCGGATGAGGCTGCCGTAACCGTTTTGGACCGGTTCGAGCTCCATCAAGGCGGGCGGTAGGCCGAGGGTGGTCAGCCAGGCATCGAGCTGGGCGGCGACTGGGAAGGAGCCACCGAAGCCGGGGACAAACACGAGCGGCCGGGTGGGGCCGGCCATGACTTCGAGTTTGTAGGCGTTGCCGTCGATGAAGGGGCGGAGGTAGACGTCGCCGCCGACATTGAGACCGACAAACTCGTCGAAATTTCCGGTCAAGGTGCCGGCCTCGATGATGGTAAAGACGGTGCCGATATCGCTGGCGCCGAGCTTGTAGGCGCCGAAGAGGGAGACGTCCAAAGTGCCGTTCAGGGTGGCAGTGCCGGTGACGTTGAGCTTGTCGTGGAAGCCGTCACCGGTGCCGGCGCTGGTGCCGCCGATCTCGATTTCGAGGGTGGCGCCGTCGGTTTGAGTCCAAGAGGCGACGGTGGTGACTCCGGGGGAATTACCCGGTGCGAAAGTGCCCTGGTTAACGACATCAAGCAGGTAGGTGCCGGTGCCGTGGAGCCATTCGCCCGGACCGACGGTGAGCGTGCCGGTGGCGGTGGCGGGGAGGATTTCCAGGCCACCCTCGGGTTGCGTGAGCGGCGCGAGCACAAGACGCTGCGAAGCGACACGGGGGGTGTCCGAGAACGCCTCATCAAGCCAGGATTCGAAAAGAGAATCGGAGTCGGGCACCGCCCCAAGAGTCGTGGTTGGGGCAGACGACACAACCCACGCGCTATGATTAGCCGGGTCGCCCTGCGGCCGCGTAAGTTCCTCGATCGGGTTCGCAGAGAGCAGAATACGGGTCTCCAAGGCTTCGACCTGGAAGGCGTCAGCCGTCACCTGC
>CAYNUW010000188.1:0-7145 GCA_964400455.1 uncultured Akkermansia sp. | reverse complement strand
CGATGCGCAATCATCCCCGCCTGCCAGATTCCACCAAGAGCCGAATCAAAGCCTTGGCGGAGGAGATGGGCTATACGCCGGATCCGATGATGCGGGCGTTGGTGGCTTATCGCACCCAGCGTTCGAAGCCCTTGCATCCCCCGACGCTGGCTTACCTGACGAACTGGTCCACGAGATGGGGGTGGAAGCGCACCACGGCGCACCCTGAGTTCTATTCGGGGGCGTGTAAAAAGGCTCGGGATCTTGGGTATAAACTAGATCATTTTTGGTTGCGCGAGCCGGGGCTGACGCAGGCTCGTTTGAGCGGTATTCTCAAGGCGCGAGGCATCACGGGTTTGATTGTCGCTTCGCATGGTCGTGAGATGGGTGATGCCTTGCAGCTGGATTGGCCGAATTTTAGTGCGGTGAAGATCGACTATTTCCCGCACCAACCCCTTTTGCACAACGTCACCAATCATCAGTGCGACATCGTGCGTCTGGCGGTGCAGCGGGTGGTGGAGAAGGGTTACCGCCGTATTGGTTTGGTGATGCACCGTGGTTGGGACCACGCGGTGGATCACTACTGGACGGCGGGGTTCTTGTGCGAGCAGCAGCATCAAGATGAGGCGGATCGAGTCCCGGCCCACATTTTTCCCGCCCCCCATCCGGTGGAGGCGTGGTTTAACGAACACGACGCTCCGGTTGCGGCCGACGTGAAGGCGTTTCAATCGTGGTATGAAAGGTATCGGCCGGAAGTGATTGTGACGAAGCTCGCCTTTGTGCAGCCGGCGCTGAAGGCATTGGGGTTGAGGGTGCCCAAGGATGTGGCGGTGGTGGACCTATTTTTGGAGGCAACGGATGGTGCCGTTGCCGGAGTCCGCCAGAACCACGAGACGGTCGGGGAGCTGGCGGTCGAACTTTTGGCGGGCCAGCTTCAGCATAACAAATATGGGGTGCCGGAGATTCCCACCACGACCTTCGTGGAGGGAACTTGGTTTGACGGTAAAACCTGTCCGACTCTCGGGAAAGCCCCGACGGGACAATCTCTCAAGCTGGTCGCTCGCCGGGTTGGTTGAGCGAAGTAAATGCCGAGCTTGCCAAGGCCTCAGACAGCGAGGTCGGTGGCCCGGCATGTTGGTGGAACGCCTACATGCCGGGCGGCTAAACGAATCCCAAAAGGTTGTGGGGTCGTCTCAGGGGATCATGTTACCCAAGGTGAGAGAGCCCTTGGGCTTGGAGGCGACATGGCCGTCCACGAAGAGACAATTCACGTTGTTGTTGTGGCGATAGCGCAGCCAACCAATTGCCCCGGCGGTGTCGCGGCCTGGATTTTGCACATCGAGCACCTGGTTGTAATCCCCGGTGGTGGCCCCGGTGTAGGTGCGATTGAAGTAGCCATGGGAACCGTCGCTGGCCGAGCCGTAGAGACTGAAGAAGGCGTCGTCGCCGGAGTCGTTTTGGGTGCCGTCGGCGATGAGGACGGTTTGGGACGGACGTTGCACTTTATTGATCAAGTAGAAGGGACCGGCGGCGTTGGCGCGCATGATGGTGGGATGGACCGCGTAGTTGCCCCAAGAGCGTCCCTTTACGGGCAGGGGGCTGTCCGGGCACATGTAGAAGAAGTTCGGGACCTTGGAATAGTCGGTGCCGACGGGCATGTCCGGCAGGACGGGAGAGCCTTGGGAATTGCTGGCTTTCATGCTCATGTAGCGAATGAGGGCCTGGGTCCACAGCACGCCCTGGGCGCCTTGGATGTTGGGATCGGTAACCGCACCTCTCCACGGGGGGACCATGCCCTTGTGTTCATCGGTGAAGAGGCGGATGGCCACGCCCATCTGGCGCAATCGGCTCACGCATTCGGCCGAGCGGGCCTTTTTACGGACCATGGACACGGTAGGAATGAGGATGGCGGCCAGAATGCCGATGATGGCGATGACGGTTAGCAGCTCGATCAGCGTAAAGCCGCGGCGTGTGTAAGGTTTGTTTTGGAGCATGGGGGTGAAAGAAACGGGCGCAGACACGTTCACGCGGCTGCTGACCATGGGAGGGCTTGAACGGGGAAAACGTGGGAGATTCAGGCGACTTCGCACGCAGCCACGGATTTACGGGCGACGTGCATGCGGCCTTCGGCATCGAACCGCAGAGGCAAGACTTTCAGGCACCGCAGGTGGTTGCGGCCCCCGGAAAGGCTGGCGTCATGATAAAACAAATACCAACGCCCTTTAAACTGCACGATCGAGTGGTGAGTGGTCCACCCTATGACCGGATCGAGCAGGCGGCCGGCGTAAACGAAGGGCCCGTAGGGATTGTCCGAAGTGGCGTAGGCCAGACAATGGGTGTTGCCGGTGGAGTAAGAGAAATAATACACCCCGTTCCGCTTGTGCATCCATGGAGCCTCAAAATAGCGGCGTTCGTGGTCGTCTGCGCGCAGAGGCTTTCCGTCGGGTCCCAAGATGACTAGTTCCCGAACCGAACCATCAAAGGTCTTCATGTCGTCGGTCAATTTGGCGACACGCGGATTCAAGGCGGGTTTGTCCCCCACGGGTTCCTGGCCGGCCGGGTCAAAACGGCCGGTCTGCCAATTCTGCAACTGTCCACCCCAAATGCCGCCGAAGTAGAGGTAGTGCTCTCCGTCGGTGTCCTTAAAGCAGCATGGATCTATGCTGTGGCTTCCGGGTATGGGTTCGGGTTCGGCGCGGAAGGGGCCATACGGGCGATCGGAGGTGGCTACGCCGATGCGGAAAACACCATCATGGCCGCGTGCCGGGAAATACAGGAAGTAGCGGCCGTTCTTCTCCGCCGCGTCCGGAGCCCAAAGTTGACGCTCGGCCCAAGGGACGTCTTCCAGGCTCAGGGCGACACCGTGGTCCACCACGACTCCGTCCTCCACCGTATCCATGGAGAAGACGTGGTAGTCGACCATGTCGTATTGGTCGCCCAAGTCATTATCCGGGATGTTGGAATCGCGATCGTGGGAGGGGTAAAGGTATAGTTTGCCCTCGAACACATGCGCAGAGGGATCCGCGGTGTATAG
This sequence comes from uncultured Akkermansia sp., assembly GCA_964400455.1. GTDB lineage: Bacteria > Verrucomicrobiota > Verrucomicrobiia > Opitutales > Opitutaceae > IMCC26134_A. Next base: position 4,132 of record CAYNUW010000188.1, on the reverse strand, counting down.
GTGGGTGATTAGGGGTTGATCGGACAAACTCATGCGTAACAACTCATCATCACCGGGCGTCTTCGCCGTCAAAATCTAGTCCAATCTAACAATAGATCAGTCGGTGCCTCCCACCCAAGCCTGGGCTCGACGGTTTGAGTCCCGAAAATCTTAACTACTGTTAGAGCACGACAGCGTTTGAGCGGACCGGTTCAATCGTAGGGAGTGTGCGAACCGGCCACCTAAAACCCAGCGGTTCGTGCGGGCCGCGCGCCACCCCAGCCACCCTTAGTCATGCCTATCCCTAGCCCTGTTCGACTGTGTCTCCTCGCTTCATTTTTAGTCCCGTTGATTTGCCGTTCGGTCGAGGTGCGATTTGACATAGGCGACAACTTAGGAGTGAGCCCAGTGCAGTCGGGGTGGGTGGCGGTGACCGGCACGACCAACGACCCGGAGACCCTCAGCGGGGGCGACGGGGTGCGCACGTTGGTCTTGAGCACGACGGGGGACGGGCAGGATCGGGACCGCAACGCGGGTTCGTTTCCGGTGGATGCCGCCTTGTGGCGCGACTTTTGGTTCGTGGCCAATAGCACGGTGGGCGGCGCCACGGCCACGGCGACCCTGTCGGGTTTTTCCGCCAATGCGCGTTACACGGTGGAAATCTGGGCCTTTGATTTTAACTCGACCGGAAATCGCTCCGCGACTTGGACCGATGCGGTGACGGGTAACGGTGCGACGGGCACGTTCAACGGCACGGGTGCGACTGCTCCGGCTTCGTTGGCGGAGTATGTCGTTTCTTTGGTTGCGCAGGCGGATGGAGCGGGGGTTATCCGTTTAACGGGAGCCGCGGCGATCGGCGGATCGACCGGATTGCCCAACGTGTTTGTGAACGGAATCAGGGTGACGGACTTTGATGGCGTTCGCCTGCCAATGGTTGAAGCGGAGTCGGGGGTGTTGGGTAGCAACTATGTGGTGACGACCGTGGGGGGAGTTACCGGAATCGCGCCGGTGGCCAACAACACGGCCTTCGTGCCGGAGACGGCGGCGCGGGTGGCGAGCTACGCGGTCCGTTTTCCGTCGGCCAACATTTATCAGCTTTATGTGCGTCTGCAGGTTGGCCCCGGACTTTTCTCCGACGACAGCTTTTTTTATGCGTCGAGTTTCGGGGTGAAACCGCCGTCGACTTCGGCCGATTGGGTGGCGGTGATTTCTGGCCTGGTGGACAGCGGGTTCATCAACGCATCGGAGCAAATCACGGTGGGTGGGGGGTCGGCCGGAGCGCAGGTGTGGAAGTGGGTCAAGTTTGGCACGTTTTTCACCGTGAATGAGGGGGCGCTCACGCAGACGTTCCAGTTGGGTTCACGCGAGGACGGCCTTTACATCGACAAGTTCGCCTTCGCCCCGGCCGACGTGCCGCTGACCGTGGCGGAGCTAGAGGCGGGTTTGCTGCCGGAACGGCCGCCGACCGCCATTTTTGAAGGAGCGGATGGCGAGGCCCTGCATCGTTTTGACGAGCCTTACAAGGGCACGAATTACGAAGGCGCGTTCGCCCTTTCCGGGTTGGTCCTGCAAGGAGGACGTTTGTGGGGCATGACTTCGGGTGGCGGACTGCAAGGTGCAGGCACGCTCTTCAGCGTCGGACTCGACGGCAGTGATTTTGACATCGCCAACACACTGCCGGCCGAGATCGGACCGGGGCGGCCGCGCGGGTCGTTGGTGACGGGCGCGGGCGGGGTGTTTTATGGGGTATCGCAGACGGGAGGAACCGGTGGCACCGGCACGGTCTTTCGTCGCCAGGCGAGCGGGGCGGTGCAGGTGCTGCGTGATTTCGCCGCGCTCGCCCCGCATACCGGTTTGAACGTCGGCGGCGCCGTGCCGGCGGGCACCTTGTTGTTGGCGGGTGGGCGGCTCTTTGGCGCGGCCACGCAAGGTGGCGCCAATGGACGAGGCGTCTTGTTTTCCCTGGCGGAGGACGGCGCCGGCTACACGGTGCTGAAGGAGATGGATGCGTTGTCGCCGGAAACCGGATACAACGCCAGCGGGGCTGCGCCGGAGGGTGGCCTGGTGGCCGCTGGCGGGCGGTTGTATGGCGTGGCGGCGGAGGGTGGGGCGGACGGCGCGGGCGTGGTGTTTTCGTTGCTGCCGGACGGGACCGGATTCGCGGTGTTGCATCATTTCTCGGGCCCGGGGGCCGGCGATGGGACCAACGAGGGAGGCGCGTATCCCGTTGGCGGTTTGGTCGAGGCGGGCGGACGACTGTATGGGGTGACCATGGCGGGTGGGGCGGGCGGGCGGGGAGTCGTTTACTCGGTCGGAACGAACGGCGCGGACTTCGCGGTTTTGCACGCGTTTTCGGTTGGGTCGGGGCTGGCGAGTGTGAATGATGACGGCGGCGTGCCGATGGCGCGACCGCTGGTTTCGGGGCATTTGCTTTACGGCACCACCTCGGCCGGTGGAAGTGCGGGCGGTGGCACGGTGTATGTGCTCGATTTCGCCCGTCTCGGTTTGAGAACCCTGCACAGTTTTTCGGCCCTGGACGGAGGGGGCGTGAATGAACGTGGGGCCTATCCGGTGTCTGAAGTGCTGCGGGTGGGCGACCGTATTTTCGGCAGCACGGCGGCGGGTGGTCCGGGGGGCACGGGCGTGGTGTTTGCGGTTTCGTTGCCGCTGTCGATCGAGATCGCGGCCGCCCCCGGGCCGGGCGGCCTGACTGAGCTCACCGTGACCGGGCGGGGCGGGCCATTTTCCACTTACCACATAGAAGCGACGGACGATCTGGTGGCACCGAACGCGTGGCAGGTGGTGCGCCAAGGAGCGGCGGACGAACACGGTGAGTTGGTGCATGTCGAGCCAGGTTTGAGTGCACCCCGTCGGTTTTTCCGGCTCGTCGCGTCGCCTTGAGAACTTGTTGGCACCGTTACCCGTTTAATTATGAAATTTTCCATTTTCCTGTTGGCAGTAGCGACGGTCTGGTCGCGTCGCGGTCTGATGTTGATGGTCGTGGCGCTTGCTGCGCGCGGCTCGGCCGAGGAAGCGCGCTGGTTGACGAGCTGGACCACGGCTCCGTATCTAACCAGTGCTGAAAATCTTCCGCCTGCACCGTTGGCTCAGAATACCTTGCGTCAGTTTATTCGTGTTTCGGTCGGTGGTGAAGTGGTCCGTTTTCGATTTTCCAACGCCTATGGCACTTCGCCGGTGGTGCTGCGCTCCGCGCATTTGGCGTTGGCGGCCGGCGTGGTGGGCAGCGGTGTCATAGACCCGACTAGCTCGCGAGCGTTTAGGTTTCGGGGGGCTCCGGGTGCGGTGATTCCTCCTGGAGGCGTGCTGTATTCCGATCCGCTGGCTTTCGATTTGCCCGCCTTGGCGGTGGTCGGGGTCAGCATTCACTACGGGGCGGTGTCGAGCACGGTGATCAGCGGACATGCGGGGTCGCGCGGCACTTCGTTTATTCAGAATGGCGACGCCACCCTGGCGGCGACCATGACGGGGGCGACGGCGACTGAGCGTTGGTATACGATCACGGGCTTGGAGGTGCTGGCGCCCAAGGGGCGGGGCGGCCTGGTGGCGGCCATCGGCGATTCGATCACGGACGGGCGTGGCTCCACCACCAACGGCAATAATCGTTGGACGGATTTTTTGGCGCAGCGTTTGTCGGCGAATGCTTCGACCGCCGGGGTAGCGGTGGGTAACCTGGGGATCGGAGCGACCGGGATTGGGTTGGCCCAGGAACGGTTCCGTCGTGATGTGGTGGAGCAAGCGGGTGCGCGTTGGGTTATCATCTTTATCGGGGTAAATGACATTGGAGGTTCCAACGCTGCTCCGGCGACGATCGTGGGCAATCTGGTCAATGCCTATACCAACATGGCCAACCAGGCGCGGGCGCGTGGGCTCAAGGTTTATGGGGCCACGATCACACCGTTTGGGGGCAGCAGTTATTATTCGGTTAATCGCGAGACTGCGCGGCAATCGATCAACACGTGGATACGCGAGACGTCGATCGAGAGCGGAATCTTTGATGCCTGCATCGACTTTGATGCGGCGGTGAGGGACCCGGCAAATCCGGTGAATCTCTTGCCGGCCTACAACGCCGACAATCTCCACATTACACCGGCTGGTTATGCGGCGATGGCGGAGGCGGTGGACTTGGGGTTGT
>CAYNUW010000187.1:0-7179 GCA_964400455.1 uncultured Akkermansia sp. | reverse complement strand
GTATTTGGCGGCGTTGCTGAGATAGTTGGCCCAGACGTGCACGATCCAAGGCGCATGGCCGAGAGCGGAGGGCCAGGTGGGGGGGAACGAGACTTGGGCTTCGGTTCGCCGCACGAGGTCGTCGATGCGGTCGAGGGCTTCGCGGACGAGGCCAGCCATTTCGAGCGAAGCGGGCGGCCGGGTCTGGCGGCGCACACCGGAGAGCACGAGCAAGTCTTCGATGATGGCATTTAGTCGGCGGGCGGAGCGGATGGCCTCTTCGATCTGATGGCGCCGGTTTTGGGGGTCGGAGGTTTCGTGGGTGAGCTCCATGAGCTCGAGGCGACCGGTGAGGGTGGCGAGGGGTCCGCGCAGGTCATGGGCGACGGTGTGGGCGAAGGCGTCGAGCTCGTCGAGCAGCTCCTTTTTTTCGAGCCGGGCGCGGATCGACCGAATGATTTCGTCTTCGGTGAAGGGTTTGGTGATGTAGTCGTCGGCCCCCAGTTCCATGCCGTGGCGGGTGGCGGCACGGTCGGTTTTGGCGGTGAGCAGGATTACGGGAATGGAGCGCAGGGAGTCATCCGCGTGGAGGGCGCGGAGGAGCTCGTAGCCATCAAGTCCGGGCATGGCCACGTCGGAAATGACGCAGGCGGGGCCCTCACGTCGAGCCAGGTGAAGCCCCTCGATGCCGTCGCGGGCTTCGACGGTCTGAAATCCGTTGAGCGAAAGCAGGTCGTTGAGGGTGATTCGAACGGCCTCGTCGTCTTCAACGATCAGGATTTTGGGCGGTGGCTGAGGGGACATGGGTGGGCGAATCCAAATGAATGGGCAGGTCCACGCTGAAGCGAGTGCCGACTGGGTGACGAGGCGAGACGTCGATGGTGCCGCCCATGAGGTCGACCATGCGCCTGACGATGTTCAGGCCCAGGCCGGTGCCTTTTACCGTGCCGACATTGGAGCCCCTCTCGAACGGTTCGAAGATCCGGGTGCGGTCGGCTTCCGGTATGCCGATGCCTTCGTCGTCGATGTCGACGGTGAAGCGGTTTGAAGAGAGCCGAAGGCGTAGTTCGATGGTGGAGTTTGGCGGCGAGTAGCGGGCGGCGTTGGAGAGCAGGTTGGCAAAGATATGATGAAGGAGGGACTGGTCGGTGACGGCCTCGGCGGTTTGGGCGTCGGAGTGGAAGATGAACACGTGGGCGTCGCGGTCGCCCAAGCGGGCCTCTTCCAGGTAGGAGCGCAACAAACGCGGCAGGTCGCACGGCGAAGGGTGAACGGTTTGACGACCGGTCTCGATGCGGCTGAGGGTGAGCACGTCGTCGATCATTTCGGTGAGACGGCGGATGGCGAGGTTGATGCGCGCAAAGATTTCCTCGCGCTTGGCGGGGGTCAGGCGATCGGAATGATTTTGCAGGAGTTCGAGCGAACCCATAGCGACCGCGAGGGGGGTGCGGAATTCGTGGGACGTGACGGAAATGAAGCGGCTCTTCATTTCGGAGATCTGGCGTTCGCGTTCGAGCATGGCGGCGGTTTCCGCCTCCAGGCGTTTGCGCGCGGTCACATCCCGGGCGAAGACCACAAACTGGTCCTCGCTGAGCACGTCGGCTCGCAGTTCCACGGCGATGGTCTGTTCTGTCGAAAGGTTCAGGGTGCATTCGGCGGTCGAGGCTTGGCCGCTGCGCAGTGCTTGGGCGCCGAGTTCCGAGCAAGCGGTCATCAGGTTGGCGGCGACGGGGCCTCCGGGAGGCGTGAGTGCGGCCAGGTCGGTCGCGGCTCGGGCTGGTCGGACGTAGAGCAGGGTGCCGTCAGACTTGAGGCGGAGCACAGTATCGGGCACGGATTGCAGCAGAGCTTGAATCTCGCGATTGCGGGCGGCGAGTTCGGCCGGGCGTTGTCCGACTTGTTGCTCGAGCTCGGCGTTGAAGCGCTCGAGCGTTTCGCGGGCGGCGACTTGGATGGTGATGTCGCGCAGGGCGGCCAGGCAGAGCACCCGCCCGGAGCGCGTGAAGAAGCGCAGGTTGATCTCCACGGGAAAGAGCGAGCCGTCGCGGCGGCGGTGCATTTGTTGGGAGATGTGGACGACTTCGCTGCGTGCGCGCGACTCGGGGCCGGGCAGCTGGTCGTTAGAACCCGTGGTGGCGGTCAGGCTCGAATAGAGCAGGTTGTTCATGTCCGCAGGGTTGTGCCCGTAGAGCGCGCCGGCGGCGGCGTTGGCTTGGAGAATACGTCCCTGGTCGGTGTCGATCAGGAGAATGGCGTCGGATTCGAGGTCGAAGAGTTCCCGGTAGGTCTCTTCGCTTTGGCGGAGGTTTTCTGCCAGGCGACGGAGTTCGGTGACATCGGACCACACGGCGGCGATGTAGTCCTGGCCTCGCACCCTTACGGCGCGGGCGCTGACGCGGACATCGCGCAGGGAGCCGTCGCGGTGTCGGTGGCGGGTGACAAAGACCATGCCGCCGGCTTCGCGGATGACGCGGAGGTGGTCGGGTATCTTCTCCGCGGGTATCTCCCCCTGGATGTCGGCCACACTCATGCGTGCGAATTCGGCCTGGCCGTAACCCAGCCCCTCGTGGGCGGCGGCGTTGAATTCGATAAAGCGTCCGGAGCGGGGGTCGGCGAGGACGATGGCGTCCATGGCCTGGCTGATGATGCTGGAGTAGATTTCTTCGCGGGCGGCGAGTGCCTGTTCGGCGGCATCGCGGCGAAGGCGGGCGGCGAAGACATCCAGCATGAAGCTGATGTTATCGGCCGCCTCTTGCAGGAGGCTGCGAGCACGTTCGCTAAAGACACCCGCTTCGGCGGCGTTCACGCTCAGGACGCCTACGGGGCGACCTTGGCTGCGCAGGGGCAGGACGAGAGCGGAGCGGAAACCGGCGCGGCGGGCGCGATCGTGCCAGGGTGTGGTGGAGGGATCGTTGAGGAAGTCCTCGCACAGCACGGTTCGGTTTTCGCGGAAAGCCACGCCGGCGGGTCCCTGGCCTTCGGGCAGTTCGGCCCGGACGGAGACATGCAGACCGGGGATGTATTCGAACGAGTTCCCCGCGGCGGCGACCGGATCTAGGATCTGGGTTTCGGGATTATGCCACCCTGCCCAAGCGATGCGGAAACCACCGTCCTCGACCAAGACGGCGCAGATGTCCGAGAGCAGGTCGGAGCGGCTCTTCGCCCTGACCATCACCTGATTGACCCGACTGATGATGCGGTGGAGGCGGCCCAATTGCTCGATTTCAATCGCTTGTCGCTTGCGATCGGTGATATCGCGGATGGCGGCCATGGTGTGCGGCTGGCCATCGATATCGATGCTTTGCACGCTGATTTCGACCGCGAATTCCGAGCCATCGAGTCGTCGATGCGCGGCTTCTTCCAAGACGGCGCCCTTGTGGGGATTAAACATTGAGGCGGCGTTTCGTTTCTCGGTTTCGCGGGCTGCGAGCAGTTTGGTGACCGGTAGGCCGGCGAGTTGTCCGCGGGGATAGCCGTAGAGTGCGTCGGCCCGCGAATTGGCCTCCACGATGTGGAGTGATTTGTCGAGTATCAGGATGCCGTCGTGGGCGTTTTGCATCAGCACTCCGAGGCGCTGGACGAGGCGATGGCGTTCATGTTCCGAGGCCAGGTGGCGCGCGAGCAGTCCGGCCTGTCGTCGACGCCAAACCAGCCGAATGCCCGGGATCGCGCAGAACGTCATGGTGGCGAGTCCGAGGCTCAGCTGCAGCGCGCTGGTGCGGGCCGGGGCCAGAGCTTCGGACACGTCCATCTTGGCCAGAACAACCCAGTCGGATTCCGGTATGGGCCGTGCGAGTGCAAGAACCGGCAGTTGGCGATAATCCCGCACGTTAAACATACCGGTTTTTTTTCTCCAATCGTTCAGGAGCAGAGACTCGAGGTTGGGGGTGGAACCCGGCTGGAGGCGGGTGCCGACCAGCGCGACGAAACGATCGTTCACGACTTGTGCGAGGATGGCTTCGGTGCTGCGGCTGGCCGTGGGCCAGCTCATGAGCAGCGGGTGCAGTTCGGCAAGTGGGTCCGCGCGAAGCAGGACCGCGCCGACCCTGCGTCCGGTCGCGTCGAGCACAGGCTGGATCAGGTCGTAATAGACCGAGCCGTCGGGATCGGTCGTTAAACCGTGGGTGAAGAGGTGGGTGTTTTGGTCAAGCAGGGTCTTGGTTTCTTCGCTTAAAGCCGGTCGAGAGTAACCGGCGGTAAGCCGGCTGGCCACTGGATGGTGGTCTTGGTCGTAGGCGACGATCGCGGCGTAGCGATAGTGTCTGAGCATTAGATCGAAAAAGTTCTCGATCAGGGCAGGGCGGATGGCCTCCGGCGAAGGCGTGGAAAGAGCGCCGAGCCAGCCTACCAACGTGGGATTCGCGGCCAGCACGGCGGCGTCTCCGGCGCGTTCGCGACGCCATTGCGAGATGGCTTGGATCTTTAGATCAGCCACGGCGGTGAGCGTGGACTCGGATTGGCGCAGGGCCGCGCGTAGCTCGCCACGCGCGATCAGGCCGAGTACGGTCAGGGCGATGGTGGCTGCGGCCAGCAGGCCGAACGCGAAGAGCCTTCGTCTGCGAATAACCGTCTCCGAATCCGAGTGCGAGGGCTCCTGGCCGAGCAAAAAGATGATGAGCTGGTCGGCCGTGCCCAGCCGAAGCGACTGTCCCGCCGAGATCAAGGTCAGGGCCAGAAGCACCACGATGCTCAAAGTTGGCGTGGTGTCGTGGGCAAGCAGTTGAATGCCCCCCACTCGGATCAACAGGGCGGCGATGGCGAGGCCCAGCCCCAACAGCGACAGAGCCTGGGCGCTTAGCCGACCCAAACGGGAGGAACCGGCGTAGTGAGCGGACAGCTGAGAGCCGGCGAGGCTGGTGATCAGGGTCACGAAAAGAGGCCCCTCCAGGCGGTCGGTTGGCAGCAGCCCGAGGCTGGCGAAAGCGGCGAGTGGTGCCGCCAAACTTAACGCCATACCGGGTCCGGGGCGTCTGGTGCGAAGAAGTTCCGCCCCGGCGATCGCCAGTGAGATCAACGGCCAAAGCAGGACCTGAAGATAGCCGGCGGCCCCACCTTCCGCGGCCCGCAGGTTTAGCAGCGCTTCGACCAAGCCCGCGATCGCCAGGGCGAAAGAGCCCAGCAATACTCGGCAGCAAGGTGTGAGGACCCGGGGAGCTTCGTCGGTCTGCGTCATGGTTTGAGCTGTAGCGGGAACCTGCACGGGGCAGGCCGGGCTTGCCATCCTAACCTTGGCCGTAGGGGAGGGGTAGATTCCTCAGCCTAAACGAAGAGTTGAAGGTGAAGCCGGTCGTTTGATCCGACAATGCCACTCACCCGCAAAGCGGGGTGCCGCGAGTGGTATCCGCCGGCGAGTGACCGTGGAGGAGCCCCCACTTGAGCCGAGTGCTTGACTCACTCAGAGTGAAAAACCGCCGGGGGCGACGAGCACGACAAACTCGCCTTTGAGGCTGGCCTTGGCGAGGCGGTCGCGGACCTCGGCGGCGGGGCCGACGAACCAGGCCTCATGCAGTTTGGTGACCTCCTTGGCCACGGCCACGACGCGGTCCGGGCCGAGCACCTCGGCGATCTCGGCGGCGAGTTTGTCGATGCGGTGGCAGCTTTCGTAGAGAGCTATGGTGTAGTCGAAGTCCCGATACTTTTGGAGGAAGGAGACGCGGGCCGAGCTTTTGGGCGGGAGGAAGCCGGCGTAGAGAAAGCCGTCGGTGGGCAGGCCGGCGGCGCCGAGCACGGCGGCGAGGGCGCACGCGCCGGGCACGGGCACGACGGGCAGGCCGGCGCGGCGGCAGGCGCGAGCGACACGAAAGCCGGGGTCGCTGATGCCGGGGGTGCCGGCGTCGGAGACGAGGGCGACGGAGCGGCCCTCGCGCAGGCGGGCGACGAGCTGGTCGGCGGCGGCGGTTTCGTTGTGGTCGTGGTAGGGGAAGAGCGGGCGGCGCAGGCCGAGACGGGCGAGGAGGGAACCGGTGACGCGGGTGTCTTCGCAGGCCACGAGGTCGGCGGTGGCGAGCACGGTGCGGGCTCGTTCGGTGAGGTCGGCGAGGTTGCCGATGGGGGTGGCGACGCAGTAGAGATGGCCGGGGCGGGCGGCGTGGCGGGCATCCAGCGCGAAGCCCGCGCCTGCTTCGGCGGCGGGGTGGTCCTCCGGCGGTCCGTCGGGCGGGGGCACGTTCACGGTGGACGGGGGATCAGCCGCCGGAGACGGGCGGGATGAGGGCGACCTCGTCGCCGGGGGCGAAGCGCTCCTCGGGGCCGGCGAACTCGCCGTTGCGGGCGAGGCGGACGACGGCCCTCAGGAGGACGAGGTCGGGGTGGCGGCGTGCGATTTCAGCCCAGAGCTCGTCGGCGTCGAGCGGGCGGGCGACTTCGAAGGTTTCGGCGGCGATGCCGGTGAGTCGGCGGGCCTGGGCGAAATAGAGCACGGTCATGGCGGCGGGGCCGGGCGGGGGACTCAGGCTTGGGCGGCGCCGGGCTTGGGTCCGAAGCCCTCGGGGTGGCTGGAGTGCCATTTCCAGGCGGAGGCGACGATGGGCTCGATGGTGGTGTATCTGGGCTGCCAGTTGAGCTCGGTCTTGGCCCTGGAGGAGTCGGCGTAGAGGGCGGGCGGGTCGCCGGCGCGGCGGGGGGCGGTGGTGTAGGGGACGGTCAGGCCGGTGACCTTCTCGACCGCGCGGATGACCTCGAGGACGGAGGTGGGGGTGCCGGTGCCGAGGTTGTAGAAGAATTGCGCGCCGGGTTCGGCGAGTTTGTCGAAAACGGCGATGTGGGCGCGGCTGAGGTCGTCGACGTGGACGTAGTCGCGCAGGCAGGTGCCGTCCGGGGTGGGGTAATCGGTGCCGAAGACCTGGAGCGGAGGGCGTTTGCCGGTGGCGGCGTCGATGGTGAGCGGGATGAGGTGGGTCTCGGGGTCGTGGCATTCGCCAATGGTGCCGTCCTCGGCGGCGCCGGCGGCGTTGAAATAGCGGAAGGCGGCGAAGGACAGGCCGTAGGCCTTGGCGAAGGCCTTGAGGGCGTTCTCGATGTCGAGTTTGGTCTGACCGTAGGGGTTGATGGGGGCCTGGGGCATGCCCTCGACCAGCGGCATCTTTTCGGGGATGCCGTAGGTGGCGCAGGTGGAGGAGAAGACGAATTTTTTGACGCCCAGGCCCATCATGCAGCGCAGCAAGTGGAGGGTGGCGGCGACGTGATTGAAGTAGTATTTGA
>CAYNUW010000186.1:0-7241 GCA_964400455.1 uncultured Akkermansia sp. | reverse complement strand
GCCAGGTAACGGTGAACTCGCCTGCCTTCGTGGATGCGTTGCAATGGACCAATCAGTTCCTGGACCGGCTAGGGGGGATCAAAAACGTCCAGGCTTTTATCACCACGAATCAAACCGGCGACCTCGATCCCTTTGTCCTGGGCCGCATCGGCATGAAGTTCGACGGCTTTTGGGCGGTGCAATGGACCTTGGCCCAATACGGGGACCGGGTGGACTACGGCGTGGCCCCGCCGCCCATGCCGGAAAAAATGCTCCAGCAGGGCCGCCCTCCGGCCAGTTGGATCGGAGGTTGGTGCTATGCCATCCCAACCGCATCGCGCAACCAGGACGCGGCCTGGGAACTCGTGCGCTACCTCGCCTCCCCGCGGGCGCGCACCATCATCGCCGAAAGCCAGCGTCTGGCGGCCCAAAGCCAGGGCCGAACCTACGTTCCCACCCAATCCGCGCACCGCGCGGTCAACGAGCGCAACTTCGACAAACACATCTATTCCAACCCGGCGATCGACCCCAAACTCAAAGCCGCCGTAAAGGTGTTCAACGACATCGTCCCCGACGCCCGTTACCGACCGGCCACCCCCGTCGGTCAGATGCTTTTCAACGAAACCCTGGCCGCGACCGAGGCCGCCGCCTACGGTGCGCTTTCGCCTCAAGCCGCCCTCGATCGCGCCGCCGCCAACAGCCAACGCGAACTCGACCAGATTCTCGCTCCTCCGCGTGGATCGCCGGTCGACTGGTCCAACTTTGGCTGGGTCTACGCCATCCTGATCCTGGGCGGCGCGTTCATCCTGTTTAAATGGGACACCTCATCCGTCTGGCGTTCCAGGGTGCACCTGCTGCTGTCGAAACTCCACCTTGCCAATCCCCAGGATAAAGGGGGCGTTTTGGAAGGAGCCGGAGGCGGTATTTTTCGCGGTCAATGGAAAGGCGGTTTTTTCTGCGCCCTTCCCTGGATCATCGGGTTTATCGTTTTCACCGGCGGCCCCATCCTGTTCTCGATCGTTATCAGCTTTGCGGATTACGACGTCTTGCGCCCCGCTTCTTGGGCCGGCTTGGCCAATTACTCCCGCATGGTCTCCGGCGACGACTTGTTCCTGGTCTCCGTCGGCAACACCGCGTTCATGATCCTCGGCATCCCGATCGGCATGGCCGTCAGTCTGGGCATCGCCCTGCTGCTCAACGTCGAGATCAAGGGCATCGCCGTCTGGCGCACTTGCTTCTACCTGCCGTCCATCGTCCCGGCGGTCGCCTCCAGCATCTTGTGGATATGGATTTTCAACCCGTCCAACGGCCTGTTGAACGGCGTGCTCGAGGCCTTCGGCATCACCGGCCCCAACTGGCTCCAAGACCCCAACACGTCAAAACCCGCCCTCATCATCATGGGCCTTTGGGGCGCGGGCGGCGGCATGCTCATCTGGCTGGCCGGCCTGAAGGGCATCTCCGAGAGCTACTACGAGGCGGCCCGTATCGATGGAGCCACTACTTGGCAGCAATTTCGGCACATCACGCTGCCCATGCTCTCCCCCTACATCTTCTTTAACCTGATCATGGGGGTGATCGGCACCCTTCAGGTATTCTCCCAGGCGTTCATCATGACCCAGGGCGGTCCGGTGAATTCCACCATGTTTTTCGCCTACCATCTGTTTAATCACGCGTTCCGTTATCTCAACATGGGTTATGCCTCCGCCCTGGCCTGGGTGCTGTTGATCGTGGTCCTCCTGCTCACCCTCCTGCAATTCAAGCTCTCCAAACGCTGGGTCCATTATGAAGGCGACTGATCCCACCTCCCCCTCCGCCTCGTTGGTCGGCCTGCGCGGCGCCCATTTTTGGAAACACTTTTGGATTTACGCCCTGCTGGCGGTCGGCTCCGCCGTGTTCATGTATCCTTTCCTCTGGATGGCCTCGGCCTCCGTGAAACTGGATCGTGAACTGTTCAGCGAGGACTCCGGCCTGCTGCCCGCCCAGCCCATCCCTCGCCAAGTTTCTCCCTACGTCGAAACCCGCGTTCACCAGGACTACGAACATGAACGCCTCGACGACTTTCTGCCCGCCCTGCTTCGCTCCGTGGAGCAGCGCAACGTCACCTGGCCGGCCGGCATAGACCGCGCCGAGGCCGACCGCCAGCTCGCCATCGGCCTGTTTCGCCGCATCGCCAAACTGGCCCCGCCCGACTGGTGGGAGACCCCCGCCGCCGACCTGGAGACGCGCATCCTGGCCTTGATCACCCAGCCGATGATCGAGTCCGAACGCGCCGCCCTCGCCCGGGGTCTGGTCCTGGGTCGCCTCGCGGTTCGCAGCTACGATCTGGACGAGGAGGTCCTGATTGAAAACGACACCCTCGAGCAACGCTGGCAGATCGAGGGGCCGGCCCGCGCCGAGTTCTCCTACTACCCACCCGCCTCCAGCGAGGGCCGCATTCTGCGCTACGATTTCACCGGCGGCGACCGCGTCGTGCTCCGCACCACCACCCAGGTCGGTTTTCCACTCGAACGCCTCCACCGCCTGCAACTCTTCCTGCGGCCCGACGACAGCTGGCACGCCCTCGACGTAACCGTCGAAATGAAGGGTAAAGTCTATCGCTCGGAACGCTCCGCGACCTTGTCCGACTTCACTTGGACCACCCTGACCTGGCAGGAACCAGGCCCCGACGACCTGACCAACCAGCAGAAGACCTGGATTCTGCTCCAGGAACAGCCGGACGTCTCCGGCAGCGTCAAAGATTCCGGGGAGCTCGCCATCACCCTGGAACTGAGGCAGCGGGGCCCGCTCGCCGCCTGGTGGGCCAAAATTCAGCGCAACTACTCCGTCGTGCTCGAACACATCCCCTTCGGCCGCTACGTTGCCACCAGTCTCTTTTTGGTCGTTCTCCAGATTTTCGGCACCGTGCTCAGCTGCTCGCTGGTCGCCTACAGTTTCTCCCGTCTACGCTGGCCCGGCCGGGGCGCCTGTTTCGTCCTCATGCTCGCCACGATGATGCTGCCCGGCCAGGTCACCATGATCCCCCAGTTCCTCATCATCCGCGACCTGGGCTGGTATAACACCCTGCTGCCCCTTTGGGTGCCGAGCCTAACCGCCAGCGCGTTTAATGTCTTCCTCCTTCACCAGTTCATGAAGGGCATCCCCCGCGACCTCGAAGACGCCGCCCGCATCGACGGCTGCGGCGTGCTGCGCATCTACTGGCACGTCATCCTGCCCAGCATACGCCCCAGTCTCGTGGTCATCGCCATTTTCACCTTCATGGGGGTCTGGAACGACTTCATGGGGCCGCTCATCTACCTCCAGGACCAACGCCTCTATCCGCTCTCCCTCGGTCTTTACGCCCTCAACGTCCAAAGCGGCGGCGGCATGGCCATGATGATGGCCGGCTCCCTCCTCATGACCCTGCCCGTCATCGCCATCTTTTTCCTCGGCCAGCGCTACTTCATCCGCGGCATCACGCTCACGGGCATGAAGGGCTAAACGCAGCACTCTCCTTACCTTTTCCCCATGCCATCCCTACCTTGGTTCCGCCTCCTTGCCCTCCTACCCGTGCTCCTGGCCACCGCTTGCGCTCCCAACGCCTCCGTCCCGCCCGCCACGAGCACCGACCGGGTGTCACGTTTTTATGTGGACCCCGCCCAAGGCGATGATCAGGCGACGGGCTCCTCCGCCTCGACCGCCTTCCTCACCCTGGAACGCGCACGCGATGCCGCTCGCCAGGTCGCTCGCCCGCTTCAGGGCGATATCGAGATCATCTTGAAAGGTGGCGAATACGCCCTCGCCCAACCGCTCGCCCTCGATCATCGCGACGCCGGCGACAACGGCTTCCGTCTGCGTTTCCAAGCCGCCGCCGGCGAAAAACCTATCCTTACCGGAGCTCGCCGAATCTCAGGCTGGACCTTGCACGACCCCGCCTCCGGCATCTATCGCGCGTCCTTGCCCGTCCCGCTGGAAACCCGCCAGCTCTTCATCAACGGCCGCCGCGCCCTGCGCGCGCGCAGCATCGGCGGCCTTGAGGACATCAAACGCACCGCCACCGGTTACACCCTTCCCGCCAACGCTCCCCTCGCTTCATGGCTCAACCCGGCCGATATCGAATTCGTCTACCGCCACATTTGGACCAATCCCCGCGCCGGCGTCGCGCGCATCGAGAGGATCGACGACTCCACCGTCGTCACCATGGACCAGCCCGGCTTCAACAATGGACGCCACAAGGGCATGACCTCGATCGATCTGCCCTGGTATGTGGAAAACGCGTTCGAGCTCCTCGATCAACCCGGCGAATGGTATCTGGACCGCTCCGGGGCTCTTTCCGGGGCGCCCTACACTTTGTTCTACAAACCTTACGACTGGGAGGATCTGACCCAAGCCGAGGTGCTTGTTCCCGTCCTCGAACGTTTGATCACCGTCACCGGCAAGGACGTCAAAAACCCGGTCGGCGGCCTCACTTTCGAAGGGCTGACCTTCGCCTACACCACCTGGCTTCGCCCCAGCTCCAACTACGGCCTCCCCGACGCCCAAAACAACGTCATGCGGGAAAACCACGCGAAGTTTGGCAACGCCCGCGGCGACCAGGAAAGCATCATCGACGGCGCCGCGCTCCACCTCCGCTACGCCGCCGGGGTGGAAATCCTCAACTCCCGTTTCCTCCACCTCGGCGCCATCGGCATTTGTTTCGCCACCGCCGGCAGCAAGGACAACCTCATCGAGGGCAACACCTTCTTCGACATCGCCGCCAACGCGATCCAGATCGGCGACTATCAGGGCTGGGAGACGCCAGGCGCGGAGAACAACGCCTTCCCGGACGACCCCGATCTTCATGTAGCCTTTAACCGGATACAGAACAACTACATCAACCGCGCGGCCGTCGAATACCGCTCCGCCATGCCCATCGGCATCAGCTTCCCTCGCGAATCCGTCATCGCCCACAACGAAATCTTCAATGCGCCCTACTCCGGCATTCACCTCGGCTGGTCCTGGGACCGCATCCCCAAGACCGCCATGGGCAACAATCTTATCGAGCGAAACCGCATCCAAAACACCATGGTCGAGCTCGCCGACGGCGGAGCCCTCTACACCCTCGGCGCCTCCGACCCTGACCTGCCCGTCACCATCATCCGCAACAACTGGGCCCGCCAGACTCGTTGGGGACAGGGCTTTTATTTCGACGAAAGCTCCTCTCGTTACGAAGCTTACGATAACGTCATCGAATCCATCGGCGACGCGAACATAAAGTTCAACGGCAAAACCAACCGCGAAACCCGCGTCACCCGCCTCTACTCCAACAAGGATTACAACATCATCTCCAAAGACCTTAACCTCGAACAGGCCGACCTGAGCGTGGAGAAAGTCCTGCCCATGCAAGCCCCGGAGCACGCCGCCGAGGTCGCCCGCATCAAAGCCGGCGCCGGGCTCCAGCCTCCCTTTGCCTCCGCCCGTCACCGCCCCACCGACGCCGTAATCTACGAGTTGGAAGAACACGAAGTCGCCAACGGTGCCTACGTGACCAACGGCATGGGCTACAAGCCCGTCACTTTCGGCTACTCCGGCATGGGTTTCGTTAGCAACCTCGTCCGCCGCGAGGGTGCCTCCATCACGTTCATCGCCCGGGTATCCCGGGAGGGCGACTACGAACTCCGCTTCCGTTACAGCGCCCCGGGCGCCGAGGTGGCGGGGCTGAGCCTGTCGGTCAACCAAGCGAACCACCTGCTTCCCAACCTGCCCTCGACCGGCGAGGCCAACACCTGGTCCACCTTGCGCCAAAACGTCCGCCTTCAGGCCGGCGAAAACACGCTGTCGCTGATCGCCACCGTCGCCAGCCCGGCCGTGTTCTACGCCGACCGCATCGACCTCGTGCCCGTCCGCTGAAAACACCCCGCCCATGCTTTTCCGTGCCCTCGCGTCCGGCCACCTCGCCGCGTTCGTGTTGGCGGTCGTCGCCTCGCCGCAACCCGGTCTGGCCGCCGCCAACCCCGCGCCCGCCCACACCCCGGTTGAAATCACCCCCGCCGCCACCTTCTTGGATCACCAGGCGGCCCGCACCGGCGCCCTGGTCGCCCGCCTCGGCAACCAGACCTTGGTTTGGGGCGGACGCAACGGCGAGACTTGGTCTGCCGAAGCCCTCGTATACTCCGAAACCGGTGCCACCCGGGCCGTCCCCAGCCCCGCTTCTCCTCGCGCCGAGGCGGTGGGCCTGGTCCACGAAGCACGGCTCATCGTCATCGGCGGCCTTGCTCCTACCGGGCCGTCCTCCCGAATCGAAACGCTCGCCCTGACCAACGACACCCTGAGCGTCGAAAGCTGGCCCGACCTGCCCCTGGCCGGTCCGATTGGCGGCGCCGGCATACTTCGCGATCGCCTCTACGTCCTCGCCGGCCCGGGTGCCGGGCCGGGCGATGCCACGCCTTTTTGGAGCCTCGACCTCACCCAACCCAACTCCGGCTGGCGCACGGAAGCCGATCTCCCGCTCAGCCCCCGCGCCCACTCCGTTTTCGCCGTGCAACACGGCGGGCTCCACATCGTCGGCGGAACCCGACAAAACGAAAACGGCCTCCCGACTCCGACCCAGGATGCCTGGACCTTCCTGCCCCGTCCGCGAGAGGCCAGTGTGCTTCAGGGCTGGCTTCCCCTGCCTCCAGCGCCCCACCCTATCTCCTCCGGTGCCGCCTGGCCCGCCGGCCAGGCCTCGATCATCATTCACGCCGAGTCCCCCGACGGCCCGCGCACGCTGCTCTACAATGCCGTCACCGAGGGCTGGGCCGTGTTGCCCGCCCCCACCCTGCCCGCCGGTGCCACCTTGGTCTCGCCACCCGCCGCCCAACTCGCCTTGGCCCCCGCCTCCGCCGACTCCGCCGCTCCCGCCTTGTTCACCATCGCTCCCAGTCGTTACACTCGCACGCTGGGCGTGGCCGACTACGGAGTCATTCTGGCCTACTTCGCGATCATGGCGGGCATCGGCCTGTATTTTGGCAAAAAACAAGACAGCCCCGAGGAGTTCACCCTTGGCGGCCGCAAAGTGAAGTGGTGGGCCGCCGGCCTCAGCATGTTCGCGACCGGAGCCAGCTCCATCAGCTTTCTCGCCATACCCGCCATGGCCTACCAGACCAACGCGATCTGGATCCTGCCTTTGTTCATGATGTTCATCGCCTTTTTTGTGCAGGGCTGGGTGATTTTCCCCTTGTTGCGGCGCATGCAGATCACCTCGACCTTCGAATACCTGGAGGCTCGTTTTGGCTGCTCGCTCCGCCTCATCGCCAGCGCCCAGG
>CAYNUW010000185.1:0-7271 GCA_964400455.1 uncultured Akkermansia sp. | reverse complement strand
CTCGGGCTCCCAGTGGTTGGCCTTCATCTTGCGGTAGAGCTCGTAGGCCCACTGGTATTTCAGGGGCAGCAGGTTAAAATACATGGTCTGCTGGCCGTTGATGACGCGTTTGCCCGCGAAGGCGGCCTCGGCCTTGTCTTGGTCGAGGGTGAAGGTCTTGGAGCCGACGGTGAAGGACTTTTGCATGGTGGAGAACGGTGAAAAGGGCGGGAAAGATGAGACGGAAAGGGGAGACCGGGCGCGGAGGTGGGCGTTCGGGTGGAGTAGGAGGCGAAGGTGCTGGAGATGCGCAGAAGAAAGCGGCGCGCAACCAAGAGTTGCCGCCTTTTGCTCACAGGTCATTCACCACTAGCCGTAGTGGAGACAGGCCGACGAGGCCACAAGGGATGGGTTTTCCGGCCGGACTCGTCAAATCGTTCCGTAAGGAAAAATTTTAAGTATTTCGATCGGCGGAGGTTGACGCGTGTTTAGCCTGGAAACCGCGTGGACGGTGCAGCGCAGGGGGCGGCGGGGGGCGCGAAAACGTGTGCGCGTGGGCAAGGTGTTGCCCGGACGCGAGAACGGGTTGGGCGGCGTGAGGCGCGGGGCGAGCCGCGGGGCGAGCCGCGGGGCGCAGAGCGCTGCCGCAGGAGGCGTCAGGACCGGGCGGGGGCGGGGGCCGGGCGAACGGGGACGCGAGAAGGGGCGACGTGGGTCTGGCCGAGATTAACCAGGACAGCGCGGGCGATGCGGGTGGTTTCGGGCAGGCGGCGTTCGACGTCGGGCTGGAGGAGTTGAGATTGCACGGTGGCGCAGAGCAAAATGAAGCCGGCGAGCAGGCCGCAGACCGGGCCCAGGATTTCGGTGAAGGAGCCCGGGAGATTCATGTCCTGGACTTTTTTGCGCGCGTAGAGGAGCCAGATAAAAAACGGCAGGAGAAAACAGGTGAAGAGCAGGCCGTAGGTGGTGGGCACCCAGAAGACGAAATCCAGGGCGGCATCGGCGGTGCGGAGCTCGGCCACGACGTCCTTCCAGAGGCGATCGGCGAAGCGGAAGGCGAGGTAGAGCAGGCCGAGCAACCAGGCGGACGTGGCGGCGCCGAGTTGGCGGCCGAGGGCGGCGCCGCCGCAAACGAGACCGAGGCCGAGGCACAGGATCATCCAGTCGTTGATGAATTTCATGGGCGTGGCGGGAGTTATTCGTTTTCGAGGCCGAGGGAACGGATGGCGTCGTCGATCCAGACGCGGCCGGCGGCGAGTTTGGCGCGGGCGTCGTCGTGCATGGTTTCGAAGCCGTCGGCGCGTAGGGCGTCGCGTAGTTCGGCTTCGGCGCCGCCGTCGGAGATCCAGGCGCGGGCGCGGGGGGTGATGCGGAGGACCTCGAAGACGCCGATACGGCCGATGAAGCCCTCGTGGCAGCGGATGCAGCCGCGTTGCGAGGGTTGGGCCATGCGATCGGGCACGGTGATGGTGCGGCCGCCGGCTTCGCGGTGAAAAAACTCGCGCAGTTCCGCGTCGGCGGGGACCCATTCGCGGCAGTCGGGGCAGAGTTCGCGGACGAGACGTTGGGAGACGACCATGCGGACGGCGGAGGAGAGGACCTGGCGATCGAGCTTGAGGTTGCGCAGGGCGGTGAGCGCGCCGACGGTATCGCGGGCGTGCATGGTGCTGATGACGAGGTGGCCGCTCATGGCGGCGCGCACGCCGATGTTGAAGGACTCGGCATCGCGCATTTCGCCGACGAAGATGATGTTGGGGTCCTGGCGGAGGACGGTGCGCAGGCTGGATTCGAAGGTGACGCCGAGTTTGGGGTTGATGCCGATCTGGGTGGCGTGGGGCAGGCAGTATTCGACCGGGTCCTCGATGGTGACGGTGTTGACGGAGGGTCCGGAGACCTCCTGGAGGACGGCGTAGGAAGTCGAGGTTTTGCCGGAGCCGGTGGGCCCGGCGACGAGGACCAGGCCCTCGGGCTGGCGGAGGTGGCGGCGCATGGCTTCGAGTGTGCCGGGCGCAATGCCCAGGGTTTCGAGGCGGAGGAGGGCGGCGGGGCGGTTGAGGAGGCGCAGGGCGACCTTTTCGCCGGCCAGGGCGGGGGAGGTGGAGATGCGGATGTCGAGCACGTGGCCGGTTTTGGGGTCGGTCCAGCTGAAGCGCCCGTCTTGGAGAAGATTTTTTTCCGCGGTGTTGAGTTCGGCCAAGACCTTGTAGACGGCGATCAGCGAAGCGCCGGAGCGAAGGTCGAAGCGACGGTGTTCGCGCAGCAGGCCCACCTGGCGAAAACGAACGATGTAATCGCGGCCCTGGGCCTCGATGTGGATATCGCTGGCTCCGCCCTCGAGGGCGGCGACCATTATGGATTGGGCGGCGCGGGCGAAGCCTTCCGCGTCCGAGATGTTGTTGCGCTCGCGCCACCAGCGAAGGAGGCGTGGCGCCAAGTGGGCCGGCCAGGCGAGGGGGCCGAGCAGGAGGCTGCCCGCGTTGGCCCAGGCTCGGGCCGGGCCGGTGAGGCCGCTGAAGTAGTTGGCAAGGGCGGCCCCCGAAATCCAAGCGCTGAGCAGGAAAGCTTGCGTCGTAAGCTCGATGGACTGGGGGGAAATGAGGGTGGACCAGCGCATGCGGTCGGGTTGGGTTGCCACTTTGCTGCGGTTGCTTGGGTGTGGTGTCAAAGCCCGATGTGGGGCGCGGTGTTTCCCGCGTTGCGCCCTTGATTGCGGATTGGCAGTGCATGGGAGTGGCCAATGCATCCAATAAAAAACTACGTCTCGATGAACTGCTCGTGGTTCGGGGATTTGCGCCGACGCGGGCCAAGGCCAAGGCGCTGGTGATGGCCGGGCAGGTGCGTTCCGGGACCGAGCGGTTGGACAAGCCGGGCAAAGAGTATCCCGTGGACATGGCGGTGGCGCTGGCGGACGTGGGGCGTTTTGTTTCGCGCGGCGGAGAGAAACTGCAGGGGTGGCTGGAGCGTTTTGGTCTGGATTTACAGGGGGCGCACGTGCTGGACGTCGGGGCCTCGACGGGGGGGTTCACCGATTGCGCGTTGCAGGCCGGGGCGGTGTCGGTGACCTGTCTCGACGTCGGGCGGGCGCAGTTGCATGGGCGTCTGTTGGCGGATCCGCGGGTGACGAATCTGGAGCAGGTCAACGCGCGTCATCTCGATCCGGCGATTCTGCCGAGGAAGGACTACGATGCGCTGGTGATGGATCTCTCGTTCATCTCGCTGCGTCACATCCTGCCGGCGGTGTGGCCGGTGCTAAGGGCGGGCGGGCACTTGGTGGCGCTGGTAAAGCCGCAGTTTGAGGCGGGCAAAGCCGAGGTGGACAAGGGCCGGGGGGTGATCCGCGACGCGGAGGTGCAGGCGAGGGTGCTGGCCGAGATCCGGGCGTTTGCGCTGAGCGAGTTGCCGGGGGCGGAGTTGGTGGGCGAGATGGAGAGCCCGATCACGGGCACGGACGGCAACCGGGAGTTTTTGCTTGGATTACGCCGCGTGGCGGCTCCGGCATGATTCAGGCTGGCCAAGAAGCGCGGTGCGCTGGCTGTGCATTTCCGCTAAGCTCGGCTCGGCACCGTCCACCATGCCCTATTCCCATCCTCAGCCGATAGACCGAAGCCGTGCGCTGCGTGACATCGGGCACCTGTTGCCCGGGGCGGTGTTGTTCGCCGGGCTGGCGGGTTACGTGAACGCGGTGGCGCTGGGTTTTTTCAAGACGCCGGCGAGCCACATGAGCGGGGCGGTGTCGCATTGGGGCGAGGACCTGGCCTCGGGGCGCATGGCGGATGCGGGGGCTTCGCTGGCGATCATGGCCGGTTTCGGGGTTGGGGCGCTGGTGGGCGGGTTGGCGATCGGAGCGCGCAAACTGGTGCCGGGGCGTCGCTACGGCGTGGCGTTGATCGGGCAGGGGGTTTTGCTGGGGCTGGCGACCGTTTTGCTGATGCGTTCGCACCGGCTGGGTCTGCCGTTGGTGGCGGCGTCCTGCGGGTTGCAAAATGCGATGACGAGCAGCTACTGCGGCTTGTTGATTCGCACGACTCACGTCACTGGTATGGTGACGGATATCGGCGTGATGCTGGGGCATTGGCTGAGGCATCGGAGCATTGAGCGGTGGAAGCTCGGTTTTTTATCCGCGTTGGTGCTGGCGTTTGGTTTGGGCGGTTGGCTGGGGGCCTGGGCGGATCTGCGTTTTGGTCCGACCTGCCTGGGCGTGGCGGCGCTGGGCTGCGTGGTGGCGGGCGCGGTGTTCTGGGCCGTGGTGCGGAGGGGTTGGCTAGTGCCGCCGCAGGCGGGCGCGGGAACATCGTCGGGAGTGCTGCGCACGGGCAGCCTGAATTACCCCTGAACTGAGGGGGCATCTTGGATCGTTAGGGCCCGGGGTGGGGCGGCCCGGGGAGCGAAGGACGTGGGGATTATTTTGGCGCGCCACCGGTGGTGTCGGGGCTTCTGGCTGAAGACGCCGCCGGTTTTTCTTTTGCGCTTTTCTGACCTTGCTGCGGGGATAAAGCCTTTACGATCCGATGAACGACACCGCTCGAAAACCTGCCTGGCTCCGCGCCAAGCTTCCCTCCGGTCCCGGCTACAACGCCGTGCGCAAGCTGGTGGACGAGCACCAGCTCCACACCGTGTGTCAGAGCGCGCAGTGCCCCAATTTAGGCGAATGCTGGTCGCGGGGGACGGCCACGGTGATGATTTTGGGCAACATCTGCACGCGCTCCTGTAATTTTTGCGCCATACAGACCGGACGGCCGACCGAGCACGATCTGGGCGAGCCGGCCCGGGTGGCCGAGGCGGTGGCGGTGATGAATCTGCGCCATTGCGTGATCACCTCGGTGGCGCGCGACGATTTGAAGGACGGCGGGGCCTCGGTGTGGGCGGCGACGATCCGGGCCATCCGACATCGTATGCCGCGCACCGCCATCGAGGTGCTGACCCCGGATTGGAAGGGGCGCACCGAACTGCTCGATCAAGTGCTCGATGCACGGCCGGATATCTTCAATCACAACCTTGAGACGGTGGAGCGGCTGCAAAAGCCGGTGCGGGTGCAGGCTCGTTATGATCGTTCGCGCCTGGTCCTGCGCCATGCCAAGGCGCGTGGTTTCACCACCAAAACCGGCATCATGCTCGGGCTGGGTGAGGAGGAGCACGAGATCGAGCGCACGCTGCGCGATATCGCGGAGGATCGAACGGATATCTTGACCATCGGCCAATACCTCCAGCCGACGCCGCAGCACTGGCCGGTGGCGCGCTGGGCGCATCCGGAGGAGTTTGCCCGCTGGAAAGAGTTTGGCCTGTCGCTCGGCATCGGGGTGGTTGAGAGCGGGGCGATGGTGCGCTCGAGCTACCATGCCGATGAGCAGTCGCTCAAATTCACGGGTGAAGAACACCTGAATACGGCGAACGCTCTGGCCATGGCCTGAGGCTGATTCCCATTTTTTTCCGGGATCCGTTAGGATGCCACCGCAAGGGGCGCCGCCGGCTGGGTCCCTTGTTGGCCCTTGCTAGCAGGGGCGGGCGGCGGGGAGCCCGTGCGTCCCGAAGGTATTGGCGGTGGCGAACGGCAGCGTGGCGGGGGCCGCCTTTGGCATGAAGGAGTTTCAACCTTCCCGTGCTCTTGGCACAGGCCGTGCTTATCCGAGTGTGAATCGCTTATCCATCGTCGATAAGACGCCCACACTCCCAACACCCAACCAACTACTCGCTATGAAGCTATGGTCCCTGCCCTTTCTAGGGCTGTTGAAACTGACCGGTGTCCTCGCGCTCTTCGCGCTGGCGGCCCCCATCCATGCCCAGGAGGCCGCTGCGGCCGCTGAAGCGGTGGCGGAAGCCGCCGCCGAAGCGCCTCCTTTCGCGGACCTAGAGGCCTTCCAGGCTTCCGAAGGTTATGCGCTTTTTACGGCCAATAACATCTGGATGATGTTGGCCACCGGTCTGGTGTTTATCATGCACCTCGGCTTCGCCACGGTGGAGACCGGCCTGACCCGTTCGAAGAACACGGTGAACATCCTGTTCAAGAACACCATCATCCCCTGCATCGGTCTGCTGACTTATGCGCTGATGGGCTTCAACCTCATGTATCCGGGCGCTGACTACGCCGGAAAATGGTTCGGCTTTGCCGGTTTTGGTCTCGGCTTCTCCGACGACGTCAGTGGTTTGACCAGCGTTTACAACGCGGGCTACACCTACTGGACCGATTTCCTCTTCCAGGGTATGTTTGCCGCCACCGCCGCCACCATCGTCTCCGGCGCGGTTGCTGAGCGCGTGAAGCTAAGTTCCTTCCTGGTGTTCTCCACCTTGTTCGTCGGCATCTGCTACCCCATCACCGGCATGTGGAAGTGGGGCAATGGCTGGCTGAACAATCTCGACACTCCTTTCTACGACTTCGCGGGCTCGACCCTCGTTCACTTGGTCGGTGGCGCCGGCGCCCTCGCGGGTGTGTTGGTCCTCGGTCCCCGCTTGGGCAAATACAAGGATGGCAAGATGTTCCCCATGCTGGGTCACTCCATGCCCCTCGCCACCATCGGTGTGTTCCTGCTCTGGCTGGGCTGGTTCGGCTTTAACGGCGGCTCGGTTCTCTCCGCCAATCCGGCGCTCACCTCGCTGGTTCTCGTCACCACCTGTCTTGCCGCCGCCGCTGGTGGTCTGGTCGCCGCCATCGTTTCTTGGATTGTGATCAAGAAGCCCGACCTCTCGATGACCTTGAACGGCATTCTGGCCGGGTTGGTGGGCATCACCGCCGGCGCTGACCAGATGTCGCCCTTCAACGCCATCGTGATCGGCGCCATCGCCGGGGCTATCGTGGTGTTCTCGGTCCTGTTCTTCGACAAGCTCAAGATCGACGACCCGGTCGGCGCCATCTCGGTGCACGGCGTATGCGGTATCTTCGGCACGATCGCGGTTGGTCTTTTCGGTGCCTTGGCCGGAGGAGCCCAGCTGGTTTCCCAGATCAAGGGCGTGGTCGCCGTCGGTCTTTTCGCCTTCGTGTTCGCTTACGCGCTCTTCTTCGTGATCAAGCTCGTCATGGGCCTGCGTGTCAGTGCTGAAGAAGAAATCGAAGGTCTCGATATCGGTGAACACGGCAACGAAGCCTATCCCGACTTCACCTCCGCTCACAAATAAGGCCCAGACTTCGCCAAGCGGCGCGATGCGACAAACCTTGCGCCGCCCCCGCGAAGTCCCCTATCACCTGCACAACACTCTAAACATATTCGCATGAAACTCATCATCGCCATCATCAAGCCCTTCAAACTCGAAGAAGTTAAAGAGGCTTTGTCCGAAATCGGCGTCGAAGGCATGACCGTCAC
>CAYNUW010000184.1:0-7322 GCA_964400455.1 uncultured Akkermansia sp. | reverse complement strand
ACTGGCAGCACCGCAACAACCAGCGCATCGGCGTCGCCGTCGCCGACCGCCCCGAAGGCCCCTGGACCCGCTTCGACCAACCCCTCATCGACGTCTCCCCCGACCCCGACGCTCCCGACGCCCTCGCCGCCAACAACCCCTCCGTCATCCCGCGCCCCGAAGGCGGCGTGCTCATGATCTACAAGGCCATCGCCAAACGCGGCCCCCTGCCCTTCGGCGGCCCCGTCGTCCACCTCGCCGCCACCGCCGATCATCCCCTCGGCCCTTTCACCAAACAATCCGGCGAACTCTTCACCGGCAAGGGACAGTTCTTCGCCGCCGAGGATCCTTTTGTCTGGCACGACGGCACCCGCTACCTCGCCATCGTCAAGGACATGGCCGGTCACTTCACCGGCGTGAACCCGTCCCTCGCCCTCTTCTCCTCCACCGACGGTCTTACCGACTGGAAACCCGCCCCCCAGCCCCTCGTCTCCGGCCTGCAACTCACCCGCCCCGACGGCTCCCTGTGGAAACTCAGGAAACTCGAACGACCGCAAATCCTCCAACGCGACGGCCGCCCCGTCGCGCTCTACTGCGCCGCCGCCGACACCCCCGACCTTTCCGGCGCCTTCAACGTCGCCATCCCGCTGGCCCCCTGAGCGAGCCCGCCGCCTCCGTGTCCTTCCCTCCTCTCATGCCCCGCCTCCGCACCCTGCCCCGCCTGCTCGTCTTGCTCATGACCCCGTTCATCGCGACCGCCGCCCGGGCCGCCGAATTCTACGTATCCCCTTCCGGCGATGACCACCATCCCGGCACCGCCGCCGCCCCGTTTGCCACCCTCTCCGCCGCCCGCGACGCCGCCCGCCCCGTGGTCGGCCGCCAGGCGGTCACGATTCACGTCGCCGACGGCGTTTACTACCTGCCCGAAACCCTTGTCCTCGGCCCCCGAGACTCCGGCACCGCCGAGCACCCGGTGACCTATCGCGCCGCGCACGAGGGGCGCGCCATTCTCAGCGGCGGTCTCCCACTGAACCTCGACTGGCGTCCCTTCCGCGACGGCATCCATCAAGCCGATACCCCCCCTGGACTCACCCTCGATCAGGTCTTCCTCAACGGCCGCCGCCTCCGCATGGCCCGCTACCCTGATTTCGACCCCGCCAAAACCACCGCCGCCTACCAGGGTTTTTCCGCCGACGCCTTCGCCCCCGAACGCGCCGCCCGCTGGGCCGATCCGGCCGGCGGTTTCATCCACGCCATGCACGCCTACCGCTGGGGCGGTTATCATTACCTCATCACCGGCAAGAATCCCGACGGCACCGTCGCCTACGAAGGCGGCTGGCAAAACAACCGCCAGATGGGCATGCACAAGGAATTCCGCATGGTGGAGAACATCTTCGAAGAACTCGACGCCCCCGGCGAATGGTTCCACGAAGCCCGCCAGAACCGCCTCTACCTCTTTCCTCCCACCGGCACCGACCTCGCCTCCGCCACCGTCGAGGCCGTCCGGCTCCGCCACCTCGTCGAGCTGCGTGGCTCCGCGCTCAACCCCGTGCGCCACGTCTCGCTCCAAGGCTTCGTCTTCCGTCACGCCGCCCGCACGTTCATGGACAACCGCGAACCGCTCCTGCGCTCCGACTGGACCCTCTATCGCGGCGGCGCCGTCACCATCGAGGGAGCCACCGATGTCCGCATCCTCGACTCCTCCTTTGACCAGGTCGGCGGCAACGCCGTCGTCGTCACCGGCCACGCCCGCCGCGTGCTCCTCCGCGGCTGCCACATCCAAGACCCCGGCGCCAGCGGCGTTGTCTTCGTCGGCCTCCCCTCCGCCGTTCGCAACCCGCTGTTCGAATACGCCCAGCGCAACGACCTCGCCAAAATCGACCGCACCCCCGGCCCGCAAACCGACGACTACCCCGCCGACTCCGCCGTCGAGGACTGCCTGATCCACGGTGTCGGCGCGGTGGAACGCCAGGCCGCCGGCGTGCAAATCTCCATGGCCGCCCGTATCGCCGTGCGCGATACGTCCATCTACGACTGCTCCCGCGCCGGCATCAACATCGGCGATGGCACCTGGGGCGGCCACCTCCTCGAGCGACTCGACGTGTTCGACACCGTGCTCGAAACCCACGACCACGGTTCCTTCAACTCCTGGGGCCGCGACCGCTACTGGGTCCGCAACCACCGCGAGGTCTCCGAACCCGCCGTAAAGGCCGAGCCCGCCCTGCCCTTCCTCGATGCCGTCGAAACCACCGTCATCCGCGACAGCCGCTGGCGCTGCGACCATGGCTGGGACATCGACCTCGACGACGGCTCGTCCAACTACGACATCTACAACAATCTCATGCTCGCCGGCGGTCTCAAACTCCGCGAGGGCTACCGCCGCCACGCCTGGAACAACATCCACGTGCACAACGGGCTCCACCCTCACGTCTGGTTCGACGCTTCGGATGATCGGTTTTATGCCAACATCGTCATGCGCCCCCACGCACCCATTCGCCAGCCCGAGGGCTGGGGCTCCGGCGTGAACCATAATCTTTTTGTCTTCGCCAACCACCGCGACCAACACCGCGCCTCCGGTGCCGACGCCGACTCTCTCTCCGGAGATCCGCTTTTTGTCGATCCGGCCGCCGGCGACTATCGCGTTCGCGAAAACTCCCCCGCCTTCGCGGTCGGGTTCAAAAACTTCCCCATGGATCAATTCGGCGTCAAAAAGCCCGCCCTCCGCGCCATCGCCCGCACTCCCGCCCTCCCGCGCTACACTCCGCCCGCACCCGCCGCCACCAGCGCGAGCCCCGCCGCCGAAGACCGCTCCACCTGGCTCGGTGCCACGGTGCGCAACCTCGCCGGCGAGGAGTTCTCCGCCTTCGGTGTCAGTCGCGAATCCGGCGGCGTCCACTTTGTCGCCGTGCCGCCCGACTCCGCCGCCGCCCGCGCCGGACTCCGCCCCAACGACCTGCTGCAAGCAGCTGGGAATCGCCCCATCCGATCCGTGTCCGACCTTCCTCCCCCAGCCACCCCCATCACCACTCTGGTCGTCATTCGAGATCAAGTTCCCCTCCAACTGCGCCCGAGCCCGACACCCTAGACCCACCCGTCAGCCCACACCGGACGCCCTAAAACCCGTTGACTCAGGGTTGCTGCGTTAAATCATCACTTTTTTTATCTCCCCTAGGCACCCGTGAACCTTTCGGAGTCCTGCCGCATCACGGACTCAACCGTAACCCAGAACGCTTCAAAAACATGGCCAACGTAAGCCTGCAAAACCTGGAAAAAACTTATCCAGAGAAAAACGGCCCCGGCATCAAAGTGGTGCATGGCATAAATTTAGAGATAAAGGACAAGGAATTCATGGTCTTGGTCGGCCCGTCCGGCTGCGGCAAATCCACCACCCTGCGCATGATCGCGGGATTGGAAGAAATCACCGGCGGCACCATCTCGATCGACGGTCGAGAGGTGAACAACGTGCTGCCCAAGGACCGGGACATCGCGATGGTGTTTCAAAACTACGCCCTGTATCCGCACATGACCGTGTTTGAGAACATGGCGTTCGGGCTCAAACTACGTAAGTTCTCCAAGGCCGAGATTAACCAGCGCGTCCAGGAAGCCGCCGGTATGCTCGGACTCGAACCCTACCTTCAGCGCAAACCCAAGGCCCTCTCCGGCGGTCAACGCCAGCGCGTCGCGGTCGGCCGCGCCATCGTTCGCAAGCCCAAGGTTTTTCTGTTCGATGAACCGCTTTCAAATCTCGACGCCAAAATGCGTAGCTCCACCCGGACGGAGATCTCGAAACTCCACGCCCGGCTCGGCGCCACCATGATTTACGTCACCCATGACCAGATCGAAGCCATGACCATGGGCGATCGTATCTGCGTGATGAAGGATGGGCGCATCATGCAGGTAGCCCCCCCGCTGGAACTCTATAATCATCCAGCTAACTTGTTCGTGGCCGGCTTTATCGGCAGCCCGCCGATGAATTTTTTCCGCGGTCGTCTCCAGCCATCGACCACACCGGATCTGCTCGATTTCGTCGAGAACGCCCCCAACTCCTCCCCGGTCCGCTTCACCCTCAATCCCGCCCTTTCCCGGCTCGGCCGGCAGCATCTGGACCAAGAGTTGGTCTTCGGCATCCGCCCGGAAAACGTGCTGGTCTCCACCCAGCTCGACACTCCCCGTTCCCCCTCCGAAATCGAGGTCAACGTCGAGGTCTCCGAGCCCATGGGTTCCGAGACCTATCTACACCTCGGCACCGGCGCCACCAACTTCATCGCCCGGGTGCAGGTTGCCCAACGGTTCGAAATCGGCCAGCGCCTCCGCGTCAGCTTCAAGCTCGAGTCCGCCCACCTTTTCGACGCAAAAACGGAAAACGTGCTGGGGTAAACCAAAACGCGGGCGTGACCTTGGCTCAGGTTTTGCTTACGGTCCACCTACCATGAAACTCTCGCGTTTTCTCCACCGCGCTCTCGCCGTCGCCCTGCCCGTCGGCTCCACCGCCGCCGTCTTCGCCCATCCGGGCCACGACGGCGACCACGGCGGCGGACTCACGTGGGACTTTGTCGGAGAAACCGTCCATCGGCTCGTCCATCCTTACCACGCCGTCCCCGCTTTTGCGGTCGCCGCCCTGACGCTCGGCATCTTGTTCTACGCCCGCTTCCGCGCCAAAAACAAACGCCGCGAGTGACCGGCCGGAGACGCGGCCTGCCCACTTGGGCCAACCTCACAACTTGCGCGCATCACACCTGAGGTGAGGCGCGCCCGCGCTGAGCAACCTCCGGATCTCAGCCAGCGTGGCGCGCAAGGCCACCGGATCGGGCGTCACCAACTTGATGCTCCAACCCGCGCCGTTCCGAAGCTGGCTCGCCCCCACCCACGTCCCGCTTTTTTGCAAGGCATGTAAGTTCCTTCTCCACTCGGGATTCGGCTCCTTCACGACCTCCCGCTCGATAAAAACCGCATTGCCAAAACAAGCCGCTTCGCCGCACCCGGCCAGCTTCGCCAAGGCCAGCAAATCCCCGCCCGCCTGATCCAGTCGTTCCCGCAGACAAAGCGCCGGCCCCCGCCGCACTTCCAATTCCAAGACCAGACGATCCCAACCCCAGACCTCGCCATGCGCGATGCGCCCCGGAAAAAGCAGATCGGCGTATAAGGCCGCGCCGCCCGGCTCGACGTCGAGGACCGTGCGTTGGTGAAAAACGCTCCCGCGATGCGGCACCAGGGGCTCGGGCAACACCTCCAGCCAAGCGCCGTCTTCCACCCGAAAGGTCTGTAACGAACGCGCCTGCCCCGACCGCATCCGAAACACCCGGCTCGCACTCGGCGTGGTCAACAACAGCGCGGCCCCCGACTCCGCCACGACCTCGCTTTCCAGACGATCACCCGACAAAATCCCCGCCGTGGGATTCACCACCTGGGTCAGCAGCGTTCGCGTATCCGCGTCCCAGTAGGACTTGCTCAAGTGAAACGGCGCACGAAAAGACTGCCCGGCCAGATACGTCGCGCCGTCGTCGGCCCGGACGGCGGCGCGCAGGGCAAGGTGTCCGAGAAATTCAGCCATCTCAGGAACGCGGCTTGGCCGCAAAAAGCACCTGCTGCTCGATCCAGCCGATCACCTGGTCCAGGTTGTATTCTCGCTTCAGGTCGCAAAACAGGAAGGGCCGCTGTCCTCGCTGCACCTTCGCATCGCGCTCCATCACCCCGAGATCCGCCCCGACCAACGGAGCCAGATCGATTTTGTTGATAATGAGCAGATCACTGTGCCGGATGGCCGGCCCCCCTTTGCGCGGGATCTTTTCGCCCTCGGCCACGTCGATCACGTAGATGAAGGCGTCCACCAGCTCGGGTGAAAACGTGGCGGTCAGGTTGTCGCCGCCACTCTCCACCAGCACCAGCTGCAAATCGGCAAACGCCCGCTCCAGCTCCTGGCAGGCTTGCTCATTCATCGTCGTGTCGTCCCGGATGGCCGTGTGCGGACACCCGCCCGTCTCCACGCCGCGAATACGCTCGGCCGGCAGCGCGCTTTGCCGGATGAGAAACTCCGCGTCCTCGGAACAATAAATGTCGTTGGTCACCACCCCCATCGAATAACGCTCCCGCAACTTCTGGCACAGCTTGAGACAGAGCATGGTTTTTCCGGACCCTACGGGACCGCCGATGCCGATGCGGGGAGGACGATGAAGAGACATATGGGCTGAAGGATTGAAGACGGGGGCGGGCAAGGTGAAGTCAGGAGATAAACATCCGGGCGTCGGCGGTCTCGTGACGTGCCGACGCGACGTCCAGCCATGGATTGAACCAACCGATCTCCGCCTCCGGCACCGTCAAGGCGTGCGCGATGGCCGCCGGAGTCTCCAACAGGGATTCCGTCAACAAGGCCTGCCCGGCATTTTGACCGATGCGCAGCAGTTTCATCGCCGCCGACAAGTGGCCCGCCAGGCTGGTGTAGGCGATACCGGCCAACACCGCCTCCACCGGGGCGCCCAAAACTCGGCCTTCCAACGCGGCCGCGACCGCCGCGCAGCGCGGCCAGTTGCCCGACTCCGCCCGCGCCAGATACTCGCTGGCCAGAACATGACGATGCAGGCGGACGCATAACTCCGCGCGCTGCCGGCCTATGTTTTCCGTGGCCGCGCGCAACTCGCTCGCCCCCTTCACGGCATGAGCCAGCTCGGATAACCTTCCCACCGCCACCCAGTCGGGACTGCCCGGCTCCAGCGCAACATAGGCCTGGGCCGCCAGCGGCAACTCGGCCTGACGAAGCGCCGGCCAGACTGAAAGTTTTAGAAACTGCGCCAGGGTGTCCGTGTTCTTCACCACACCGGCCTCGACCAAGCCCTCCAACCCGAACGAATGCGCATAGCTCCCGGTTGGGTAAAACGAGTCCCCCGCCTGTAGCAGGCCGGTCAACCAGGAGGGATTAAAGGTAAGATCGTTCATGCGACACCGCCGAGAACCTCCGCGGTGGGTCGCGGAAAAGCAACCAACGCGCCAAACCTTTGTCCAACCGCATAGCGCCACCCCGCAAGTTTTCCGTCAACGGGCCTCCGCGCGGGCATCCGCTTCCGTCAGCAAGCGCAGCGCCCCGGCCAGCGGCGGCACCAAACCGCCCGCCACCGCGTGCTCCACCGCCACCCGGCTGGCCCTCACCTCGGGCCGGCCGTAAAAGTCGCTCTTCAACCGCTCCTCAATCAACGCGTGCATCCACGCCACCGCCTGCTCCCGACGCCGCCGAACGATTTCGCCCGTCGCCTCCCCCGTCTTGAAAAACGCCAGCAGGTTTCGCCATACCTCCGCCACGCCGTCGCCCTTCAAGGCCGATGCGGTCTGCGCGGTGGTTTTCCAGCCTTCCG
>CAYNUW010000183.1:0-7422 GCA_964400455.1 uncultured Akkermansia sp. | reverse complement strand
GGGGCAGGCCGGCCGCATCAGCGGGGTGAACCCGGCCGACATCAGTCTGCTCATGGTTGCCCTGGAGAGTCGCCGTGGGGTGGTGGGCCGCGCCGACGGGTAGGGCGCGCGGGACGGGGGCAGGGTAGGGCAGGGGCACTCGGACATTCGGCCGCCGCTTGGTCAGGCTGGCGGTTTACCCTAGACTCACGAAAAAGCAGAAATCTGGCCCTGAGTTGCTATGGTTTGTCGTTCCCCGGCGTCTACCGCCCAAACCGCTACCCCCTCTGATCCCCGCCTACGCCATGTCCGTTTTCCAGATCACCCAGCTTTTGCGCCTCTGCGTCCTTCTTACCGCCGGTCTGGTCGCGACGGCCCATGCCCAGATGCTGAATCTGACCGAGGGCGTCCACACGGTATCCACGTTGACCGATACCACGGTAATCATGACCGGGCGGTCGGAGCTGCACCTTACCCATGCCACCGCGCCGTTTTCCGGTAGCGTGGTGCACCTGAATTCGCCCGACGCCTGGGTTTGTTTTCCCAATATCCGCCCGGCAACGGTGGCTGGTTCGCATCTGAGCCAGATCCGGGTGAACGGCGCCGTGGCCAGTTCAGGATCAAATGTCCGGGTGGTGCAGTTCGAGCGGGGCACCATGGTCGTGCCGCACGGACCGAGCTTCCAACCCTTGGAGGCGTTTGCCGGCCCAGATTTCACCGGTCAGTCGATGAGTTTCACCCCCTACCAGTATTACAATACCACCGGGACTCTGGGCGCGCTGCATCGCAACATCAGTTCGTTCCGCCTCAAGCGCGGCTACATGGCCACCCTCACCACCCAGGCTAACGGCACCGGACATGGCCGCGTGTATGTCGCGCAGGACGGTGACCTCGAGATCGGTCGCCTGCCCTCGAACCTCGACGACGCCGTCGTTTTTGTGCGCGTCCTGCCCTGGCGCTGGGTCAGTAAAAAAGGCTCGTGCGACGTCGCCGCCGACACGGTCAACGCCTACTGGTTTTACAATTGGGCCAATGATCGCAACTCCCCCCTGAACTGGGAATACGTGCCAATTCGTCAACAACGCTGGTGGCCGGACTACCCGACCAACAAGGCCGACACCACCCACCTGCTAGGCTTCAACGAGCCCGATAATCCGGTCGAAGACGCCTACCAGACCTTGGGCAATGGCTCCATCACCACCGCGCTCGATACCTGGCCGGGTCTGCTCGCCACCGGTCTGCGCGTCGGCTCGCCGGCCGTGACCGACGGCGGGCTCAACTGGCTCTACAGTTTCATGGACCAGGCCGCCGCGCGTAATCTGCGGGTGGACTACGTGGCGGTGCATTTCTACCGCTGCGGCTTCACCGCCCAGCAGCTCTACGACTGGCTCTACGACATCCACATCCGCACCGGCGGGAAGCCGCTCTGGATCACCGAATTCAACAACGGCGCCGACTGGACCTCCTGCGCCGACCCTTCCTATCAGGAAAACGCCAACCGCGTCCGCGAGTTCATCCAGATGCTGGAAGCCGCGCCCTTCGTAGAGCGCTACGCCCTCTATAGCCGGGTCGAATACATGCGCCAGTTGACCTACGATTCGGGCGGCTTGACCCCGGCCGGCATCGTTTATCGTGACCAGTCCTCCAGCCTCGGCTACCGCCAGGAGATGCCCGCCACCGGCACCCGGGGCATCGCCCGCTACCCGATGGAGGGAACGGTGCGCGACGTGTCCGGGTTCTCCAACCATGGCCTCGCCGCCAGCGCGCCGGCCTACCGCGACGGCCCACGTGGCCGAGCCTTGGTCTTCGATGGTCAGAACAACCACGTCCACCTGCCCTACCGGGTGGCGGTCAGCTCGACCTTTACCTTCGCCGCCTGGGTGTATTGGGACGGTGGCCCGAACTGGCAGCGCATCTTCGACTTTGGCAGCGACACCGCGAACTACCTCTACCTCACGCCGTCGTCCTCCTCCGGCACCCTGCGTTTTGGCATTCGCAACAGCACCTCCGACCAGTTTGTGCAGCACAGCTCGGCGCTACCCGTCGGCCAATGGAGCCACGTGGCGGTGACCATCGGCGGCGGCACCACCCGCCTCTATCTCAACGGCACCCAGGTCGGCTCCGTCGCCACCACCCTTACCCCGGCCCAGCTCGTCCCGGTCAAAAACTACCTCGGCAAATCCCAGTGGCCGACCGACCCGCTCTTCCGCGGTCAACTCGATGAAGTGCACCTGGCCGACTCCGCCCTCAGCGCCGCCCAGATCGGCGCGCTTATGGCCGGCAGCGCCCCGACCTTTAACGCCTCGGTTATCTCGGGTGGCACCGCCACCCAGGGCCAGCCCTACACGGGCACCTTGGCCGGCTCCGCCAGCGGTTCGGCCGGCGCGTTGACCTACGCCAAAGTCTCCGGTCCAGCCTGGCTGCAAGTCGCGACCGACGGCACCCTCAGCGGCACTCCCGGCCCCGGTGACAGCGGCGTGCAACAATGGACCGTGCGCGTCACCGACTCCACTGGCCTCATTGCCAACACCTTGTTGTCCATTGAATTGCCCAACGTGAATGCCAACGGCACCTGGTCGGCCGACGTTGATGGCGAGTGGAGCGATCCCGCGCGCTGGTCCGGCGGGCTGCCGGCCAACGGGGCCGGTTTTAGCGCCGATTTCAGCACGCTCGACATCAGCGCCGACCGCGTGGTCACCCTCGACCTGCCGCGCGCCTTGGGCACGGCCCGGTTTGGTGACACCGCCGGCGCGCAGTCCTGGACCCTCGGTGCGGTGGGCGACGGCGTGCTGCTGCTCGACAGTGGTTCGACCGCCGTGCCGACCATCACGGTGAATCAAAACACCGCCACCCTCGCCGCCCCGCTCCAGGGCACGCTCGGCCTGGCCAAGGCCGGCACCGGCACGCTGGTGCTCGCGGCCGAAAACACCGTGTCCGGCCCGCTCCAGATCGACACCAACAGCACAACCCTCGCCCAAGGCGTGGTGCGCGTCGCCCACCCGGGCGCGCTGGAGGGATTCACCTCCATCGCCATTCGCAACAACAACACCGGCTCCTCGACCCTCGAGCTCGATGGCTCGGCCGGCGAGATTCACGCCACCGCCGCCCTCAGCCTCGCCGGGCGCAATGCCGAGCCGCCCGCCATCCGCAACGTCGCGGGCGAAAACACCCTCGCCGGCGCGCTGAGCATCGGCATAGGCGGAGCCAACTACCGCCTGCGCTCCGACGCCGGCCGGCTCATCCTTGGCGCCCTGTCCTCCGCCGCATCCAACGCGCGCACCGTGACCCTGCAGGGCGACGGCGACTTCCAATTCACCGGCATCGTCGCCAACGGCTCCGCCGCGCCCCTGCACCTCGTCAAGGAGGGTGCCGGCCGCCTGATTTTCTCCCAACGCGCCGCCTTCACCGGCAACCTCACCATCCAGGGCGGCACCGTGTCCGTGCTCGACACCGGCGCGCTCTACGCCGGTGCCTGGAACAACACCGCCGTGCTCACGGTAAACGCCGGCGGCGTGCTCGAGCTCGACCGCTGGGGCTACGGCATCAACGATCCCACCTTCCGCACCCAGGCGCTCGGCGGCCTCTCCTACAACCCCGCTCGTTTCATCATCAACGGCGGCACCGTGCGTTACCTCGGCGACCTCGACGGCGCGCCGCAAAACCCGGTCGAACAACCCTACGGCCCCGGCTTCACCATCGGCGCGTCCGGCGCCACCCTGGAGGCCGGCGTCGCCGGACGCTCCTGGCTGGTCAAGTTTGACGACCGCGGCGGCGGCAACCTCGCCAGCACGGCCGGCGGCACCTTGACCCTGGGTGGCCCGGGCTCAGGCATCTTGGACAAAGTGCTTCCCGGCACCGGCGCCCTGCGCAAGTTGGGCCTCGGCGACTGGACGCTTACCCGCGCCAACACCACCACCGGGCCCACCACGGTCGAGGCCGGCCGGTTGGTCGTCACCGGATCCTTGGCCGCCGGCGCGGTGCAAGTCGCGGCCGACGGCGAGCTCGGCGGCACCGGCACCATCGCCGGGCCGGTTCAGGTCGCCGGCCGCCTCGCGCCCGGCACGAGCGCCGCCGTGGGACGCCTGACCCTCTCCGGCGGCCTCGCGCTCGCGCCGACCGCCCGCACCGTGCTGCGGCTGCGTCCCGCCGAGACCACCCATGACGTGCTGGCGGTCGGCGGAGCACTCACCCTGGCCGGCACGCTCGAAGTCACCAGCGAGGGCGGCCCGCTCGCCCTCGGCTCCACATTCCGCGTCATCGAGGCTGCGTCCGCCGCGAGCGGCGCCTTTACCACCGTGGTCTTGCCCGAGCTCGGTTCGGCGCTGGCTTGGGATGCCACCACGTTGGCGACCGATGGCACCCTACGCATCGTGGCCGCGCCGCTGACCGGTTACGCCGCCTGGGTGGCCGGCCAAGCCGCCCTGCCCGCCGAAGCGCGCGGCGCGACCGATGATCCAGACGGCGACGGCCTGGCCAACGCGCTCGAATGGGCGCTGGGCGGCGATCCGCTCGCCGTCGACGGACCGGCAGTCGGCCCGCGCCTCGCGACCGGACCCCTGACCAGCGAACAATTCTCCGCCGCCGTGGCGGGCAAGACCTACCTGCGCCTCGAAGCCCGGGTGCGCCGCGAACTGCCCGGGGCGGTGCTGACCGCCCAGGCGGCGAACAGCCTCGAAACCTTGCCCGCGGCCGCCCCCGAGAGCGCGACCGTGCTGCCGACTCAACCCGACGAGCGTGGCGACCCCGCCTACGAACTGCGCGCCTGGGTGCATCCGATGCCGCTGGAGGATGCGCCCGGCGGGCGGACCTTTTTGCGCCTCAAATTGATCGTCGAGTAGGCGACGGAGGCGGGCCGTGGGGCAACGAATCCCACGCCCGCCTGTGGTTTGCTGTTTACGGCCCGGCGGCGCTTGCTGAGCTGTTCGCCAATGGCTGGATCCACTATCGCCTCGCCGCATCGGCTCAGCCCGTGGCTGATCTTATTCGCCCTGCCGTTTTTCGGCGTCGGCGTTTTCATGGCCGGCTGGACTTGGCGCGACGTGTTGCGCAGTCGCACCATTCTGGCCGAGTGGCGCGAGGTGCCGGCCTACATCGAACAGACCGATGTCAAGGTCAGTCGCGGGCGCAAAGGCGGCTCCACTTACCGCGTCACGGGCACGTATCGCTACACCTACGACGGACAAACCTTCCGCTCGGACGAGATCACGCTCGGCGGCGGTTCGGACAACATCGGTCGTTTTCACCATCGTCTGCACAGCCAGATGAGGCGGGCGAAAAACGCCGGCCAACCGATGACCGCCTATGTGAATCCGGCGGCTCCGGCCGAGGCGGTGCTGTGGCCTTGGTGGCGGATCGAGATGGGCCTGTTTCGCGCTATCTTTGGCACGATGTTCGGCGGAGTGGGGGCGGGTATGCTGGCGGGTTGTCTCGCCTCATGGTGGCGCGGCCGGGCGCAGGGGACCGCGCGGGCGGCGCATCCGACCGAGCCCTGGCGCTGGCGGGCGGACTGGGCGGCGGCGGAAGTGCGACCGAGTTATCTCAACAAGACCATCATCGCCTGGACGGTCTTGGTGGTCTTGCACGCGGCGACCCTGCCGCTGTGGAGCGGGTGGAGCGCGGGCTGGGCGCAGGGTGGGGGAGTGCGCTGGGGCCTTTGCGTGGCAGCCGGGGTGGTCGCGATCGGCAGTGCTTTCGCGCTGCGCACGCTGCTGAGGGTGCGTCAGCATCGCGACGTGCGGGTGGTGTTGACCGACCTGCCCCTGCGGCCGGGCGCGCCGGCGGGGCTGGGGCTGGTTCTGCCCGGCGGGCTGGCGGCGGGTTTTACGCTCAAGACCGAGCTCAAGTGCCTGCGCCGCCGCACGGTGCGATCTGGCAAAAAAACTCGGGTGGAGGAGACGGTGCTGTGGCGGGTGGAGCAGGCGCACCCCGGGCCCTTTTTTCCGGGGCAGGTGGTGGCCTGGGCGCCGGAGCTGCCGGCCGGCCAGCCCGGAGCCGATCCGGAGCCCTCGGACGACTGTGTGCTCTGGCGGCTGGAGGCCACGGGGCGCGGGCCGGGGCCGGACCTGGTGGCCGCGTTCGAGCTGCCGGTTTTCGGCCCGTCGGCACCGGCACCGACGCCGGCGGCGGAAGGAAACGGACCATGAAACGGGCCTGCGCGTGGGGTTTGCTGGTGGCGGTCCTTTTCGCGGCGGCGAGCCCGGGCGCACACGTTTCGGCGACCGAGCTCGCGGTGCGCGGGTGCGACGTCTCCAAGCTGGCCAAAGGCGAAGCGTTGGGCGCACGTTTTTTCACCGCCGCAGGCGAGCCGGCGGAGGCCTTGGACCTGTTGGCGCGCGGCGGCGTGAATCTGGTGCGACTAAAGGTTTGGATCGACTCGCCCGACGGTTACCACGGCACCGAACAACTCGTGGCCATGGCGCGCCGCGCGCGGGCGCGCGGCCTCGGCCTGCTGGTGAATTTTCACTACTCCTCGACCTGGGCCGATCCGGGACAGCAGGCCGCGCCGGCGGCGTGGGCGGGGTTGGACGCGGCGGAGCTGGCCGGGGCGGTGTATCGACATACCCATGACACCTTGGCCGCGCTGGTCGCGGCGGGGATCGAGCCGGCCTACGTGCAGGTGGGCAACGAGATCAACGACGGGATGCTCTGGCCGACCGGGCGGATTACCGGCGAGGGGGATGGTTTCGCGCGTCTGGCGCCGCTGCTGCGGGCGGGGGTGCGGGCGGTGCGCGAGGCTGCGCCGTCGGCGCGGGTGGTGTTGCACATCGCCAAGGGCGGCGACGCGGAGACGGTGCGCTGGTGGTTTGACGGCGTGCGTGCGCAGGGGGTGGAGTGGGATGTCACGGCGGTGTCGTATTATCCCTACTGGCACGGCACGTTGGCTGATCTAGGCGGAGCGCTGCGGCTGGCGGCGGAGCGCTACGAGCGACCGGTGCTGGTGGTGGAGACGGCGTATCCCTTCACCCTGCGCTCGCAAGATGCCGCGCGCAACATGGTGGGGCGCGCCGCGCAGCTGACCGAGGGTTACCCGGCGAGCGCGGCGGGTCAGGCGGCGATGTTGCGGGCCATCGCGGAAGTGATCGCGCGGGTGCCGGACGGTCGCGGTCTGGGCTTGGTGTATTGGGAAGGCACCTGGCTGGCGACGCCCGGCAACGACTGGAACCCGGCCCAGCCCGGCAGTGGCAACGCGTGGGAAAACCAGGCCCTGTTCGACTTCGACGGCCGAGCCCTGCCCGCCCTGGAGGCGCTCGGCGGCCAGCCGGAATAGTGATCCGTAGCGGTCGAACCTAAGCCGGGATCATTCAGTTGGACGGCTGAGCAGCGGGGTGAAATGGCGAGCGCATTTCGGTGCGGACCGAGCGAAGGCATACCCGGAGGGTATTTCGAGCCGAGGGCCCCACCGAAAGCGGAACGTTCCGCTCTGCGGAAGTGCCGCCAGTTCGC
>CAYNUW010000182.1:0-7439 GCA_964400455.1 uncultured Akkermansia sp. | reverse complement strand
ACCACGGCCAGCACGTCAAAGCGCTGGTCGGGGTAAAGCGCGGCGAGCCGGTCGCGCTCGACGATGGCGGCGGCCAGCGTGGAGTGTTCGAAGGGCCATTCGGGCGGCCGGACGCGGCCGGTGCGACGCCCGCGGCGCAGCACGAAGAAACCGCCGCCGATCTGCTCGCCGGGGCGCGTGGCGCGCGGGTCCGGAAGGCCGGACCCGCGCGGAGGGCGATTTTAGTTTTTCAGCGAGTTGACGGGGAAGCTCTTGGCGTAGGCCTCGAGGTCGCCAGTCGGGTCGAAGGTGACGCCGTCGAAGAGGGTGAAGGGCGAGTCGTCGCGAACGCGGTCGGTGACGCCGAGTTCGGCCATGGCCGCCTCGTAGAGGTCGGTGCGCATGACGCGTTTCACGACGGCCTCGTAGTCGGGGGCGCCGGAGACCATGCCCCAGCGGCGGAACTGGGTGAGCCACCAGAGGCCATATTTGGGCTGGGGGTAGTTGGCGTTGCGGATGGAGAAGTGCATGGGGTTGGGGTCCTGGACCACACGGCCGTCGCCGTAGTCGAGTTTGCCCAGCATGCGGCCGAGGATGATTTCCTTCGGGCAGTTTATGTAGTTGGGCTTCGATACGATGGCGCAGGCTTCGTCGCGGTTGGCCATGTCGTCGAGCCAGACGGAGGCCTCGTGGAGGGCCTTGATGATGGCCTTGACGGTGTTGGGGTTCTTGTTGGCGAACTCCTCGGTCAGGGCCAGGACCTTCTCGGGGTGGTCTTTCCACATGTCCTGGGTGGTCATGGAGGTGAAACCGATCTTGTCGGCGATCGCTCGGGCGTTCCAAGGTTCGCCGACGCAGAAGCCGTCCATCTTGCCGATCTTCATGTTCGCGACCATCTGCGGGGGCGGAATGGTGATGAGGTTGACGTCCTTGTCGGGGTGGATGCCGCCGGCGGCGAGGTAGTAGCGCATCCACATGGCGTGGGTGCCGGGCGGGAAGGTCATGGCGAAAGTGAGGGGTTCGCCGAGGGATTTGGCTTTATCGACGAAGGGCTTGAGCGCCTTGGGATCGGCGCCGACCTTGCCCTTGAACTGTTCGGAGAGGGAGATGGCCTGGCCATTTCGATTCATCATCCACGGTATGACCATGGGTTTCACGGGGGAGCCGCCGAGGCCCATGGTGGAGGCGAAGGGCATGCCGATGAGCATGTGGGTGGCCTGGATGTCGCCGGAGCTGAGCATGTCGCGAATGGCGGCCCAGCTGGCGCCCTTCTTGATGGTGGCGTTGATGCCGTATTTTTTGAAGTAGCCCTTTTCGTGCGCGATGACGATGGGCGAGCAGTCGGTGAGGGCGATGAAGCCGAACGACACGTTGGGCTGTTCGGGCGCCTGGGCGAGGGCGGGTCGGGCTAGAGCGACCAGGGCGGCGGCTAGTCCGATCGCAAGCTTGAGCAGGCGGAGTGGTGGGTGGAACGTATGGTGCATGTGGTGGAGACGGGGGAAATCAAACGGCGGCGGCGGCTCCGTAGCGGGCGCGCGCCTGGGCGAACAGGTCGGCGCGGAATACGCGCCGGGGAAGGTCGGAGGGAGGTGTGTAGCCTTTGGGCAGGAGCCCGTGGCGATTGAAGCCGTCAATGATCCACTTCGCGCGCAGGGGGGCCGGCAGGCTGGCGTCTTGGCTGGAGAAGCGGATGTAGTCGGCGGCGGATTGAGTGCCGGCATCGGTGCCGGTTTCGAAGGGGCCGGTCAGAGCGGGAGCGAGCAAGCGGGTGGGCAGATTTAGATTTTCGGGGCGGGCGAGAAGTCGAACAAGGTCGGGTCGATACGCGGGATCGTCGCAGAGAGCGGCGGCCTCCTGGACTGCGCCCACGAGGGCCAAGTGTTCCTCCGCGCGGGTGGTGGCGAAGTCTTCGCGCACCATGAGAATTTTTTCCGGGTGGCCTGGAGCCAAGTCGGCGGAGGTGGCGGCGATCCAGCCGGTTTTTTCGCGCACGGCCTGGGAGTTGTAAGGGTCGCCCACGCAGTAGCCGTCGAGGGTGCCGGCGGCGAGGTTGCGATGGAGCTGGGGCGGCGGAACGACCACGATGCGCACGTCCCGGTCGGGGTCTATGCCGGCGTCGCGCAGCCAGTCGCGGAGTATTATATGCTGGGAGGAGTAAGCGAAAACGACGCCGAAAACGAGCAGTCGTTCGTGGCGGATGCGGCGGATTTCATCGCCGAGGGTGGAGGCGTCGCGAACGCCGCGCTCGCGCAGGGCGGTGGACAGGGTGATGGCGTTGCCGTGGGCGTTGAGGACGCAGGCGGTCAAGCAGGGCGTGGCGACGCAGCCGAGGCCAAGGGTCGTGGCCACCACCATGGGTGCGACTGCGTGGGAGGCGTCGAGCTCGCGGTAGAGAATTTTATCGCGAACCGTGGCCCAGCCAACTTCGCGGCTGAGGGTGACGGACAAGCCGCGACGCGTGAAGAGGCCCTCGGCCTGGGCGACGATGAGCGGGGCGGCGTCGGTGAGGGGCACGAAACCCAGGCGCAAGGTAGCTCCGGCCCGGGAGATCGTTGCGGAGCTGGGTGTGTTGGCGGGCATGTGATGGTGCATCAGCCCTAAGCCCAGCGTGTGCCATGCCAGCCATCTGGTCCGAAAAGTGCTGTTCAAGGTTTTAATCTTTTTAATGACCAACGCTCATTCATTCACCGTTTAACAATCCTCATGAATGCACTCTTAGACAGCCGTCAGACCCTGGCCTTTGCGACTTTGTCCCGTTGCGGGAGCTTCACTTTGACGGCGAAGGAGCTGCATCTGACGCAGTCGGCGATCAGTCATGCGATCAAGGCATTGGAACAGGAGGTCGGGGTGGCTTTGTTTGAGCGGGTGGGAAAACGGGTTTTTCTCACCCAAGCGGGGGAGCAGCTGCGTCCGATCGCGGAGCGAATCCTTCGGGACATGAGAGACGCGCGCATCGCGATGGAAGAGATTGGCGCCTGGGGCAAGGGGCGCCTCCGGGTGGGCGCGAGTGTGACGACGTGTCAGCACCTTTTGCCGACGGTGCTGCGAGAGTTTCGGCAGAGTTTTCCGGAGTGCGCCTTGCGTTTCGAGCCGGGAGACGGTCCGCGCATGTTGGAGTTTCTGCGTATCAACCGAGTGGATTTGGCGGTGATGCTGGAGCCGGATGCGGAGGAAGGGCTGGAGTTTCGCCGGTTGTTTGTGGACGAACTACGCGTG
The DNA here is from genome assembly GCA_964400455.1 of uncultured Akkermansia sp. Lineage (GTDB taxonomy): Bacteria > Verrucomicrobiota > Verrucomicrobiia > Opitutales > Opitutaceae > IMCC26134_A. Next base: position 4,244 of record CAYNUW010000182.1, on the reverse strand, counting down.
TTGGTATCCCCCATGCACCCATGGGCGCAGGCCGGACGGGTAAACGCGGAAGCGATGCGAACGGAGACGTTGATCGTCTACAATCGCGGCAGTTTTACGGATGTATTGTTGTCCAATCACCTTCGTGCGGCGGGGGTTGAGGTGGAGAATTCAATGGAGCTGGGTTCGATGGAGGCGATCAAGGAGCTGGCGAAGGTCGGGGTTGGTGCGGGAGTGCTGGCCCCATGGGTGGCGCGCCGTGAGTTGGCCGAGGGGTCTTTGGTATCGCTGCCTTTGCCGGGTGGGCGACTTCGTCGGGTTTGGGGCGTCGGTCACTTACGCGGCCGGAGGTTGTCTTTGGCCGAGGAGACCTTTGTCGGTCTTTGCGACGCGGTGGCCAGCACCTTGGAGGTGCAATTCCAAGCAAGACGAAGCAACGCCTAGCGGTGCTCGAGCGGCGCGCCGCGAGATCGGGTCGAGGTCAACGAAGCGTCCGGGGGCTAATCGGCGGATGTCTCTGGGCCGCCACCGGAATGGTCGAGGGCGGGTGTAGGGTTTGATCGTGAGGGCAGGGAAGGGTTGTTCTCCAGGACTATTTCTCCGGCGAGCACGCGTTCGATCCAACGTTTAATCCGGAGGAGGCCCTCGTCGCGCTTGGCCAGGCCTGATTTCATGGAGCCGAGAAGGGCGATGGTGGCGGAGGCATAGTCGTGGCCGGTGGCGCTGAGCAGTTTCGGGAGTTCGAAGGGATTCAACTCGCCTTTGCGGATCATGGCGCGGGCTTCGTGTTCCAACTCTACGTTGGAGCCGCCGGGCGCGCCGCCGTCGCCTTTTCCGGACGGTTTGCCTCCCCCGCCGCCTTCGCCCTCGCTGGATCGTTTCTCCTCTTTACCGCGTGGTTCGCGTTCTATTTCGGCGGGGTATTCTTTGCCGTCCCGACCTACGACACGTTGGGCCTTGTCGATCTTGCCCGATTGTTCGAGTTCACGGCGGCATTGGCGAATGAGCTCGGGGGAAACGCGGCAGATATCGGCGAGCACGGAGTTGGCGAGTCCGGACCATTCTTCAAGTGCGATCGCGGCGGCGTTTCGTTTATCGGCGTTGGTGCGGTAGACGCCATTGGCGGCATTGGCCCCGAGGGCGTGGCGCAAGGCGTCCACCCGTCCGCCGGCGTGAATCTCGGCTGAAATGGTGGGTTCGCCGATACGTTTGGCCGCGAGGTAACGGTGAAAACCATCGGCCAGCCAATAGGTGGAGCCGTCAAAAAAAAGCACGATGGGTGGAAAGAGGGTGCCGGAACCCATTTCTTCGGCATAACTCTCGATGGCTTCCTCGTTGGTTTTTACGCGGGTTTGGGTGCCGCCGTGGATGTCGATTTGGTCGAGGGAGATCTTGCGGGTCTGCATGAAGTCAAAGGAGGCGGGTTTTCCGTCGCCGACGCTGGCGCGGCAAGGACAAAGCCCGGCTGTGCAGCCGGCTGCCGGATAACCTGGGCCCACGACGTGCTGGGACGTCTTCAATTTTTAGGGCCTGACTATCGCCGTGACGCTCTCTTACGGTTTATCCTTCTTCATCGCCAAACGTGACCACTTCGACGCCATCGCTGCCTGCTCGACGGGAAAATATGTTCATAAACCTAGTGTTTAGCGTGGCTTTACCAGTTCTGGTCTTGTCCAAGCTGAGCGCACCTGACCGGCTTGGCGCGTTACCCGCCTTGTTTTTGGCTTTGTCGTTCCCCTTGGGCTACGGTGTTTGGGATTTTCTGCAAAGAAGAAGATTTAACTTCATTGTAGCCATAGGATTAGCGAGCACTTTACTTACCGGCGGATTTGCCATTATGCAGGCCGATGGCATCTGGTTTGCGATCAAGGAGGCATCGGTTCCGTTAGTGATCGGTCTCATGGTTGCGCTATCGCAGAGGAGCAAACGCCCCATGGTTCGAGAGTTTATTTACAACGACCAAATTCTGAATGTCGCGAAAATCGATTCGGCGTTGGATGAACGCGGTGTGCGCGTGGAGTTTAACACAATCGTGGAGCGAGCGGGCTGGCTGATTGCCGCTTCTTTTCTTTGTAGTGCGGTGCTGAATTTTCTTCTGGCGCGCTGGATAATTACTGCGCCGGGTGGTTCCGAAGAGTTTAATCAACAGTTTGCCAAGATGAATCTGCTGAGCTGGCCCATAATTGTAATCCCTAGCATGGTTATGATGGTTGGGGCGTTGTGGATGTTGCTGGGAGGTATCAAGCGCTTGACCGGGTTGACGCTGGATGAGGTTTTAAATGCCCAGCCGTCCAAGTGAGATTAAATTACTATAAAAAGTTTCTTACATCCGATTTATTGCCATGACCCAGCCTCACCCGAGCACCGCTGCCGTAGCGCCCACCCAGAACACGCAGGCCGGCTCTGGTCGAATTCTCGACCTGGAGATCAAGGATGCGCAGGTGATTTTTGATGTTATCTGGCGCGAGCTGGAGACGGAATTTGGTCGTGATCGGCTGCGTTTTCCTAAGGAAATCATCCTGCTGGGCGGTGCGCCCGGGTCGGGCAAAGGCACCAATACGTCGTTTATCTTGAAAGCCAGAGGACTGACGTGTGAACCGATTGTGGTCAGTTCGCTGCTCGATTCTCCGGAGGCGAGGCGGCTTAAGGACGCCGGGCACATGGTCGGTGACCGGGAGGTCATGCGTTTGCTTTTTAAGCGACTGCTCGAAAGCGAGTTTCGGGACGGAGTCATTTTGGATGGATTTCCTCGCACCAAGGTTCAGGTGGAGTGTTTGAAGCTCTTGGTTGACCGCATGCATGCACTGCGCCGGGAGTTCTTTTCCACTCCTCTGCGGGGGCATTTCCGACACCCGACCATTCACATCATGGTGCTCTTTGTCGATGAGAAGACCTCGGTGAATCGTCAGCTTAAACGCGGTTTGGAGATTCGCGCCCACAACGAGGAGGTCCGGCGCACCGGCCTCGGAGAGTTGTTGGAGGAGCGTCCCACGGACTATGACGTGGATTTGGCCAAACGTCGTTACCGCGTTTTCAAAGAGCAAACTTGGGACGCGCTGCAATCTCTGCGGGAAATATTTCATTATCATCTTGTTAATGCACAAGGGTCATTAGCCGACGTTGAACAAAACATTCTACGCGAGTTGCAGTATCAGAGCTCGCTTGAGCTGGATCCCCGCACCCATGATGTTTTGCGGACGATTCCGGTTGCTCAGGACATCGTAGTTCATGCGCGCCAAGAGCTTGTGCGGCGGTTGGACGAGTATGCGTTCGATCATGCCGACCTCTTGAGCCGGGTGGTCGAGTTTATCGAGCGCAAGGTTATGCCGATCGTTCTACGTCACGCAATTTCGGGGGTGGCCTCGGTGAACACGGAGGACGCTTTACTAGTGGACCCCCTGGCTATTGCGATATTGATAGATGTGTTTAGCGAGCGGGGATATCATGCCACGGTGGACCTTCATCGTATCGAGGTGCCGGATTCCGTCGATCTTGCGACGGGGAAGATCACCTGCCGGACCAAAAAAGTTTTTAGACTCTCCATCCGTTTTCAAGGTTCGGAAATTCGTCGTGGATAACATTTTAAACGAAGGGTTTGACTGCACCTTAACGGTCTTCGGCCGCCGGGAAAATTAGCAGGCTGTTCGGGGGGAGATTTTAACGTGATTATCGTCGCATTCAAGCGATGAGGCTGGGCTAAACTGAAGGCTTGCCAGAGCTGGGAACCGAAGAAAAGTGAGGGGGTAACTTGCCCATGTCTGAGTCTGCTTCTTCTCCCGTTCAGCCGGATCGCCCCGGTATTTTTCGACGCATCGGCACCGCTTTGGTGCAGTGGATAGACTCCGATTACTGTCCGGGGGGAGCGGAGAAAATGCGCAATGAACCCGACCGGGTGGATTGGGTGCGGGTGATGCCTTTTGTGGTGCTCCATCTAGGCTGCTTCGGAGTGATCTGGGTAGGTGTCAGTGCTTTTGCCGCTTGGGCTTCGGTGTTTTTATATTTTATCCGTATGTTTGCGGTGACAGGGATTTATCACAGATATTTCTCCCACAAGACATACTCCACGTCCCGAGCCGGGCAGTTCTTTCTTGCCCTCTGGGGCGGCACAACCGTGCAGCGCGGAGGATTGTGGTGGGCCTACCACCATCGTCATCATCACCATCACTCTGATGATCCGGAGGATGCTCATTCGCCGCACGTGCATGGGTTTTTATGGTCGCACATCGGGTGGATCACTTCGCGTCGCAACTTTCCGACCGATTACT
>CAYNUW010000181.1:0-7495 GCA_964400455.1 uncultured Akkermansia sp. | reverse complement strand
GTAGGCCAAGGGATCACCCAATGGTCCGGTTGCGATCAAAGCCGCGTCGAGAGTCCCTCCCAATGGCTTGGGTGGAGGCGTTTCTTGACCGCGGGACTTTTGGAAAACGCGCCAGGCGGCTTGGGTGGCATCGAGGCCGGCATTTTGCAGATTGAGGTCAAAGGCCACCCAACGGTCGGCTTCCGGTCCGCTCAGAACGATGTTTCCGGCCAAGCTTCCGCCGGCGAACCCGGCTTTGAGATCGTCAAGGCGCAAGGTCTCCGTGGCGGAGTGAGCCACCACGGAGAGGTGCTCCAAGGGAAAGTCGCGGTAACTGAGCGGCTGGTCGGTGGTGAGTTCGAGGCGAAAGAACGAGGGCGCGGCAGACGCGGGAGCTGCCGGGCCGCGCGTCTCTCCCCGAAGCCGCAAGGATGGAGCCGCCGTCAATCTGAAGGGTGCCACCAATTCGGGACCCTCGCGCGGGAAGATCTTGGGCAAGGCATCGACGGGGTAAGTCGAGGCCAGATCGAACCGCAGTCGAGTCCAGTCTTCGGCGTCATTTTCCTCCAAGCGGGCGAAGGATCCGTGCGCACGGTGAACTCCGGTTTGGGCGTGGAATGCGAGAACGTCCACCACACCGTGCTCAATCCAGAGTCGGGTCTGAAGGGTGTCCAGATCCAGCGCGCGCACCCGCATGGGGCCGGAGGAGGCGCCGATAAACAGGCGGGTCTCTCGCGGCTTTCTCCATACGCCCTGGATGTCCACCTCGGCGGCGGGCGGTAGGGCGCCAAACTGAAAGTCATACCATAAACGATCCCACCAGCCGGAAAACCAACCCTCTATGCCCATGGGCCGCAAGGTGCCGGAGAGAAGGAAACGGAAGGCGAGGGTGCGCGCGTCCATTTCGTAAGTGCCGGAGGCTCGGCTGTCACCTTGCGCGAGCACCAAGTCCCGGGCGTATAATTGACGATTGGCAAACGAGTAACGCGCAAAGCCGAGAGCGCGATCAAAAGGCACTTTACCGGCAACCGCGCGGCCGGAGCTCAACCAGACGGAGGCAAAATCGGGACGGGCGCCGGCTAACCACGCGGCTTCGCATCGCAGTGCCACGGGATCAGCGATTTCCAAGATGGGACGGGCCGGGGCGGGCAAGAGGGGGCGCAAGGCCTCAAGCAGTGCGGGGGTCAGACTGCCTTCAGCCTTGAGGCGCCCCGAGGCATCCGGAAGTTCACCCTGGGTGGAGAGCTGCCAGTTGGCATCGGCCAGACGAACGGACAGGTTTGCATCCACGCTTTCCCCGGCTGAGCTCAGGTGAGCGGTGGCCACGATTGGGGCGGGAGACAGGTCGGGCGGGGCCAGACTGCAAATCACGGATCCAACGGCGAGGTCGATCTGAAAGTCTGGTTCCCGCAACAAACGAAGCCGCGCGTCGGTAAGCTCGGCTGACACGGAAGGCACGTGCACCCGGGCCGCTTGCAGGCGGGCTTGGACGGCGGAAGAGATCGCCGGCCCGGTTAACCCAAGTTCGGCGAGCATCGACACGTTCTCCAAGGTGGCTCCCGTGAGCTGAGCGGGCAGACGTGGATGTGCCGGCCAGACTAAACGTTCGGCCTCGCCGCCCAGAGCGAGCCGGTCCGCTCCCAGCTCGATGCGCAGCACGCTGAGGTCGGAGAGCGGAAAAAGGGAGAGGAGGTCGTGCCAAGCGACGGCCCGGTGCAAAAGCTCGCGCAGGTTATGCTCAACGTCGGACGCCTGAACCCCGGTCGACACCGCAGGTGGACGAACGGTTGCGGCCGGGAGGCGTCCGATGAATGCGGTGGGCACGCCCAGCACTCGGGCGCTGGCCTGTTCGACGAGCCACGGGCTCTGGGCAGAGGTGCGCGCAAGGCGGAATTCACCTCCGGATAACAGCTCACGGAGGGTGGAGTCGGACGTGAGGGAGGCGGGGACGCTAATGGCGAGATCGGAGAGGTCGGCGCGGTGCAGAGCGGCGGCTCCGGTCCACAAAGCGGACCAATCGAGTCGGAGCGCCACGGCTCGCGCGGAAATCACCGGTTCCGGGTGGCCAGGCAGTCCCACCCTTGGCCGCTGGATCAGCACGCGACCGGAGAGATCGAGCCAGATTGCGTCGACCCGGATATCGATTCCGCGGTCCAGAAAGTGTCGTTGGGCATGGCGGAGGGCGAAGCCCGGAACACGAAAACCGCCCGATACGGCGACCCGCAGCTGCAGAGTCAACAGGAGGGCGAGAAGCAACCAGCCGGTGACCGTGGCGAGCAGACGCGGCAGACTGGGACGGCGCGTGGCCACGGTTCGTGCTCGGCTCAGGTTTTAGTTGCCGGTTCGCAGCAGGGTCCAGAGCGCGTCGATGACGGGTTGCTCGGGATTGAAGACCCAGCCGCGGGCGGGGCTGCCCAGCAATTGCGTGGAGCCGCCGGAACGCGGGGCGATCAGGTAAACCAGAGGGCCGCCGTCCGGGGAAGGTTCGAGGTAGGCCTCCAGGCGGTGGGACCAGGGCGTTTCGACGCCGTTCACGGGAACGGTGTCGGGCAAGTCCTCGCGCACGATGGCGGCGGCGCGCAGATCCCGCAGGGCCTCGAGCAAGACGACGGCGGCGGAAGGCGCGGAGGGATCCCCGGGGGTCAGGTCCAGGATGGCGGGCAGCGCGGGGTCGGCGGGGCGGAGCACAAGGCGCACGATGCGGGTGGCGTCAGGCAACGCACCGAGGTTGCGTTCGCGATAAAACCGCGCGGCGACCGGTAGCTGATCCAGGGCCTCCGGAGGGACCTCATGAATGAACGGCTGCCCCACCACGCGGGCGAAGACGCGGGGGTCGTCTCCGCCGGGCCGGGCCAGTTCGAGGGTCAGGGCGGCGGGTGCCGGCGCTCCGGCCGAGGCGGCCAATTCGAGGCTGACCACGCGTTCGGGGCGGTTGAAACCCAGGTTTTCCAACTCAAGCCGCGAGGGGGCTTCGAGCGCGAAGCGGGTGGCCTCCAGCAATTGCAGCCGGGCCAGCAGGCGGCGCACGGTCTCGGGGTCGGCGCGGCCGGGTTCGGAGCGGTCCGGAACGATCAGCCGCCAGGCCGCATCTGTGTCCAGCTTTTGGATACGCAGGGAGGGCGAGCCGGGGGCGGAGAGGGAAAGGGAGACGACCAGGTCGGGGTCCAGATCGAGCACGCGTGGATCCCGCAGGGCGGTCTGGGCTTTCTCCAGGGAGTCGGCGAGGGCGACCGGCACATGGACGGTGAAGTGGACCGCACGGTCGGAGGGGCTGACGGCGGCGCGCCAGTCGAGGCGGGCCAGACGTTCGACGGTGCCGGCGGGGGCGGAGGGACGGGGGTTGGCGACGAGCGCCCCGAGTTGAAGGGTTTCGCGTCGACCGTTGCCCTCGAGGGTGATGCGCAGGGGAGGCGGGGAATTATTTTCGCTGGTTTCCGCCGGGGCGCTGGGGTCGGACGGCAGGAAGCGGGCCACGCGCAGGGCGTTGAGGTCGTTGATCGCGAGTTCGACCGGCGTCTTGGCGGCGCGGGCGGCGATGGGGGATTCAAAAAGCCAGCGGTTGGGGTCCCGACGCAGACGCGTGCGGGCGGTGTTGGCCGGACCACCCTGAATGGTCAAGGCCCGGGCTTCGAAAACCGGAATGGTAAAGAGGCGGTCGGAGCGTAGCCGGTCGAGGTCGAGGCTGAGCACCGCGGCAAGGGACTGGGGCACGACATGAACGCGGCGCTCGTCGGGCGAGAGCACGTAGAGCCTGTTCCCGGCGGCGGGAGCGCCGACGCGCAAGGTGAAGGCGGGTGCGGCCGGCTGATCGGGCGCGGTCGGCGCGGGCGTGGCGACGAGCGACACGGCGGGTTGATCGAGGCCAAAATCGGCCAGGGTCTGGTTCAGCCGCGGCAGGTCGGCCACGAGGAAGCTGGTTTCGTGCTCCAGAAACTGCAGTTCGTTTAGGATGCGACGGACGGCAAACTCGTTGGCGGGCCACTCGACCGGGGAGGTGATGAACCAGGTGTCTGACCGGCGTTCGAGACGGAGTGAGCGCGAGGAGGAGGTATCCGTGCCGGGGCTGGCAGCGAGGTTGATTTCGAGGGCGGAGAGGTTGGCGGCCTCGGGACCGAGGACCCGGCGCCGGTTCTCGTCGATGCGGCCGGCGGCGGACCAGGGACGTTCCGATAGGGCGAGGTAGCCGAAGACGGCCAAGTTCAGCAGAAGGAGGGCGAGGGTGATTTTTGAGCGCACGGCGGGCGGGAAGGATCAGCGGCGGCGGTTCCAGGCGACGAGCAGTCCGAGGACGGCGGCGGAGGCGGGCAGGAGAAGGAGCAGCGCGAGGCGGAGGCGGGTCAGCTGGGCGGAACTGAGGGTGAGTTGAAAGCGCTCGATCGGGCGCGGGGGCAGGGCAAGTTGGGCGTCGCGTTCGGCGAGCCAGTTGATCGCGGCGAAGGCGAGGATGGCGTTACCGCCGGCGGTGAGGCGGGCATTGCCCAGCCAGGCCGTGTCACCGAAGACGAGAAGGCGGCCGCCGCGCACGCTGAACGGCAGACTGCCGCGAGGGGGAACGCGTTCGGAAGCGGTTCCGGCGGTGAGTCGTGGAGGCAAATCGCTGGCCGGGTCGAAGACCGGCGCGCCACGGCCGAGGTAGGAGCGCTCTCCCCAGGCGTCGGCGGAAGCGGCCAGCAGGGGAGCGACGGCGAGGCCCGGGTCCAGCGAACGTCCCGGATCGGGGCGGATGGAACGGGCCGGGCCGAAGCGCACGGCGATGCGGTTGGCGGCGAGGAAATCGACCACCGGGTGTCCCGACGCGGCTGGAGACAAGATCAGGTCGCCGGTATCGGAACGGCCGGCGGCCCCTGGGTCGTGGATGACCACGTCGTCGGCCAGAACGCCCCAGTCAAAAAGGAGATCGTCAAGACCGTGCTGGCGGGCGGGGGTGAGCAAGAGCAGCAGACGGCCGGCGTCGCTGCCGAGGTAACGGCGCAAGGATTCCTGGGCCTCACGTCCGTAGCGGCCTTGGGGGCCGGCGGCGACCAGCAGGGCGGCGTCGCCAGGTATGGTTGGGTCGATGGAGAGGTCGTGGGTGGCGACCTCGAAGTTACGCAGTCTGAGTTCATCGCGCAGCAGGGAGAGGCCGCGGGCTGGGTCAGGCTCGCCGGGCTCCATCTCGCCGTGGCCGTTCAGGAAATAGATCTTCTGCCGGCCGGGCCGGGTGACATCGAGCAGCGCGGCGGTGAAAGCTTGCTCGCCAAGGAAGGCGGTTTTCTCGCCGTCGCGCAGGCGATAGATTTCGTCGAGTTTGATCTCCCGGAATTTATCACCGGAAAAAACGAAGATGCGATTCGGCTCGGTGATGCCGTGGCGCTGAGCGGCGGCGCGGTTGAGGTAAACATCCACAAACTCCACTTGCACGGGTGCCGGCGCGGCGGCGGAGGCATCGGCGTAATCTCGCAGCATGGAGCGAATGTCGCGGTAGGCCTGGGCCAGGGCGTCGTCATCGGCCTCCGCCGCGAAGGTGACGACAAATTTCACCGGCTGGTCGAGGGCTTTTAGGTAGGAAACGGTCTCGGCGGACAGTGAATGCCGGGCGTGGCGGGAGAGGTCGTGGCGGAGGGCGTGGCGGGCGGCGACCAGATTGAGCCCGAGGCAGAGGGTGAATGCGAGCAGGAGCTGCAGCAGGGCGTGGATTGTGCGCCTCCGCAAAGCCGGGCGAAAAGTGTCGGACATCGTGGCGGGTGTGTTCACGAGCGCAGATATTTGGCTTCGAGACCGAGGACGGCCAGGACCAGGGCGAAGCAGGCCGAGGAGAAATAGAATACAATCTGGCGGGAGTCGATGACGCCGCGGCTAAAGTCCTCGAGGTGGGTGAACACCTGCACATAGTCGATCAGGGATCGAAGCGTCGCATGGTTATCAAGCTTCAGAAGCTCAAGCGTGGCGGCGAAGCGAGAGCCGATGACGAGGGCGAGGAGAAGCACAAAGGCGAGGATGCCGGCCACGGCCTGATTGCGGGTAAGGGCGCTGGCCAGGATGCCAAGCGCCACAAAAAGGGTGCCCGTGACCGCGATGAAAAGATACCCTCCGACCAACGGCCCCCAGTCGAGCCGGTGGGTCGGACCGGCGAAGCGATGCAGGATCAGGAAGAAGCCGGCGGTGGCGAGCCACAAGGCCAGGTAGAGGGCGTAGGATGCCAGGTATTTGGCGAGCACGATTTGAGCGGGACGAACCGGGGCGGTGAGCAAGGTGTCGAGCGTGCCCAGGCGGCGCTCTTCGGCCAGCGTGCGCATGGTCAGCAGGGGAACCATAAAAAACACCGGCAGCCAAAAGAGCTGAAAAAAAACCACGGCGGGCGACTCCTCTTGGGCGGAGGCGGTGTAACTTTCGAGCACCCCGGCGAAGATGAAGCCCATGACGAGGAGAAACAGGGTCGCGGCCACGTAGCTGGCGGGTGTGACAAGCAACATGCGCAGTTCGTGCGCTAACAAGATGCGGAGTGGGCGCATGGTGGTCGGGGCGGGCTGGGTGGCGGTCAGACGGATGCGTCGGTGGCGGCTAAAAAAACTTGTTCCAGGCTGGGTCGGTCGCGGGTGAGGTCCCGGAGCCGGTAGCGGGGATCCTGGGTCAGGGCGCGGGCGAGTTGCTCGCGTTGGTCCGCTTGCGCCGGTCCGGAAATGCAAACCCGGAGGAAGCCGTCGGCCAGGGTGTCCGAGGCGGGCAGCAGGTGGAGTTCAGGCGATAGGGACCCGAGCAAAGCGGGGAGTTCGGTTAGCGGACCGGAAAGCTCGATCCGGTAGGTGGCGGAGCTGAAAAAGCGCTGGCGCAGCTCGGCGGGAGTGCCGGCGGCGGCGACGCGGCCTTGGTTCATGATGAGCACGCGATCGCAGGTGGCCTCGATTTCGGGAAGGATGTGGGAGCTGATGAGCACCGCCATGCGGCCGCGCAGGCCGGCAATCAGGTCGCGAACGGAGAGTATCTGCAAAGGGTCCAAGCCGATGGTGGGCTCGTCGAGCACAACCACCGAGGGCTCGGCGAGAATGGCGTCGGCGATGCCCACGCGTTGCCGGTAGCCCTTGGACAGGGCGCCGATGAGACGGTCCCGCACCCTCCCGAGGTCGCAGAGGTGGACCACCTCGTCGAGGCGGGGAGCGAGCCGGCGGCGAGTGAGGCCCTTGAGCCGGCCGCGCAGATGCAGGTATTCATGAACGCGGAGATCCTCGGGCAGAGGATTGTTTTCGGGCATGAACCCGAGCAGGCGGCCGGCGGCGGCGGGATTCTCCGCGACGTCCACACCGCAAACTTCGGCGAAACCCGAGTCGGCGGGCAGCAGCCCGGCGAGGATGCGCAACGTGGTGGATTTTCCGGCCCCATTGGGTCCGAGCAGTCCGATGATCTCGCCCCGGGCGACCTCAAAGCCGATGCCGTGCAAAGCGGTGAGTCCGGCGTAGGATTTGTAGAGATCGGCGACGCGCAGGGCGGGAGAGGGTGCGGGAGCGAGGACGGTCTCAGGCATGAGTGGCGGGCGGCGAGG
>CAYNUW010000180.1:0-7500 GCA_964400455.1 uncultured Akkermansia sp. | reverse complement strand
CCCACAAAGGCGTTGCTCACGTGCCGCAGCGCCTCCCGCTGCGCCGCCGCCCTCAGGCGCAGCCGCTCCAGCCCGGGCAACTCCTCCTTGAACCCCGACACCAGACGGCTCGTCACCAGCGTCTCCTCCAAAAAAATCGTCACCACCGGCCCGAAACCCTCCAGCCCCGGCGGCGCGAACACCACCTCGCCTTCCCGCAACTCCAACTCCACCGCGCCCCGCCTCGCCCGCCCCCGATCCAGCGCCACCAGCTTCAACCCGTCGTTCGCCGCCGCCGTCACGATCCACACCCCGCCGGTCAAACGCACCGTCGCCGCCGCCGCCGCCACCCCCACCTCCCCGCCCTCCGGCGGCATCACCAACGCCGAACCCGCGATCAGCTCCGCCTCCGCCGGCGACATGCCCGGCGCACGCCGCCAGCCCGCGTTTTGCCCCAGCCGCCAGCGCCCGCCCCCGCCCCAGGCCAGCTCCACCCCCGCCGCCCGCCCGGGCCGGAGCGTGTCCCCCGCCGCCGGCGCGAAACCCGGCTCGATCCGACCGCGATACGCCCCCGCCTCGCTGCGCGCCAACACCCGCCCCGCCGCCTCCGTCACCACCAGGCCAGCCTCGTCCGCCCGCGCCGCCGCCACTAGCAACCAGGCCGCCGCCACGCACCACCACCCACGCCACTTCGCCACCCGCCTGTGCTGCTTCGCCGCGCTCATTTGCTCTTCATCACGTAGACACCGTTCCACTCTCCGGCCGGCGGCGTTCGCTCCAACTCATCCACTCGGGCCAGCAGCACCCGCGAAGGATTCTGCCCGGCCTCCTCCTCCAGTCGCATACTGTCCCGAAACCTCGTCCGCGCTCCGGCCCAGTCGGCCGCGAAGTATCGCGCCAAACCGTCGGCAAACACCTCCGCACACTCCCGCCGCTCCGGCGTCGCCACCTCCGCCCGACCCATCGCCTCATACACCGCCACCGGCCGGCTGCGCCCCTTCACCACGATCCGATCCAGCGGACGAAACACCACCTCGCCCGGCGCCGCCGCCCGACTCGCCTCCACCACCGCCTCCGACACCAGCGTCGACACCCCGTAAGCCTTGGCCCCCGACTCCAGCCGCGCCGCCAGATTCACCGTGTCGCCCATCATCGTGTAGTTGAAGCGCGCATGGCTGCCCATGTTCCCCACCACCGCCCGGCCCAGATTCAAACCAATCCGCGTGCGCAGGCGCGTCACCAGCTCCGGCCAGCCCTTCACCGCCTGCTCCGCCCGCCACTTCTCCCGCAGCTCCGCGCAACGCTCCTGCACCCGCAGCGCCGCCACCACCGCCCGATGCCCGTGTCCCGGCAACGGCAGCGGCGCGCCAAACATCGCCACCACCGCGTCGCCGATATACTTGTCCAACGTGCCGCCTTCTCCGTGCACGAGATCGGTGCAGGCCGAAAGATACTCGTTCATCAGCTCCACCAATCGGTCCGGCGGCAGCGCCTCGGAAAACGAGGAGAACGACTCGATGTCGGAGAAATACGCCGTGATCTCCTGCTCCGTGCCGCCCAGCTTGGGCTCCTCCCCGCTCTGCACCATGCGATCCACCAACGCCGGGGCCAGGTAGGTCGCGAACATGCCCCGGATGCGATCCCGCCTCGCCCGCTCCTCGCGCACCTTCAAAAACGCGAACACACCCAGCTGCGTGGCGAACGCCGCAAAGGGCGTCGCCACCGGCAGCATCACGTTGCCCGCCGCCAGCGCCGCATAAGACGCCCCGACCAGACCCGCCCCCGCCGCCAACCCCGCCACCGCGAAACCCACCAGCCGCCCCCGCTCCAGCCACCACGCCGCCGCCAGTCCCGCCAACAACCACCCCGCCAACACCGGCGCCAGCGGCGCCCCGCGCAGAAAGTCGCCCTTCAACAGATTGTCCAACGCGTTCAGATGCACCAAAACCTTCGAACTCCGACCGCGCAGCGGACTCGGCCCGATGTCGGTCAACCCCACCGCCGTCTGCCCCACCATCACGATGCGACCACCCGTCGCCGGCCGCGCCGCGTCCGCCTCGCCAAACTCATGCCGGCGCATCAACACCTCCGACAACGTTTGGTAACCCAGCGCCGGCACCCCCGCCGCCTGCGCGCCCGCCTCCGCGACTTCATGCCGGTAGTTCAGCCGGAAATTCCCCTCCCGGTCGATCGGCGCCGCGACCACCACGCCGTCGGCGCGTCGGATCTCCACCGCCACCCCCGGCCGCACCCGCACCGCCTCCGATCCCAGCCCCCAATGCGCCAGCAAGGCCTCTAAAACCAGACTCGGCAACACCACGTCGCCCACCCGCGCCACCAGCGGGATCCGCCGCACCACCCCGTCGCCATCCGGCTCCGCATCCAGCACCCCCACCCGAGCCTTCGCCAGCAACGGCGGTATGGGCAACAGGGCCTCCCCCTGATCCGGCAGGGCCCCCAGCTCCGCATCCTCCGAAACCCGCCCCACCACCGAGGGCGACTCCGCCCGCGCCCAATCCGAAAGCAAACCCCGCCCGCCGCCCGCCCGCGTCCCGTCCGGCATCGTCGCCGCCCCCAAAACCACCGGGTAACTCGCCGCCCCCAGCGGCCCGGCCAAGGCCTCGTCCGACCGCGGATCAAAGGCCGGATCCACGAACAAGATGTCCCACACCAGCACCGATGGCCGGTCCGCCGGCTCCCGCCCCAGCCAGTCCACCAACATGCCATGCAGGGCCCGCTCGAAGGGCCACCGCCCGATCTTCTCCAACGAGGCGTCATCCACCGCCACCAGCAACAAAGCCTCATGCGGCTCCGGCCCCGACGCCGCCCTCAGGCGCAGCCGCGCATCCTCCGCCCGCCACTCCAACTGCCGCCCGAAATCCGTGTGCGCCGCCACCCACCCGAGCGCGAACAGCGCGGCGGTCGCGATCCAGCGGGCCCGCCGGGCGGACTTCGAGTCGTTGGCCATCGCCCGCTTTGAAAAACGGTTTGTCTGCCTGCGGCGACTGTGAAAAATCCCTGAAACAACGGCTGCTCCCACTTTCCCGCTTAAAACCGCCTCCCGCCCCAGACCATCGCCATGCGTCCCGTCCGTCGTCTCCTGCTCGTGCTCGGCGCCGCCAGCACCCTCGCCCTCACCCTCCTCGGCCAGTCCGTCCGCGTCCTCGGCGTCTCCGGCGAAGCCACCGCCCAGGCCCCCGGCGAAAGCACCCCGCGCCCACTCCGGGTCGGCGACACCATCGTCGTCGGCACCCGCATCGTCACCGCCGAGGGCGCCCGCGTCGTCCTCACCCCCCTTCCCGGCGTCAAATCCATCGTCGCCCCCGCCTCCGACGTCCTGATCGAGCGGGTTGGCGATGAAACCGCCGCCATCCGCGAAGCCACCCTCGACCTCCGCACCGGCGCCATCACCAGCGACCTCCAAAGAGCCGAGGGCGTCACCCTCGACTACCGTATCCGCACCGCCCGCGGCGTCGCCGGCGCGCGTGGCACCACCTACACCGTCGCGATCAACGCCGCCGGCATCCAGACCGTCGTCGTCTCCCACGGCCTCATCACCCTCTCCCTCGCCGACGGCCGCGTCGTCGAACTCTCCCCCGGCCAGATCTCCATCACCCGCCCCGACGGCGCCACCAAGACCGTCTCCCGCGCCGCCGACCTCGACGAAACCGAACGCGCCGAAGCCGGCGAATGGATGGCCGCCACCCTCGACAGCCTGGCCGAAGCCGCCGAACAGGACATCGACCTCCAAGTCGACGCACTCGAAAACGCCGCCGCCGCCGCCGAAAGCCTAGGCCTCGACCTCGACGATCGCACCGCCCGCGCCCTCGAACGCGCCCGCCGCGTCATCGAACGCCAGCGCGAACGCGAAGAGCAACCGAGCGAGCGCGAAGCCAGCCGCACCCTCCAGGAACTCCTCGAGGACAAGACCGGCACCGACGACTCCATGGACGACCCGGCCGACGACGAGGTCGTCAAGGACGAGCGCGAAGTCGACGACGACGACTCACCCTCCACCCCCGACGATCCGCTCGCCTCCTTCCTCGCCGGCCTCTCCGCCGACCGCCTCGCCGCCTACGCGGCGCTCAGCGGCGACGAACGCCGCGCCTTCGCCCTTCTCCCCACCGACGCCCTCCGTCTGCTCGTCCTCGACGTCAACGACGACGATTTCAACGACTTCGCCCTCGAACTCACCCCCGCCGGCACCCTGCGCCAGAATTCCGCCGCCCTTCGTTACGTCGGCGAATTGCCCGCCGCCCAGCGCCGCGGCTTCTTCCGTCTAAACGCCGACACCCAGAACCTCCTCCTCGCTCGCGCCGCCGACACCACGCTCAAAACCTACGCCCTCACCATCGACGGCGAAGGCGATCCGCGCGCCGATTTTCTCGTCGTTTTCTTCGCCGACCTGAACGCCGGCCAACGCGCCCGCTTCGCCGCCCTCTCCGACCGCCTGCAAACCGACCTCGCCGAAATCAACCAACCCGCCCTCACCGCCTTCGCCCTCGGCACCACCGCCACCCCCGACCAGATCGCCTACCTCGTCGCGCTCGACTCGGCGGACCGCGCCGCCCTGCTCGCCCTGCCCACCGGCGTGCTCGACCTCCTCTTTGCCCACCCCGGCGACGACGACCTGCGCGAGTTTGTCCTCGCCGAATCGCCCTCCCTCGCCACCGCCACCTTCTACGCCGGCTTATCCGCCCGCCAGCGCGAACGTTTCCACGAGGACCTGAGCGCCGACCAGCGCACCCTCGCCGTCGCCGACCCAACCTTCGCCGGCCTCGTGTTCGATGCCGGCGAGGGCGACTGGATCAACTCCCTCGAAGTGCTCGCCCACTACGCCGCCCTGTCCGGCGCGCGCGCCGACTACGCCGCCCGACCCGCCGCCCTCCGCGTGGCCCTCGCCGACTACGACCGCCCCGCCTTTACCGAAGCCCTGCTCGATCCCGCCACCTTTGGCGACGGCCTCGCCCCGACCGACACCCAGCTCGGCTACGCCCTCGACGCCCTCCTCGGCCTCTCCAGCCAGCACCGCGCCCTGTTCGAAACCCTCGCCGGCGGCCCGACCTACGCCCAACTCGGCGCCGCACCGCACCCAGCCGAATGGAGCGCGGACGCCTTTCAACGCACGGCCAACACCTTCGCCAGCCTGAGCGCGACTCAACGCGAACAACTGATCGGTCTCGGCGCCGCCGAAGCCGTCATGGACCGCAGCGGCACCTACCTCGAAGCCGCCCTCGCCGACTTCAACACCCTGCCCGCCGCCACCCGCGCCGCCCTCGTTCAGGCCGGCTGGGGACGCCATTTCGACGCCTACTTCGCCGACGAAAAAGTCCGCGCCGCCCTCGCCGCCGCCGCCGATCTTACCGCCACCGAACTCGCCACCGCCGCTCACTTCGGCATCACTCCCGCCGGCCTGCTCGCCAACGAGCCACTCGGTGCATCCCCCGTCGCTCTCGTCGACGAACCCGCCACCGTCGACACCACCCTGCGCACCACCGCCCGCGCCAACCTCACCACCCTCGCCGGCCTACCCGCCGCCGACCGCGCCCTCCTCGCCTCCCTCGACCTCGGCGATGAACTCATCGCTCAAAACTACCGCTACGACCCGACCACCGCCACCCAAGTCGGCTTCTCCGGCATCGTCGCCGACGTGCTCGACTTCGCCCGCCGCCTCGGCTCCGACGATCTGCTCGCCCTCCGTCAGATGGGAGCCACCCGCTGGCTCCTCGATTACCGCGCCGACGAAAAACCCAACGGCTCCGACGCCACCGCCCTCGCCGGCGCCCGCGCCCTCGTGGCAACCTACCAGACCCTGCCCGCTTCCCTGCGCGAGACCGCCCGCGACACCGGCCTTTTTGGTCGCGTCTACCTGCCCCACCCGCCCTCCGCCACCGACCTGGTCGGCGCACTCCAGGCCGTCGAAGCCCTCAGCCCCGCCACCCGCGCCTACCTCGCCACCGAGGGACGCGAGGTCGACCTTCTCGCCATGCATCTTCACGGCGGGGCCGCCGACAGCAACGTGCGCTCCCTCTTCGATTTCGATTCGCTCGTCTCCCGCCTCAACACCAACGAACTCGGCCTGCTCCGCGACCTCGACGCCGCCGTCAGCCTCGCCGGAACCACCCGCCTTCCCGCCGGCCTCGAAGCCGCGATGAACGCCATCGACACCGTGCTCGACGCCGTCAAACGCCTGAGCGACACGCAACGCTTCGCCCTGCGCGAGCTCGGCATCGTCGGCCCCGAAGCCACCCATCAGGGCATCTTCCGCGCCGACCCCGCCGGCCTCGCCCGCCTGCTCGCCGACTACGCCGCCCTCGACGGCTCCCTTCGCGCCGGCACCCGCCAGCTCTCCCCCCTCGACGGCTACCGCGCCGTCCAGGGCGACGGCTTCTTCTTCTCCGCCGACCCCGACAACAGCGTCACCACCTACGACATCTCCTTCGTCGCCACCGGCGACCTCCGCGTCGGCTCCACCCGCCGCCTCGCCCTCTCCGGGAAAAACGCCCAGATCGGCGTCACCTTCTCCGTCCCCGCCGGCAAGGATCTCCACCTGCGCGCCTCCGACCTCATCGATCTGGAAAACGTCTCCGTCTCCGCCGGAGTGCGCGCCATCACCATGGCCGCCGTCACCATCAACCTGAGCAACTTCGACTTCCCCGAGGGCTCGGTCGCCGCCCTCACCTCCCGCGACGGCGACCTGCGCTTCGGCTCCGACGCCCGGGTCGGCTCGGTCAACTTCAAGTCTAACGTCACCTACGGCGGAGAGCTCATGTTTGATCACGCCTCCTTCCACTCCGCCTCGCGAGACAACATCGCCATCGGCTCCTTCGACACCCCCGCCCAACTGCCCGCCTTCAAACCCAAACTCACGACCACCGGTGGCAACATAACCGAGTGATCGCCGCCTGCCTTCCGGTCCGCCCTCCGCCCTCGCCATGTCCCGTTCCCTCCTCTCCCTCCTCGCCACCCTGCCGCTGCTCGCCGCCAGCGCGACCGCGCAGACGTCCACCATCATCGACCGCGCCGGCCAGCCCGCCCCCGTGACTCCCGCCGCCCCGGCCTCCGCCGCCGGGAACGCATCCCCCGCCCCGGGCGCGGGCAGCGACGAGGGCGTGCTGCGCGTGGCCGAGCCCCGCCGCCTGCCCCTGCGCCTCTCCGCCAACTTCGAACAACAGCTCCACGGCACCGACAACGTTTTCCTCGCCCCCTCCGGCACCGCCCAGGCCGAGGAAAACGCGATTGTCGCCGTCTCCACCCTCGCCCTGCGCGCCGACACCCTGCCCGCCGTGCTCGGGCGCGGCCAGCTCGTATCCGGTTTTGGTTACACCTACCAGCGCCACGTGCACGGCCTCGACGACGACGCCGCCGCCGTCACCGACCTCGACTTCGAGAGCCACGCCCTGCCCCTCTCCGCCGCCTACCGCTGGGGCCGCGGCTGGGAGGCCGGCGTCGGCGTGACCTACGGTCAGCTCTACAGCGTGCGCGGCGCGCCCACCCACGAAAAACTCTATTCCGCCCTCA
>CAYNUW010000179.1:0-7530 GCA_964400455.1 uncultured Akkermansia sp. | reverse complement strand
CGCCCATCCGCTGCTGTCAAGTGTCCTTCCGGAGAAATGTGCGGCGAAAGAAATGCGGGAGAAAACGTCCTCAACCACCGCCTACACCCATAAAAAAGCCGCTGACCATTTGGTCAGCGGCGATCCCGAAAAATCTCGTTGTTGGTTAAAGATCAGTACTTCACCGAGCACCCGTAAGGCTGGGAACTGGGCGTCGGCACCGGTTGCCCGGCTTTCAGGGCGGCCAAAGCACTTTTCACGTAGTTCTCCGCCGTGGCGATATCGTCGGGGTTGGCGGAACGCTTGCTGTCGATGGCTCCGGCATAAACGAGCACGCCCTCGGGATTGATGACATACATGTGGGGGGTCGTCTTGGCGTCGTACGCCCGACCAACCTTGCCATCACGATCACGCAGGTAAGCAGTGGCGGCCACCTGGTTCTTGGTCTGCCAGGCCTTCACCGCCGCATCGTCGAAATCACCTTGCTTGCCCGAGGCTGCGGAATTGATCAGCAACCAAACCACTCCATCGGCAACGGCGGCTTTTTGTGTCGCGGGAAGATTGCCGCTTTTTTCATAGTGCTTGACCACAAAAGGGCACTCGGGATTCACCCACTCGAGCACAACCGTTTTACCCTTGAAATCCGAGAGGTTATGGGACTTTCCGGCAAGGTCCGTCAGCGTAAAGGCGGGCGCAGGCTGCCCCACGGTGGCGGCCGTAAGCACGGAAGAAGCCATGAGGCCAAATCCGAGCAGGATTGAACGGAACATACGATGAGTTGTTTTCATATTCATAATGGAGAAGATAGGAGGCGACGAGTCTGACGCCTCCACCTTAGATTAGTTTCGCGAATTGCCAGCTGACCGCGCATATTTTGTTCGCCTGATTCACCCGCTTTGACCTCGCGCGGTCCGATCTCAGCCATACGTTAGTCTTATGGGTTGGTTTTTAGATCTGTTTAGGCTGCTCTGGAGCTCAGGCTACTGGAACACCCGAAAATCCGTGTATCTGCTGTCCGGCAGGCGCGGTGCCTGCCCTTGCCAAACGCCAAGCGACTCCGGCCGTGCCCATGAAACTGGCTGTGAAGCAGTTCACGGCTTCAAACACCCCGCGCGTTTCCAACGAGTATGCCCGTTGTTGGAGCGCTCACCCAAAGGCGGGTGGGTATGCTCCGTCGACGCAGCCGATGTCCGCCCGTTTTGGGGACGAGCCCTCGGACTGGTCGCCCGGTGCGGAATAGCCGCAGCCCTGGCGGCCTGCCTCCTGCTCTTCGGCGGACTGCGCACCCTCGGTTACGAGATAAGCTTCCGCCAGGTGGCTTGGCCGCCCGCCTGGCGCGAATTTCGATCCGTGCAGTCGGACTACCACCTAAAAAAAGCCCGCACCGCCCGGGCGGAAGGTAGAGTCTCGGACGCCTTGCTGTCACTCAACAGCGCATATGAACTGGATCCCGCCAACTACACGGCCGGCGTCCTGCTCGCACAGCTTTGGCAAACCGGACAACCGCTGCTTTCGGACCGCGTCTACTCTCGTCTGCTGAATGATCATCCCGCGCAACGCGAAGCGACTGCCCAAGCTTGGTACAGGGCGCTTCTGGCCCGAGGTGATTGGCAAACGGCCCGCCATCTTTCCGGAGAACGAATACTGCACGCCGAGAATGGCTCTCCCTCAACCGCTTGGGTGCAGGCCTTTCTTTTCGCCCAGCTGCGTCTGGATGACTATGCAGCTTTAAGCGTAATGCTGGAGACGGACAATTTCCCTACTGCTTTACGCCCCTTGTTCGCCTTGGAGCTGCACGCGGCTCAACAACCAAACCCGGACCGCCTTGTTCTACTGCGCGAAGCCGCGACCGCCGCCACGGACAATTTCACCGCTTACTATCTGGCGCGACGTTTGATCACGCTGGGTGATGCGGGCACCGCTCTAAACCTGGCCTCGAAGCCGACCTCCCCCCTCGCCGATCGCGAAAAAGTGCGTCTGCGCCTCGATGGACTGGCAGGCGCCGGCCGCAACACCGAACGCGCCTCGCTCGTCGTAGCACTTCTGGAGCGTCCAATCCACCCCGCCCTCTGCGAGTTAATCGGCGCCCACCTTGTGCTTTTTCCCCAGGAGGAACTGGCCCGGCGTTTCCTCCAGAAAATGAGGTCGGACCCCTTGCCCGCCGGCGACGCCCTGTACCCCCAAACCTTGTCGCTCTTCCTCGCATGCGCCGCCACGGGCGACCCTGAGCTGCTCCGCGCGGCAAGCGCGCAGGTGGAAGCGGTGCTTGGCCGGGAGTTCAAGGCGCTCGACGTTGTAAAAACCGCTTTTGCGGAAAACCGCGGGCGTCTTAGACCCGAAAACATCCTCCCCTTCCTGCAGCCCTTGCCACTGGATGTGGCCTACGCCCTTTACGAACGCTACGGGCGCACACCGCCCTGAAAAGCCAAAGCCCGGTCCCCATGCTGCACAAACTAACCACCCAGGAACGTCTCGCCCTTCGTGTGCTCATCACCCTGCTGGTCCTGGGTGTGTTGGGAGTTTGGATACTTAACTGATTCCGGCATCGGGCGCTTAAACGGGGGATAGGGAGACCGGAGCGCATTCTCGACCACATCACGGCACCACAAAACGTTCTGGACGAGTGCGGAGCGGCCCCCAGCCTCTGCCTTCTATGGTTATCAAGCCCAAGATCCGTGGTTTCGTCTGCGTCACCGCCCACCCCGCTGGCTGCGCCGCCCATGTCCAGGAACAGATCGACTACGTAAAGTCGAAGGGAGCGCTGTCCGGCGGTCCCAAACGCGTTTTGGTCATCGGTGCCTCCACTGGCTATGGCCTCGCTTCCCGGATCGCCGCCGCGTTTGGCTCCCGCGCCGCGACCGTGGGCGTTTTCTTCGAACGCCCCTCCGAACCGGACAAACCCGCCACTCCCGGTTGGTATAACAGCGCAGCCTTTACCCGCGCCGCCCGAGCCGAAGGCCTTTACGCCCGCAATTTCAACGGCGACGCCTTCTCCGACGCGGTTAAAACCGAGGTCCTCGCCGCCATCAAAGCCGACCTGGGCCAAGTGGACCTTGTCATCTATTCGCTCGCTTCTCCTCGCCGCACTCACCCCAAAACCGGCGTCACCCATAAGTCCACGCTCAAGCCCGTCGGCCAAGCCTACTCCAATAAAACCGTCGATACCGACAAGGGCATCGTCAGCCCGATCACCATCGAACCGGCAAACGAAAGCGAAATCGCCGACACCACCGCCGTCATGGGTGGGGAAGACTGGGAACTCTGGATCAACGCCCTCGACGAAGCCAAACTGCTGGCCCCCGGCGCCACCTCGGTAGCCTACTCCTACATCGGACCCGAACTAACCTGGCCCATCTACAAAAACGGCACCATCGGCCTCGCCAAAAATGACCTCGAACGCGCCGCCAAAGCCATCGATGCCACCCTCAAGTGCAACGGTTACGGCCGGGCCTTCGTCTCGGTCAATAAAGCCCTCGTGACCCAGGCCAGCTCGGCCATTCCCGTGGTGCCCCTCTACATCTCCCTGCTTTACAAAATCATGAAAGCAAAGGGCACGCACGAAGGCTGCATCGAGCAGATCGATCGCCTCTATCGCACCCAGATGTATGGCGGCCAAGGCCTGCGCTTCGACGACGCGCGTCGCGTGCGCATCGACGACTGGGAAATGGAAGCCGACATCCAAGCCGAGGTCGCCAAAATCTGGCCCGCCGTCACCACCGAAAATCTGGCCCAACTCACCGACATCGCCGGCTATCGCACCGAGTTCCTGAAGCTCTTCGGCTTTGGCCTCGCCGGCATCGACTACGAGGCCGACATCGATCCCCACGTAGCTTTGGAAGGGTAAACGAAACTCCCTCCCCGCCGCTCCGCGGGGAAACCCGCCGCGCCCGGCAATGTCGCACCTCGCGTGACCATGAAAAAATCCACCCTGCTTGTCGTCCTCGCCGTGTTCGGTTGCGCCGCTCTGGGCTGGTGGTGGCTGGAGTCAAACACCCGGCCGCCCGCTTCAACCCAGTCCGGACCCGGGCCCCTGCGCGAGGTTGAGCCCCTCCAAGCATCCACCCCTCCGCCGCCCATCCAGGACGGCCCGAGCGGAGCCGCGAACTCCGCCGATGCACACGCTTCAAACCGAAATCCGGCCGGCGGTGACCTTATCCCAGGCAGCGACTCTGCCGCCGAGCCCGCCCTGCGCCCGGCGGGGGTTCCCACCGTAGGGGAAATTCTGGAAACCGAAACCGAAGACTACGTCGGCCTCGCCAACCGACTCGGAACCCTGGTTCGGGACGCCCGCCTCCCCATGGAAGAACGCGCCGAAGCCCTCGCCCATGCCATGAACCTTTCCGCCGGCAACGAGGCCGCCGTGCTCACACCGATGGTCAAAGACCCGGCCGTGCCCGACGAGCTCGCGGAAGCCATCCTCGACGAGGCCCTCAACCGCCCGCTCGCCTACCAGGCAGACCTCTACCTCGAAGCCCTCAAGGACCGGACCTCGGCTGGCATGCAGACAAAAATCCGTGAACACCTCGCTTTCCTGACCGGCGGCGAAGATCTCGGCCCGGATCCCCAGAAGTGGACTTCCTCTCTGGCCGCGGCCAAAAACCAGTGGGCCGAATAGGCGGCCAAACCTGGGTCTGGATCTTCGTCTTACCGGCCAGCTTGCCGCTTGGCCTCATCTCAGCCCGCAGGCCTTGCGTGCCCGGCCCAACACCCCGGCGGCCACGGAGCGCGCGCGCTCCGCTCCTTCCTTCAGCCGGTCATCCACCCAGGCTGGATCCGCCGCGAACTCGGCGCGGCGACCTCTCGCCGCCGCAAAATGCTCCCAGTAATGCGCGAACAGGGTTTTTTTGAGATCTCCGTAACCGAGCCCGCCCGCTCGTAACTTCTCCTCCACCTCGGCCGCCTCCGCCGCCGGCGCGACCAGCTTCAACAAACGGATCGCAAGATTCTGGTCCGCGTCCGGTTTCGGCTCGGCCGGTGTGCGCGAATCCATCGGGATGCCCATGATTTTCTTACGCAGGGCTTTTTCGTCGCCAAAGAGTTCGAGCGTATTGCCATAACTCTTGCTCATCTTCTGACCATCCAGACCTGGCACCACCGCCGCTTCATCACGAATGACCGGCTCCGGCACCACGAAGGTCTCCCCGTAGGCGAGATTAAACTTTATCGCCATGTCACGGGTCATCTCGACGTGCTGTTTCTGATCCCGCCCCACCGGCACGTGGGTGGTGTCGAACAAAAGAATGTCGGCCGCCATCAACACCGGATAGGTGAAGAGGCCCACATTGGCCGAGATGCCCCGCGCGGTCTTGTCTTTGTAACTATGGGCACGCTCCAGCAAACCCATCGGCGCTAGCGTGCCCAGCATCCAGGCCAGCTCGCAGACTTCCGGCACGTCGCTCTGCCGCCAAAGCACCGACTTCACCGGGTCGAGTCCACAGGCCAGCCAATCCAGCGCCACACCCCGCGTGTAATCCCGCCGCTTCTGCGGATCCGTCAACGAGGTCATCGAATGATAATCCGCGATGAAGTAGTAGCAGCCGCCGGCCCCGCCCGCGTCTTGGGCCGCGATCGCCGGCCGCATGGCTCCAAAATAGTTTCCGAGGTGGAGGACTCCTGAGGGCTGTATGCCGGTAAGCGTGCGCATGGAAGAAAACGTGTTTTATTGGGGATGAAGCGCTCAAATAAGGACCCGTGGGCAACGTTGATCAATCCCGCCGTGGGGTGACCGATAGCTCGTGGCGATTCCGAACCATCATGCCATCCGCCACGTGCCCCGAGACCACCGTGCCTGGAGCCACCAACACCCGCCGCCCCAACACCGTGCCAGGATTCAAAACCGCGTTGCACCCGACCTCCGCGCCGTCACCCAGAACCGCACCAAACTTTCTCAGGCCGGTGGAGATGACCGCGTCGCCAGAGCGAACCGAAACCGGACGCTGATCCAACCTTAGGTTGGAGCAAATCACCCCCGCCCCCAGGTGCGCTTTGTTGCCCAGGATCGAGTCGCCCACGTAGGAAAAATGCGGCACCTGCACACCGTCCAGCAGCAGACAATTCTTAAACTCGCAGGCATTACCCAACACCGCGCCGGCACCGACAATCACATTGCCTCGCACAAAAACACCGGGGCGCAGCTCACAGCCCGGCCCTATCCACGCCGGCCCGAGCAGCGTTCCATGGGAGGGCAACTTGACGCCGTCCGCGATATGGACCTCGCCTTCGATGTGCAGACCGGAAGGCGCGGCCACCGGCCGTTTCACCCCACCCACCCCGGCAAGCGCCCGGGAAATCGCGGGCAACCAAGCCCACGGGGCAGACTCCGCCGGGAAAAAAGACGCGAAAAGTCCCAAGGACTCCGGAAGGTTGAAAAAATCGTCGGCTTTCATTCGTGGGCGCATGGACATGGACGTGGAAACGACGCTTGGCAACCCGAGGCTGACCTCGGGCCAAGGATCGGACTTTCCCCGCGCGTCAGCTTAAACGGCTCCGCGCCTTCAAGGAAGGCGATGCCAGCATAAAGCCCTCGTCCCTCAAAGCCTCCGCCACACTGCGCAACCACCGACTGGCCTGCGCTCCATCGCCATGCACACACAGGGTCCCCACCCGGCCCTCCAACGCCAGACGCAGTCCCTGCTTGCGCACCAGGACCTCGTCTTCGAGCAAGGCACCCGCCTCGCCACGCGGAACCAAAGAACCGTCCGAACGATAGGCGCGATCCAAGAAACCTTCCGCCACATACTCCACCCCGACCGCTTCCGCCGCCCCCCGCAAGGCGCCCTGCGGCCAGCCGAAAATCTTCGCCCCGGGCGCGAGGGCGCACACCTTGCCGACAAAAATCGCCGCCGCCGCCTCGTCCTCCGTCAGCCGATGGTAAAGCGCCCCGTGCGGCTTCACATGCGCCAATCCCACTCCCGCAACCAGGGCCGCCTCCCGCGCCGCCGCCACCTGCCAAGCCACCTCTTCCCCCAACTGGCCCGCGTCGATCGCCCTCGCGCGCCGACCGAAGCCCTCGCGATCCACGTAACCCGGATGCGCCCCGAAGGCCACCCCGTGTCGGGCCGCCCGCCGCGCCGTCGCCACCAGCGACCAAACATCCCCGGCGTGCCCGCCGCAGGCCGCGTTGACCGAAGTGATACCGGCCTCGAACAGCGCCTCGTCATCCGGTCCACCCTCCCCCGCGTCAGCGTTCAAATCCATCCAACGTGACATCACCCGCGCGCTCCACGTTGCAGCTCCAGGCCCAGTCGCAGCCGGGCCAGATCCGCCGCCAGCCGCAGTCGCGCCTGCTGCGCCACCGCCACGTCCACGACTTTAAACACAATCTCCGCACCCGGACGGCACTGCGCCAGCTTGGGCAAATCCGCCGTGGCCACGTGTCCAAGTTGTGGATACCCGCCCAGGGTCTGCCCTTCGCCGAGCAGAACGATCGGATGCCCGTCGGGGGGCAATTGCACCGTGCCCGCCACCACCGGCCGCGAAAGATCGTCCCCTCCGCCCGGCACGGCGAAAGGCTCGCCGCTCAACCTGGTCCCCATTCGATCCGACTTCACC
>CAYNUW010000178.1:0-7569 GCA_964400455.1 uncultured Akkermansia sp. | reverse complement strand
CTCGCGCTTGGTGTGTTTGGCGAGGATCTTTTTGCGGTCGGCCTCGGAACGGGCCTTGAGGAACTCCTCCCAAGAATCGGCGACGGAACCCTCGTTTTTCTGGGTCAACTCGACGAGCTTGGGCAAGCCCTTGAAGTAGGCGTCGCGGCTTTCGATTTTTTTGTCGATGACGATGCGGTCGAAGCGGTCGGTGCGGTCGATGAGTTTCTGGCCGAGATCGCCGACGTATTTGCCGACGATGGCGATTTCGAAGAGGACCTCCTGGGCCTTGAGTTCGGCGGTTTCGATCCGTTTGGAGATTTCGACCTCTTGTTCGCGGGTGAGCAGCGGGACCTGGCCCATCTGCTTGAGATACATGCGGACCGGATCATCCAGGATGTCGTTTTGGGAGGAGCGGGTTTCGTCCTCTTCTTCTTTGACCTGGCGGGCCTTGAATTCCTCGACCTGTTCGGGTTCGAGAATCTCGATTTCGAGATTTTGGAGGATGGAGAGGACGTTATCAATTTCCTCTTGGTTTTCGACGGAATCGGGCAGGGCCTCGTTGATGTCGTCGAAGGTGAGGTAACCCTGCTCCTTGGAGAGGCGGATGAGCGCGCGTATCTTATCGTTTATGCCTCCCGGGGGCAGACTCTCGGCGGAGTCCATGCCGGAGTCGGCGTTTTGGGACATATCAATGGCGGCTTCGACAGCGTCGGAGTGGACGCTGGAGGCGGGAGCGGAGGTGGACTTGGCTTTGCGCGGCATGGGTGAACGGGAGACGAGGCGTGGAGGCGCGGAGAGGCGAAAAACGTGAAAGCTATCAGGCGACAGGCGGGAGTGCAAGGGGGGACCGCAGCTGTCTTTGCAAGTCTGATCTTTCTTTGAGCAAGGTTATGGGGTCGGGTCCGCCGGGCTGAGGTTGGGTCGAGGCGCTAGACAACTGCATCTCAATTTCACGGAGGCGGGGGGCGAGGGAGCGATCGCGGAGGCGGCGCAGGCCTTCGAGGGCGACCTTGGCGGGGTCGTCGAGTTGGGGAGTCTCGAAGAGGAGGGAGGCGACGACGGCGCGTTCGGCGTCGGTTTCGAGGAGTGGGTCGAGGTGGTCGCGACCGGGCCAGAGACCTTCGGCGAACTCGGCGAGGAATCGATTGAGCAGGGTGCCGGAGGGCAGGCGGGTGTCGATCCAGTCGTGAGGGCAGGCGGCGGCCAAGGAGGGCCCGAGATGTTCGTAGTGAAGGACGAGCAATAGGAGGTCGCGTTCGGCGGCGGAGGTGTCGTCGGGTGGGGTGTTTGGGTGGTTCGTGTCTTCGGGCGAGGTTGAACCGGCGGATTGGGTGGGGGATGCGGCGGCGGCGGGGCGACCTCCTTTGGCGATAAAGGCGGCGAAGTCGCGTTCGAAGACGTCGGGCGTGATTTGCAGGGCGCCGAGGGCAGGGGCGATCTCTCCGAGAAGGCGGCGGCGCAGGAGCTCGGAATCGGCGGAGGCGATGACGCCGTAGATCTCGCGCACGGCGGTTTGAGTTTTCTCGGCGGTGGCGGAGCGGGCGTCGGGCAGGACGTAGCGGCGCATAAACTGCATGCCGCTGAAGGCGTGTTTGCGCACGTCTTCGTAGCCGGGCAGGCCTTTTTCGAGGAAGAGCAAATCGGGGTCGACCTTGCCGTCGCCGGCGAGGGTGAGGAAGCGGACTTCGATGCCGGTTTTGAGGGCGAGCGGAAGCAGGCGGAGGGCGGCTTTCTGGCCGGCGGCGTCGCTGTCGAAGAAGCACTCCAGTTCGGTATGATAGCGGCGGAGAAGGATCAGTTGCCCTTCGGTCAGAGAGGTGCCTTGGGGTGCGATGGCGGTTTTGAGGCCGACCGACCAGCAGCGCAGCGCGTCGAGCTGGCCTTCGACGAGCACAAAGGGCCGGCCGTCGCCGGCGTGGGCGCGGGCGCGGTCGAGGTTGAAGAGCAGGTTGCTTTTGGAGAAGATGGGGGTCTCGGGGGAGTTGACGTATTTGGCTTCGCGAGCCGGGTCGTCTTCCGGGGTGAGGGTGGTTTGCCGGGCAGTGAAAGCGACGACGCGGCCCTGGTGGTCGCGGATGGGAATCATAAGCCGGCCGCGGAAGCGGGGGCGCAGGGTGGTGGTGGTCAGCGGTTGGTCTTCGCGAACGAAAAACAAGCCGCACTGGCGGAGGGCCGCTTCGGAGAATTTCTTGCGCCAGAGCGCGGCGGCGAGGCCGGAGCCGGCCGGGTCGGCGAGGCCGATCTTAAACTCTTCGGCGAGCTCGGGGGTGAAGCGGCGCTGGGTGGTCCAGTAGTCACGCATCCACCGGGCGGCTTCACTGTCGCTGCGGTAACTTTGGTGAAAGTGATCGGTGACGAATTCGTGCAGGTCGAAGAGCTCTTGGCGCAGGGAGCGTTCTTCGCGGGTGGGTCCGCCGCCGCCTTCTTCGTATTCGAGGGCGATGTTGAAGCGTTGACCGAGGGCTTCGGCGGCTTCGCCAAAGGTCAGACCTTCGGTTTCCTGCACGAAGGTAAAGATGTCGCCCGATTTGCCGCAGCCGAAGCATTTGTAAAAGCCCTTGGCGGAATCGAAGTGGAAGGAGGGGGTTTTTTCCTGGTGGAAAGGGCAGAGAGCCTTGAAGCGGTTGCCGCCGGCGCGGCGGGGGGTGGCTACGCGCGCGATCACGTCCACGATGTTGATGCGCAGTTTTAGGTCGTTTTTGCAGCTTTCCTTTAGTCGCGGCATCGCGGGGGAGAGTTGCACTTTCGGCCCAGGCCCTGCTGTGTCAAGGGTCGCACTCCTCCGTATGCAACTCCGTCCCTTTTTTACTTGGTTGGTTTGTCTGCTAGCTTGTTTAGCTGGCCGGGCCGAGGGGTTGTGGGAAGCGGATCTGCCCGCCGCCTCCTCCGAGTTGGCCACGTTGGAACCGGAGCGCTATGCCGAAGCGGTGGAATCGCTGCTGGTCGCGTTTGAGGGGCAGGTGGGGCGGCGGCTGACGCCGGGCGAGAATGGTCGAGTGGGGTTAAAGTTGTATGCTGAGTCGGGACCGGGGCTGGCCACGCCGAAAGGGCTGGTCATCGCGGTGATCGATGCGTTGGTGCGGCGCGGATACCAAAGGGAGCGGGTGTTTTTGGTGGGTTTGAATCACCTGCGGCTAAGAATGGTCGGTTATCTGCCGACGGATCCGCGGATTTCTCCGCCTTTTGCCGACCATCCCTTTTTTGTTTTGGAGTCGGGTCGTTACTATGACCCGGTCTGGTTTTACGATAGTCCGCTGCCTTCACGGTTTGATCCGATTCTATCGGGCCGGCAGGATGCGGCGCCGGATTTTGACCTGGATCGATTTAATCTGAGGGTGGATTCGCCGGAGCAAAGGCTGGATCCTGAAGCTGATCGCAAAAGCTTTCTGGCCACGCCGTTGTTTCTGGATGCGGATTTCTGGATTAACCTGCCGGTTTACACCGACCATCCTTCGCTCGGGGTGAATGGTGCGCTGGCCAACGCCACCTTGTGGAATGCCTCGAACACGTCCCGTTTTTTTCGGAGCACCCGCAGTGCTCCGGCTGCGGTGGCGGAAATGGCGGCCATACCCGAACTGCGCCAGACGTGGGCCTTTTCGCTGGCCTCGTTGGAGCGTTACCAGTTTGCCGGCGGGCCGGCGTTCAACTCCCTTTACACCCGCGGCCTCCCGAAGCTTTGGCTGGGGTCGGATCCGGTGCACATGGACGCCCTCATGCAGGCGCGCATCGACGCGGCGCGAGTTTCGGCGGGTTTTCGAGCGATTGAGCCGGAAATCCGCACCTTGGAGTTTGCCGAAACTCTGGGCGTGGGACGCCGTTCGGAGGCGGCGCCGTTGTTGGTGCGATAATCCGGTTGTTGCCAGAACCGTGGCTTCAGGCGGAGCCGGTGTCGTGGTCGCGCTTGCCAAAGCGCGGATCCCTCGCGCAGCGTCGGGGCACTATGGATAAACTCGAGGAAATTTTCCGCATGCAGTCGGCGCTGAACGCGCGCATCGGCGTGAACCTGCCTCCGCCTTCAGACGAGGAGAAGGCGAAGTGGATTCTGAACTACACGCGTGCGATGCAGCAAGAGACCGCCGAGTTGATCGACAGCGTGCCGTGGAAGTGGTGGGCCAAGTATCAGAAGTTTGATGAACAAAACGCCAAGGTCGAGGTGGTGGATTTGTTTCATTTCCTGGTGTCTTTGGCCCAGACTCTGGGCATGAGCGCCGACGATGTTTATCAAGCTTACCTCAAGAAGAATCAGGTTAACCATCAGCGCCAAGACAGTGGCTACGTTCAGAAGGATGCGGCGGACTCGAAACACATCTGAGCGACGAGCTCTCTTTCCGTGGCCGCATCCAACATTCAACGTTCCCCGCTGTTGCTGGCCGACGGCTGGCGTGATTACCAACTGCTCGACTGCGGTTTTGGCCTGAAGCAGGAGCGGTGGGGTAGGGTTAATCTGGTGCGTCCAGATCCGCAGGTCATCTGGCCGAAGGCCGACGGGCCGGAGTGGCGTGGGTGGGATGGGTTTTACCATCGCAGCAGCGAAGGCGGCGGAAGATGGGAGTTTCGCAAGCAACCGCCCGACCACTGGACGATCGGTTATGAGCGGCTGGGCCTGACCTTTCGCATCCAGCCGACGAGTTTCAAGCATACCGGGCTTTTTCCCGAGCAAGCGGTGAATTGGGAGTGGTCGTCGGCCTTGATCAAACGCGGGGTGGAGGAGGGGCGCGAGATCAGCGTGCTGAATCTTTTCGGTTACACTGGAGCGGCCACGTGTGCGGCCGCCAAGGCGGGGGCCGCGGTCACGCACGTGGACGCGTCGGAGGGCATGGTGAAGTGGTGTCGCGATAATGCGGGGCTGAGTGGTCTGGCCGACGCGCCGGTGCGCTACATTGTCGACGACTGCCTGAAGTTTGTGCGGCGTGAGATCAAGCGGGGGCGGCGCTACGATGCGATCATCATGGATCCGCCCACCTATGGGCGAGGTGCGGGCGGAGAGATGTGGAAGCTGGAAGATAGTTTGTGGGAGTTGTTGCTGGCCTGTCGCGAGGTGCTGACACCGGAGCCTTTGTTTTTCCTGATCAACGCGTATACCGCCCGACTGTCGCCGACGGTGGTCGCGAACTTGCTGCAAGCTTTGCTCGGCGCCCGGGCGGGCGGTGGCATCACTGCGGGAGAAGTCGGTCTGCCCATCCAGGCGGATCGTGGCGCGTCGGTGTTGCCCTGCGGGATCTACGGTCGCTGGCAGGCTCAGGTGTGATAAATTTCAACCCTATGCGACATACGTGGTCAGGTGTGGTGATGGTGGGCATGACGGTTTTCGGCGGGGCCGAAGCGGTGGCGGCGGAAAGCCATCGCGGGTCGCTCACCTTCTACTCGGAAAACGACAAGTATTTCGCTGGAACGGATCAGGCCTACACGAACGGGTTGAAGATCTCTTATCTGACGGGTGATTTGTCCTCGTTGACGGGTGAGGACTCGCCGGCGCCCGCGCGTTGGTTGGCCCGGAGACTTGGTCGGATTGTGCCGGACGGCAGTGGCTACAAAGTCGGGCTCTCGCTCGGGCAGAATCTTTACACGCCGGTGGATACGGCCACGACGGCTTATCAACCACAGGACCGGCCCTACGCGGCCTGGCTCTATGCGGGCGTGGCGCTGCATGTGATCAACCTGGATGCGCTGGGGGGACGTGCCGCCCGCTTGGATGTTTTTGCCTTGGACCTCGGTATCGTCGGCCCGTCTGCGCTCGGTGAGCAGACGCAGAACGGGTTTCACGACCTGATCAACGTCGCTCATGCCGAGGGCTGGGCGCGACAAATCGGCGATGAGCCGGGGGCGAATCTGGTTTACGAGCGGCGCTATCGGTTTTCGACCGATGGTTCGCGCGCGGGGTGGGGAGCGGAGTTTATACCACACGTGGGAGTTTCTGCGGGTAATGTGTTCACCTACGCAAACCTGGGTGCGGAGGTGCGCGCGGGTTGGCGCCTGCCCGCTGATTTTGGCAGCAACCTGATACGACCCACCGGCGACTCCAATCCGGACCGATACCGGGCGAAGTGGGGCTGGTTTTTGTTTGCGGCGTGCGATGGCCGCGGAGTGGTTCGGGACCTTACTTTGGATGGGAACACTTTCAGGGACGGGCCCTCGATCGACAAAGAGCCCTGGGTGGCCGACCTTTACGCGGGCTTGGGTTGGAGCACCCCGTGGGCGCAGTTTCGTTACGCGCAAGCCTACCGCACCAAGGAGTTCAAGGGGCAGGTGGACAGCCAGGTTTTCGGTTCGATCAGCGCCACGGTGCTATTTTAGCGGGCGATGCAGCGGTTAGCGTGCATTTTCCAATCGTAATTCGCTGCGGGCGCATCGTCATAGGGTGTCGCCGTATGCCACTTTCCGACGCTTATTACGCCACCGCCACCGCACTGCTTGATCGGGCTCGCGAGATAAACTCTCCGACCATCGCGGCCTTGGTGCCGATCATCGGTGCCTCCATTGCGGGAGGCGGCGTGCTGCACATGTTTGGTTCCGGCCACTCGGAGATGATCGCGCGGGAAGTGATCGGACGGGCCGGTGGCCTCATGCCGGTTACCGGTCTGTTTGACCCGGGCTATGGGTTTTCGGAGAACGTGGTTGGTTACGGCACCCGCCTGGCCCAGCGCCACGATCACCATTATGGTTTTTTGCCGGGTGAGACGGTCATCGTGATTTCCAATTCCGGCAAAAACGCTTCTCCCATCGAGGTTGCGCTCTACGCCAAGAACCGGGGCTTGACGGTGGTCGGGCTCACTTCGGTGGCGATGAGCAGCTCCGCCGCGACCGTCCATCCCGGGGGGAAGAACCTGCACGCGATCGCCGATTACGTGTTGGACAACCTCGGAGTGACGGGTGACGCCATTACGGAAGTGGTGCCTGGCCGTTTTGCGGGGCCGACCTCCACCCTGATCGGGTGCACCTTGCTCAATCTTTTGATGCTGGATGTGCTCGAATGGCTGCGCGATCACGGCCACGAGTTGCCACTGGTCACCAGTCAGAACCTGCCCGGAGGCATGGAGGCGAACATTGCGTTATCCAAACGCTACCGCACCCGGTTGAGTAAACTTATCGGCTAAACCACCGGTGGAAATCTTTAGGAGTCCTTATGCACATGATACATCCGACTGCGGTGGTGGAGGATGGAGCCAGCCTGGGCGAAGGCTGCGAGATTATGGCCCATGCCGTCGTGACCCGGCATGCGATTCTGGGGGATCGTGTGGTGGTGCACCCGGGCGCGGTCGTCGGGGGGGATCCGCAGTATTTGAAGTTTGATCGGCGCACCCCATCGTTCGTGCAGGTCGGGGACGACACGGTCATCCGGGAGAATGTGACGCTTAACCGGTCCATTCACGAAGGTGGGGCGACAAAGCTTGGCGCCCGTTGTTTTTTTATGGCGGGCAGTCATGCCGGGCACGATTGCGTGGTCGCTGATGACGTGGTTCTGGCCAACAACGCCTTGTTGGCCGGGCATGTCGAGGTGGGAGCGTTTACCTTTGTGGGCGGTGGCGCGGCCGTGCATCAGTTTGTGCGGCTAGGAGGTGGGGTGATGGTGGGGGGATTATCTCGTAT
>CAYNUW010000177.1:1635-7577 GCA_964400455.1 uncultured Akkermansia sp. | reverse complement strand
CGCGACGACGGCACCCTCGGCTGGGACAAGGAACTCATCACGCTCGATCAATTTCTTATCCGACTCCAGGCCTTCAAACAAACCTCGGAGGATCCCCGCGTCTTGGTCAACGGCGACGAAAACGCTCTCTTCGCCCAAGTGCGCTACGTCGTGGATGAAGTCCGCAAGGCCGGCATCACCAAGGTGTTGATCGAAACCCGCATCCGCAACGACTGACCGCGCCGACGATGTCCTCCATTTTTCAAGACCCTCCCGGACTCGCGCCCGCCAAAAAAGCCCGTATCGAGATCATCCCCCTGATCGACGTGATCTTTTTTCTGCTGGCCACTTTCGTTCTCTTCACCCTCTCGCTGAACAAGATTCAATCCATACCGGTCACCTTGCCGCAGGCCAGCGCCAACGCCTCCAAAGCCGACGAAGATACGTCCGTGGTCATCCAAGTCTCGGACGAAGGGACCGCCTACTGGAACAAAGAACTCATCGGGCTCACTGAAATCGCACCCCGCCTCGTCGCCTACAAGAGCGCCGTCGCCACCCCCCGCGTCCTCGTCTCCGGCGATGACCGCGCGCGCTACGGAGCCGTCATCCGCGTGCTCGACGAGGTCCGCCTCGCCGGCATCTCCACCGTCACCATCGAGACCGCCTACCGGCCCACCGGCCGCTGATACCTCCCATGTCACGCGACCTCATTATCGCCATTCTGGTCTCCTTTTTTCTCCACGGCGGCGTGGCCTTCAGCGGCTACCTCTTCAAAAAGAGCCCCGAAACGGCTGCCGCCGTTGAAGAGGAGATTCCCACCATCGAGGTGCTCACGCCTCCACCACCCGAACCGGAGGAACCCGAAGTGGTCGAGGCCCTTCCCGGTGAAGAAGCCCCCACCGAGGTCGCCGACCTCGCCCCGCCCATGCAGACCGACGTGCCTTCCGCCGTCATCGACTCCCCTTTTGTCCAACGCATCCAAGCTCCGCCGCCTCCTGGCCTGAACCGCGCCTCGGGCCCGATCGTCATCCCGGTCGGTCCGCCCCCCACCGCCGCCCGCACCAGCGCTTTCACCAACGTCTTTAACCTGGCCGACCTCGACGAAAAACCGCGCCCCATCGTGCGCACCAATCCCATCACCCCGTTTGAAATGCGCCGCGCCGGCATCAAGGGAGACGTTATCGTCGAGTTCATCGTCGATACTTCCGGCAACGTGCGCGAACCCGCCATCATCCAATCCAGCCACCCGGCCTTCGAACAGGCCGCCATCGACGCCGTCTTACGCTGGAAATTTAAACCCGGCCGCAAGGGCGGCGCCGCCCAAAACACCCGCGTGCGCCAAGCCATCGCATTCACCCTCAATTCGGACTGATATGCCGCTCTTTCCTCGTCTGCGCGCCCTCCCGCTCGCCCTCCTGCTCGCTCTCGCCGCTCCGTCGGGTTTTGCCCAAACCGCCGAGCTGCCCAAAAAGGAGATCTCCGAAAAAACTTCGACCGGCTTCTCCAAGCTCCGTCCGCTGCTCGACGCCAAGGACTACCCCGCCGCGCTCGCCTTGATCCGTTCCCTCGCGGTCGACGCCCGCCCCGGCACCTTCGATCAGTTTGTCCTCTCCCAAATCGAAGCGCAGATCCTGCTCACGCAAAATCAACTCGCCGACGCCGTCGCCCCCCTCGAGCGCACCCTCGCCCTCGCCGACGGCAACCCCAACTTTGCCGACCTCGCGGCCAAACTCGAACTGATCGGACTGCTCGCCCAACTGCGTTACCAACTCGCTGCCGAAACCAAGGAACCCGTCGCGCAAAAAGCCGGCTACGAAGCCGCCCTCGCCTACGCCGACAAGTGGCTGGGCCTCAGCCCGGGCGGCGGAGCCGACATCCGCGCTCTCGCCGCCGCCCTTCACTACACTTTAGGCACTCTCGATGCCAAGCCGGACCCCGCCCGCCTTGCCCAGGCTCTGGATCAAGCCCGCGAAGCCCTCCTGCTCAAGCCGAGCCTCGACACCCAAATCGTATCGCTCCAGATCGCCTGCCACCTGCAGCTCGGCCAAAACCTCGCCGCCGCCGAACTCCTCGAACTACTCGCCGCCCGCGATCCGAAAAACGCCTCCCATTGGAGCCAGCTCCAGGCCATCTACCTCGGCGCCGCCGCCGAAACCAAGGATCCCGCCAGCGCCAACCGGCTCAATCTGCGCGCCCTTCAAGTCCTGGAGCGCGCCCAAGCCCACGGCCATCTCTCCACCCCCAAGGATCGCTACACCGTGGTGGCCATCCTGTTTAATCTCCAGCACTACGGACGCGCCGCCGAACTCCTCGAACAGGGCTTGGCCGACGGCACCCTCGAAGACTCCAAACGCAACTGGGAACTGCTCGTTTCCGCCCACCAGCAAACGCACCGCCCTGACCGCGCCCGCGCGACCCTGGAACGCGCCGTAGCCAAGTTCCCCCAGGACGGCGCCCTCGAGTTCACCTTCGCCCAGTTCCTCCACCAGACCGGCGACGGCGACGCCGCTTACCAACGCGCCAGCTCTGCCTTCGGCAAAACCGGCGTGGAACAACCCGGCCAGATCAGCCTCTACCTCGCCTACCTCGCCTACGAACTACAGCGCTACGAGGACGCCCAGACCTGGGTGGACCGCACCCGCTCCGCCGGCGGTGTGCCGGAAAAGACCCTCGAACCCCTCGCACGCGCCATCGCCGACGCCCTCGCCGCCCGCCGGGCCCTGCAGGCAGGCTGAACCACGAACTCTCCTCCGGATCGTCATGAAAAAAGTTTACTTCCTCGCTCCTCTGCTCGCCACCCTCGCCTTCGTCGGCCTCTACGCCTCCCACCGCGGTGGCATGAAGGAACGCGAAGCCCGTAAAGCCGCCGAGACCCAGGCCGCGCTCGATGCCAAACTCCAGGCCGAGCAAGAGGCCCGCCGCCAAGCCATGGCCGACGCCATCGCCACCGCCGAAAAACGCAAGGCCGAGAAGGCCGCCAAGGAAGCGCGTGAACAAGCCGAGCGCGCCGAACGGCAGGTCGCCGTCGACGCCCGCGATCAAGCCTTCCGCGAGCAGGAAAAAACCGCCCGTCAGATCGAACGTCTGCAGAAAGACATCGAAGCCGAACAGGCCACCCTCGCCAAACTCCAGGCCGAACAAAAAGCCGCCTCCGCCGAGCGCGTGTTCCTCGACGCCTTTGTGACCAAGGCCGAAGCCAACGCCCGCACCCTTCAGGACGTGCTCACTCGCCTTAACCTGCCCACGCCCACGACCACCACAGCCGCCAAGTAAGGCCCCCAGCCCGATCGTCCCTCCACCATGAAAAAGCTCTACATTCTGGTCCCGGTCGTCCTGACCCTCCTCTTCGGCGGTCTCTACTACCAGCACCGCCAGACCGCCAAGGTCGCCGCCGCCGCCGCCGCCCAAGCCGCGGAAAAAGCCGCCGCCGAGGAAGCGGCCAAAAAAGCCGAGGCGGAACGCCAAGCCCGGGAAGACGCCGACCGCCGCGCCGCCGAACGCTTGGCTGAAGAAAAGCGCAAGGAAGACGAAAAGGCCGCCAAATGGGCCGCCGTCGGCGCCCAAATCGAGACCGATACCAAGACCTACCGCGCTCAAACCGAGAAGAACGCCGTCGAACTCAAGGCACTGGAATCCCGTCTCGCCACCCTTCGCTCCGAAGTCGAATCCGCGCGCCGCGCCAATCTCGACCTCGCCCTCTCCGTCGAAGCAGCCCAGGTTCGTAAACGTAACGCCGAACTCGAAATCCAACGCTTGGTCGAGATGCTCGCCCGCAAAGGCAGCACCACCCTCGGATCGGTCACGCTGGCCCCCTGAAGCCGGGCCCCCTCTGTGACCCACGGCGGAGCCGATTGTCCCTAATCGGCTGACGGCGGCCCCTCCGACGCCCACGTCCCCCCGGCTCTACCGCACAGATCCGCAGCCCTGACCCGCGTCCGCGTGTTCGAGACAACACGCTCCGCCTCATACCAAACACCCCAAGCTTTCAGACTTTAACCACGGATGGGCACGGATCGATACAAAGTCCTTTTTATCGGTGTTATCCGTGATCTCTGTGGTCAAAAAATTAGGCTGATAGAAAGTCTAAATGCCGAATGGGATTGGTATCAGTCCGGTTTGCGCGAAACGACGGACACTCAGTTTCGCTGCCAAGCATGGTCGACGTAGGACCGTAGGTTAACCGAGTGTAGTTCGTTCCGGTTACTCCACCCGAAACCGTTTCACAAATTTTAACAGTCGCGCACAATCGCGCATTGCTCCGTTCACGGACCAGCGCTTGATCAGGTTCGTGAAGAAATCCGGCCCCACTTTACGAGCGTCGCCCCGGTTCGGTTGGCTCTACCTCGGTCTAATCGCGGTTTCCCTGCTCTGGTTGCTTCTGCACCAGACGGGAACCCTGCGCCCCCTCGAAAATCTCACCCTCGACTCCCGTTTTCGCGTCCGCGGTCCGATCGAAGCTCCTCTGCGGGTGGTCTACGTCGACATCGACACCGAAGCCCTCACCGACCTTGGTGCCTTCCCCTGGGATCGCAGCATCTTCTCAAAGGTAAGCGAAGCCCTCTTGACCCACGGCGCCGCCAAGGCCGTCGGGATCGACGTGGTTTTTTCCAACACCGGCATCCCGAACATCGCAGACCGTGAACGCCACGCCCAAGGCCATGCCGAGTTCGGCCGTTATCTCTTTCAAAAACCCCCCGTCGTGCTCGCCGCCAGCTACGCCTCCGGCTGGAAACCCGGCCCCGATGGCCGGATGATCCCGCGCGAGCTCCCCCTCGTCCGCGGCCCTGCCGAGTCCCAGGACCCACCGGAGTTACCCGAATGGTCCCAAGGCCCCTTCACCTTCACTCCACCCAACATCGGACTCATCGATACCCTGCGAGGTGAAGTGCGCGAAATCCCGCTCTTCGCTCCCGTCCCCGGCCGGGTCTATCGCCACATCTCGCTCGAACTCGCCCGCCTCCACTGGGAATTGACCGAAGACGCCGTGCGCATCTCCCCCGACCACGCGGAGCTCGTGGCGCCCGATGGCGCCACGCTCAGCCGCATACCCTTGCGCGATGGCCAGTTCACCTCCATCAACTGGTTCTCCCGGTGGATAGACGACGAGCGCAATCCTCGCGTCAGCCTAGCCCAAGTCTACGCCGCCATCGACGCCTTGGCCTCGGATGACGCGGAGCTCCAGGCCGCCGGGCGTGAATACTTCGCCGACGGGTTTTTCAAAGACGCCGTCGTGCTGATCGGTCCGGTGGACAATCTCTTCCAGGACCTCGCCGTCACCCCCTTCGACTCCGTGCCCGTGCCCAAGGTCGGCGTGCACGGCAACATGCTCAAAACCATCGTTGCCGGTCGTTTCCTGCATCACCCGCCCCCTTGGGCCCTACCCGCTCTCACCATCGGCCTGACCGCCTTGGTCACCGGACTCTTTGTCGGCTTCGAGGGCCGCCGCGCCGCCTTGCTGCGTAGCCTGGCCTTGGCCGCTCTGGTTGGCTACGTCGTTCTAGCCTATTCACTTTTCGCCCGCTCCGACATCGTTCTCCCCCTCATCGCCCCCGTCGGCTCCGCCCTCAGCGCCGCCTTCGCCGGCGTGGCCGTCCAACTCATCATCGCCCAACGCCAAAAAAACCGAATCAAGGGCCTGTTCGGAGCCTACCTCGCCCCCGCTGTGGTCAGCCAGATGGTGGACGCCGGCCAGGAACCCACCTTGGGCGGGGTCGAAGAGGAAATCACCGCCTACTTCAGCGACATCGTCTCCTTCTCCAGCTTCTCCGAGGTGCTCCCCCCGGCCCGACTGGTCGAGCTGATGAACGAATACCTCACCGCCTGCACCGACATCGTCCAGGCCGAGGGCGGCACCCTCGACAAATACATCGGAGACGCCGTGGTCGCCATGTATGGCGCGCCACTCGCCCTGCCTCCCCACGCCCACCGCGCCTGCGTCGCCGCCTTGCGGGTGCAACGCCGCG
>CAYNUW010000177.1:0-1625 GCA_964400455.1 uncultured Akkermansia sp. | reverse complement strand
GAGTCCGAACGCCCCTGGCCCGAACTCGTCCACCGTCTGCGCACTCGCATCGGGCTCAACACCGGCCGCGCGGTGGTCGGCAACATGGGCAGCGCCTCCCGCTTCAGCTACACCATGATGGGCGATACCGTGAACCTCGCCGCCCGCATGGAATCCGGGGCCAAAGCCTGGGGCGCCTTCACCATGTGCACCGACGCCACCCGCGCCGCTTGCGAAGCCTTGGACGAGAACAAACGGGTCGTCTTTCGCCAGCTCGGCAAAGTCGTGGTCAAAGGCCGGTCGACCGGTGTGCCCATCCACGAGCTTTACGGCCTACGCGAGGACATCCGGGACCAGGATCTGGACTGCATCGCCCGCTTCGAGACCGGTCTGGCCCGTTTCTACGCCCGGGACTGGGACGGAGCCGAAACAGCATTCAGAGAGTCAGCGGCGCTCGAGGGCAACCAGATCGACAAAGCCGCCGGCATCTCGGCCAACCCCTCCGAGATCTACCTCAAGCTTATCCCCGTTTACCGCGCCCAGCCTCCCGGCCCTGACTGGGACGGCTCCCACATCATGACCGAGAAGTAGCGCCCGCCAGCGGCGCTCGCCTCCGTCACCCAGCCGTCAGCTTCGCGTTCGCTTCGGCGACACGCAGTCGCTCCAACTCCACCGAGGCCAACAAACGCCCGGCTACGGGCTCATCACGCACCACCCGGCCATCCCGCACCACCAGGATGCGTTTGCAGTAACTCGCCACATCCAGCTCATGCGTGACCATCACAATGGTGATACCCTGCTCGTTAAGCCGCTGAAAAACTCCCATCACCTCGACCGAAGTCTTGGAATCCAGATTGCCCGTCGGCTCGTCGGCCAACAACAGGCGGGGCTCGTTGACCAACGCCCGCGCGATCGCCACCCGCTGTTGTTGCCCGCCGGAAAGCTGGGAGGGAAGATGATCCGCCCGGTCGGCCAAACCAACAATGTCCAGCGCGGCCAAGGCCCGCCGTTTCATTTCTGCAGAATCCGGTCGCTTGGGGGCATACAGCATCGGTAGCTCCACATTCTCCAGCGCGGTCGTGCGCGCCAGCAGGTTGAACCCTTGGAAAACGAAACCCAGCTTCTGGTTACGCAAATCCGCGCGCTCTGAACGCTCCAGACCAGAAACGTCCACCCCATCAAGCAGGTAAGCGCCCGACGTCGGCCGGTCCAGACAGCCCAGCGTGTTCATCAGGGTGCTCTTGCCCGAACCGGATGCGCCCATGATGGCCACAAACTCGCCCGCCTCAATATCCAGCGAAACACCCCGCACCGCGTGCACCTCGAGCTCACCCGTGCGATAGGTCTTGCGGATATCACGCAGCTGCACCACCGGGACGACCGGCGGCTTGGTTGGGCCGGCGCTCATAAACGGCGGCGCCCCATGTTCGGAGCGAAGGGGTTGGCTGCACCCGATCCGGTCGCCACCGCGGCAACTTCCCCGGCCGGATTTCGCACCGAGACAATCACCTGCGCGTTCTCTTCCAAACCCCCAAGAACCTCGGTGCGGATGCCGTCGGTGATACCCAGACGCACTTCGATCGCCCGAGCCCTCGGCCCGTGCGCCGTGTTTTCCGGCAGGTAGAGGGTGCGCACGGTCTCGGTCG
>CAYNUW010000176.1:0-7604 GCA_964400455.1 uncultured Akkermansia sp. | reverse complement strand
ATCGACTCAACACCTTGCGCGATACTCCGCCGTCCGACTGCCGTATTTAGGCTGAATGATCCCGGCTCAGGGGGCGATGGTCACGCGCAGGCGGACGAAGCGGCGGGGCTGGCCGCCGAGGGCGTCGAGCACGACCACGGTCACGGTTTCGGTGCCGTCGGCGTTGGCGGCGGGATCACCCAGCTCGGTCACCTCCAGCGCGTCGGCGGTCCAGGTTTGCAGGTCGTCGGAGACCTCCGGGTAGACGACGACCTCGCTCAGATCGATACGCCGGCGGTAGGTCAACAGGAGGTGTCGGCCGCCGTCGGGCAGGGTGAGGGTGGAGACTTGGGGAGTCAGGCGCGCGCCGGGAGCGGCGAGGTCGCCGCCGAAGGCGTAGTATTGCAGCTGATCGAGCCCGGTGGCCGGACTGGGGGCGTGGGGATTGGAGAGTCCGCGTTCGAGCATCCAGAGAGCGAAGCCGGTCAGCTCGGCGGAGCCGGGGGAGCCCTGGGGTGACTGGCTGGCGGTCCAGTTGGCACCGTCGCCCGGCGCGGGGCGGGAGGACGGATCGCGGAGGACGAGCGAGGGGCCGGTGCCGTCGGGGGCGAGGGGCCAGGGGGCGACGTCGTCGTAAACGAAGTCGTGGATCGCGAGGCCGGCGCCGAAGGAGAGTTTTAGTTGTTCGCCGCCGTTGCTGAGGTTGTCGGTGGCATTCCAGGCACCGGCGACGGGCAGGGCGGTGCCGTAACGGGCTTCGAAGGCGGCGCGGTTTTTGACCACGAGGACAAAGGCTCCGGGCGCGAGAGAGGTGATGGTGCCGGCGGAGAAGTCAAAATCGACCCCCTTGGTGAAGCGCACGTCGGTGAGGTCGAGCGTGGTGTCGGCGCTGA
Source organism: uncultured Akkermansia sp. (assembly GCA_964400455.1). GTDB lineage: Bacteria > Verrucomicrobiota > Verrucomicrobiia > Opitutales > Opitutaceae > IMCC26134_A. Next base: position 6,732 of record CAYNUW010000176.1, on the reverse strand, counting down.
AGTTGCGCAGTTCGATGTATTCGTAGTCCTGTTCCGAGCCGCCGACGGGCGCGGGGCCGGCGGGATTATACATGATTTCGGTGATGAGCAGGTTTTGTTGCAAGAGGGTCAGGGTGTCCGGAGCGGTGGTGGTGAATTGGTAGGGCAGGGACCAGTGGCTCCAGCGGCCGGTGTTGTCCTGCATCCGCACGCGGGCCCGGTAGGTGCGGCCGGTGCGCAGGGCGATGGTGGGGAGAGAGACGTTGGCGCCGTAGGTTTGGAGCGTGCCCGACTCCCAGACGGGGTCTATCTCCATGATAAAATCCCGGGCGGGATCGTAGGCGGGGGCGGAGGGGTCTTCGATTTCGCCGACGCGCCACTGCATCGCGGCGAACGTGCCGGCGCCCTGGGGGTCGGAAAAGGCGGAGCAGGAAAAGCTGATGCCGTTGACCGGGTGCCCGGCCAAGCCGGCGTAGGCGATGGTGGGGCGGTTGGGAAGGAGACCTGCGTCGGGGCCGTCCGCGAGGGTGTCGAGGTAGGCGCCTCGGCCGCCGGCGCCCACGGCCGGGCCGCTGGAGCCGCTCCAACCGGTGAAGGCGAAGGCCTTCATGTCGGCCTTTTTCGCCGGCATGGTGATGGTGTTGGCGTATTCGGTGCCTTGGCTGACGGGGGCGTTGCGCCAGCGGTCCATGTCGGCCTTGTAGAGTTCGGCGATCACGTTGCCGCGATCATCGATGAGGCCGTTGATTTGATCGGGCTGCCAGACGAGGTCGCGAAACTCCCGGAGCACGTTGCGGTGCTCGATTTTCATGGTCGGCTTATTGACGTAGGCCATGCCGTTTTGGGTGGAGCTATCCCAGCCGTAGAGGGCGTTGTTGGCGTGGTCCCAGCCATTGTTAAAGCTGGGGCCGAAGCTGGCGTCCCAGTCGTAGGGCAGGAACCAGCAGAGGCCGCGCGAAGGGTCGTCGCCGACGGGTTCGAAATACCAGGCGAGGTTTTTCAGGGCGTGGCGGATGTCGTCGGTGTAGGGGAAGAGATCGTAGTGGCGGATGGCCTCGGCGACGGCGGAGTAGCGATACCATTTGTCATAGTTGACGTGGCGGCGGAGCCATTCGGCGGTCTGGCCGCCATGGAGGTTATCGCGGATGTTGTTAAACTCGGAGCCGTCGGCGACCATGTCGGGGGATTGGTAGCGGCGCTGGCGGTCGGCGTCCCAGATCCAGTCGGACATTTTGTAAAGGTTGCCCTTGGTCATGCCCCGGGCTTCGAGGAAGGTGCCGTCGTATTCCTCGACGGCCTGCATGATGCCCCAGAAGTCGCCGGAGTATTGGGTGGCGGCTTCGGCGGCGGCGTCGATGACGCGGAAGTGGAACCAGTGGGTCTCGGCGGCGGGCACGCCGAGTTTGCGCCAAAGGATGCCGCCTATCTCCTCGGGCAAACCCCAACCGTTGCCGCCCTTGGTCCCGAACATGCGGTTGGTGGCGAGCGTCTTCCATTTGCCGGGATAGGCTTGGCCGTTTTCGTCGCGGGCCTGAAAGAGGCGTCCGTCGTTGAACTTGAATTTGTAGTGGCGTTTGCCGCGGGGGAAGAGGTTGTCGAAGTCGCCGTAGCGGCTGTTGCCGCCGCGCAGGCGGGCCCGCACGTGGTCGTAGACCACGCCGTCGGCGACGAAGGCGCCTTCCCACTCCTCGACCCGGCGAGCGGCGAGTTCCGCGTCGGTTCCGTTGTTGGTGAATTGCTGGCTCGTCTCGTAGGCTTGCAGGGCGGCCATGTCGGCCGGACGGATCAGCCAGTGATAGACGGGGACGGAGGTGAGCAGAGCGGACGGCCAGACCGTGCCCGGACCGGTGGGGGCGACCGACGCGCTGGAGGCGACGTAGTCGGGCACGCCGTTGTAAACGAAGCAGGCGAAGTTCAACGAAGGGTCGTCGGGCAGGGGAAGGCGCACCGAGGCGCCGAGTGCGTCGGTGGCCACGAGGCGATAGCGCACGAGCGTGCGGTGCGGCTGGGCCGGGATGGTGGCGGTGTAGATGAAATCTCCGGCGAGGGCATCGGCCCCCTGGCCATCGTCGAGCATGGTCACGGAGGCCCAGTTGGCCTCGGCTTCGAAGGCGGGATTAAGCGGGCGCTCGCCGGCCGGATTGGCGAGGATTTCGTCGCGGCTGCGGGGGAAACGAGCGGGGATGAAGGCGCCGGGCGCCACGAGTTGATAGCGCAGGAGCATGCCGCCCATGGCGTCGGGGTCGGTGGCTTTGGCGGTGATGACGATGGGATCGGCGGAGGTGGGTTGCTTCGGGGTGTGAGCGACCTGCCGGACCTGGGGCGGGGCGACGGTGGAATACACGCTGTTTACGCGGCCCGGGGTGGGGCGGCGGCTGGAGCTGGCGGTCGCGGGTGGTCGGGACAGATCGAGATCGAAGGCCAAGTCAGAGCTGTTCAGGGCGTTGTTAAAAACTTGGACGGCGATCAGGTTCTCGCCGGCGCGCAAAAACGCAGACGCGTTGTTCAGGATGGTTTCATACCAGATGCCCTCGGTGTTGAAGGTGGTGGCGAGGGCGTTGTAGGCCAGATTACCGGCTCCGACGTTGTAGCGCACGACTTCGACGCCGTTTATCCAGATGATCACGCCGTCGTCGATGGTGTAGCGCAGTTTTAGCAGGTCGGGAACTTCGCCGCTCCCGATGGTAAATTGTTTGCGCAGAAACAAGCTGCTGAAGCTGTTCTGCATGCCGGCAACCGTGGTGTTGAGGGTGAGACCGTTGTCGATGACGCCGAAACCGATCGGCAAGGTGGCGTTCGACCAGGTGGCGTCCGGGCTGAAGTTAAGCAAGCGCCAGGCGGTGGTCGGCGTCGAGGCCTCGCTGGTGCCGCGCCGCCAGATCCACTCCGTCGCCGCCGCCGACACGTAGGTGAGCGCGGGGAGGGGGGCCGGGCTCACGGCGGCGCGCCAGGAACCGCCGAGATTATTGTCGAGCGAGGGGTGGATGAGCTCGATGGACGGACCATCGCCCGAGGCATTCACCGGCCAGGGAAACTCGACCCCGTAATCGACACTGTCCACCGTCCCGCCCAAGGAGTTGACGAGCCGTATCTCCTCGCCGTCGCCGGATAATTTGCCGTCGAAGGGGCCGAGTGGAGTGAAGCCGAAATCCGCCGCAAAAACCACCGGATCCAGCGCCACGACCAGGTAGGCTCCGGGAGCCAGGGTGGTGCCGGCGGGAAACGCGTAAGTGATGCCTTTGGTGAAGGACCAGTGCGATAGGTCCGCGACGGTGGTGCCGGGGTTGAACAGCTCGACAAACTCGGAGCGCTGGTTTCCCGGGGCCGAGTGATAAACCTCGTTGATAACGACTTGGTCATTCTGGGCGAGAACTGGACCGGCCAAGACTAGAAGCAACCGCCCGCAGAGGCGGCGCTGCTTAGCGAAGACCGCTGCAAGTCGACGCAGGGTAGGGGCGATTAACATGGTGCAGTCTTCTATCTGATAGTGAAAAAGCGCTCAAGCGTCGAAGTCGGCGACCACCTCCTGATGAGGAATTTTTTTCGTGGCACGTTCATGCGTTTTAATTACATAAAACTATTTATATAATATAATTACAAATCATACTGAAAAAGTATGAATTCGGGCTTGATTAAATCCTACTGAATAGATGTGGTATCGAAAAGTCCATGAAGCTCTCTAAAAAAGGTGAATATGCGCTCCGCGCCCTGATCGACCTCGGCATCGCCCGCGAGGTGGGTAGGGAGTTGGTGCAGGTCACTGAGCTGGCGGACAAAGAGATCATTCCGATCAAGTTTCTGGAGCAGATCATGCAGGAGCTTAAGGCGGCGGGCATCATCTCCGCTCAACGCGGCAAGTTCGGCGGCTACCGCCTCGCGCGGCCGGCGAGCGAAATCACGATCGGTTCGGTGGTGCGATTCATCGATGGTCCGCTGGCCCCGATTGGTTGCGTCAGTCATACCGCTTACGAAAAGTGCAGTTGTCCCGATGAGGATCATTGTGGCTTGCGCATGCTGATGCTGGATGTGCGCAACGCCATCGCAGGAATCTTGGATCGTTACACCCTGGCCGATGTCGTGGAGGTGACTTTGCGCAAACTGCGCCGCGACTCCTTGCCGCTGCCCTTCGCCGATAAGCGCGGCCCCGTCCGAATGCCATTGGAGCGCGCGCCAACGCCCGTTCGGCGCCGCTCCGCCGCCTCCACTCGCCGACTGGCTCCAGTCGAGGGCCTGCTGTCCGAACTCCTGCCCGATTACACCATTTAACTCAATTCCCTTACCCGCCCGAGCCACGCCGCCGGGCACGTTTCCTCCCTAGCCATGAGCTCCACCACTTCCCCTTCCCCCGCCTCCTCCGCGTTACCCGACTGGCTCGCCATCGTGCGCGCCAAGGTCGAGGGCCTGCGTTTTGGGGTGGTCCAGATCGTCGTTCACGACGGCAAGGTCACCCAGATCGAGCGCACCGAAAAGACCCGACTGGGCGGCGGCGGTCGCGACGATTGAGGCCGACGACCGTCTCGTTCCCTCTTTTTCCGAAGCATCTCACGTTTCGTGTTCTTCCTTTCCCTACCGCCGCCTGCGGAGGGCTTGTATCCAGATAATTAGCACAGCAGTCCGACTGACCCGACCACGGGAAGTTCCCATGCATAAAGACCAAACAAACCACGTCTCCCATGAGGAACCATCACACCACTCGCGCCGCGGCCTACGCCGCCGCCTTCACCGTCCTCGCCTTCGCGCCCTTTACGGCGCAGGCGCAGTCCGCCGCTTCGTCTGACGACGTAGCCGCCTTGCGCGAGCAGATACGTCTGCTCGACCAGAAGCTCCGCGTCCTCGAGCGCAACCAAGAGATCAAGGACGAGACTGCGGCGGCCGCCGCCAAAGCCGCGCCGGTCATCGCCCTTGGTGATCGAGGTTTATCCGTCACCTCCGGTGATAAAAACTTCAATTTTCGCGTCGGGGCCCTGGTCCATGCGGATTTCCGGTATTACGACAACGACGACGCCGATGTCGGCAAGGATGGCTTCCAGTTCCGTCGGGTGCGTCCGACCATCCAAGGCACCTTCCAGGAGAAGTTTGGTTTCCGCGTCACCCCAGAATTGGCCGGCAGCAACTTCCAATTGCTCGACGCCACCATCAGTTACAACCACAGCCCGGCCTTGGTTTTCACCGCCGGTAAATTCAAGGGTCCGTTCGATCTGGAGCGCCTGCAATCCGGCGCCGCCATCAGCTTCATCGAACGCGCCTACCCGACCACCCTCGGGCCGAATCGCGAAATAGGCGTGCAACTTTCTGGAGCCCTGTCCGAGAGCCGGGTCAACTACGCCGTCGCCGTGGGCAATGGCGTCACCGACGGCCAGAATTCGGTTACCAACCCCGATGACGCGCTCGAAGGCTCGGCCCGCCTGTTTTTGACTCCCTTTGTTGTGCAGAAGGATTCCCCGCTGGCCGGTTTGGGGTTTGGCCTTGCCGGCACCCATGGTGACAAAACCAGCGGTGCGCCGAGCAATTACGTAAGCAATGGCCAGATCGGAATTCACTCTTGGTCCGCCAATGTGGCCGCCACGGGAAAGCATACCCGCCTCTCGCCGCAAGCGACCTATTATTACGGTCCGCTGGGCCTGCTGAGCTCCTACGTTTCTTCCGAGCAGGAAGTAGCGCGCGCGGGCAATGCCCGGACCTTCACCCATGACGCCTGGGTTGCCCAAGGCACCTACGTGCTGACGGGTGAAAACGCTTCCTACTCAGGCGTGACCCCGGCCAAGCCGTTCAAGGTCGGCAGCGAGGGCTGGGGGGCTTTTGAAATCGCGGCTCGTGTAAGCAGCATTGATTTTGATGACGCTGTCTTCGCCGGCACCGCGGCCACCCGGTTCGCTGATCGCGCCTCCGCTGTGACCGCCGCAACCAGCTACGGCTTGGGGCTCAACTGGTATCTCAACCGTAACATCAAAGCGGTCCTAAACTACGAAAAGACGATCTTCGACGGCGGGGCCCCCGCCGGTGCAGATCGCGCCGACGAGAACGCCGTCTTTTCCCGCCTACAGCTGAATTTCTGAGGCGTTTTCGCTGAACCTAAAACCCATTACGTATCTTTAAAATGAATACAAAGTTTCTTTTGAAATCCATCGCGGCGACGGTTGCCGCTCTCGCCCTGGGGACTGCGGCTTTGGCCCAGCGTCCGGTGGAGCTGCTTAACGTTTCCTACGATCCCACCCGGGAACTCTACACCGAGTTCAATCGCGCGTTCACGGCGCATTGGAAAGCCAAGACCGGTCAGGAGGTGCGCATCCGACAGTCGCATGGCGGTTCCGGTTCGCAGGCACGGGCGATCATCGATGGTCTGGCCGCCGACGTCGCCACGCTGGCCTTGGCGTTCGACGTGGATGTGCTGCATTCCCGGGCGAATCTGATTCCGGCCAACTGGCAAACGCGTCTGCCTCACAATTCGTCGCCTTACACCAGCACCATCGTCTTTCTCGTGCGCAAGGGCAACCCCCTCGGGATCAAGGATTGGGACGATATCGTAAAGCCCGGTGTCGCGGTGGTGACGCCCAACCCAAAGACATCGGGTGGTGCACGCTGGAACTACCTCGCCGCCTACGCCTACGGGTTGAAGAAGAACAATGGCGACCATGAAGCGGCCAAAAAATTCGTCGGGGCCGTCTATCGTAATGTGCCGGTGCTCGATCCTGCCGCCCGCGGTGCGACGACCACCTTTGTGCAGCGCGGTATCGGCGATGTTTTCCTGGCTTG
>CAYNUW010000175.1:0-7623 GCA_964400455.1 uncultured Akkermansia sp. | reverse complement strand
CCGAAAGGTGCCGTCAAATCGCCTCGATACGACCCGGACAACTGCATGATCCCGGATAAGTTGATCCGGGTGGGTCAGCGCTGGGGCACGCGGCGGAGTTTGGCTACGTCGTGGCCGGTTTCGGCGAGCACGGCGACCAGTTCGTCATAGCGGGCTTCGGGGAGGGTTTTGCTTCGCGCCATGATCCAGGCGTAGTCGCGGTCGGGAACGCCGATGATGGTGGTCTCGTAGTTACCGTCCAAATACACGATCAGGTAGGCGGCTTTGAAGGGCCAGATGAACCGCATGCGCCACTCCGCGCGCGTCTCGCGGTTGTGGATGAAGCCGCGCGGCCGGTAGGTTTTCAGCGGGCCGTCGAAGCCGCCTTGGTTGAAGGTGTAGGTGGTGGGGATGGTGCCGTCCTCGGCGAGGCGGTAGGTTTCGACGCCGTTGTAGGCTTCCTTTTCGATGAAGGTGGGGATGTGGGCGATGACATACCAGTCGCCCATGAAACGTGCGAGGTCGATGGGGCGGTCGATGGCGCGCAAAGGCTCCGGGCGGGTGGAGCCGGCGGCGGACGGCGTGGTTTGGCAGCCGGTGTGCAAGGTCGAGAAGGTGGCGGCGACGAGCAGGGCGAGGGCGGCGCGGCGGCGCGGTCGGGAGTAGAGGAGAGCAAGGGTGGAGTTGGTATTCATAGAGAGGAGACTACGGGCGAGGCCTTGGGTGGCCAGGGAAGGAAAGCGCTGGTGGTTTGTTGATAACGCAGGTAGGCCGCGCCCTTGCTGCGGATGGTTTGTTGTTCGGTGAGGGGAATGCCGGTGACCCGAAGAAGCAGATAAAGGATGGCGGCGGGGGCGACGAGGCCGAGCCAGCCCCAAGGGGCCGCGAGCGCGAGGAGCCCGTAGCCGACCCAAATCAACCACTCGAAAAAGTAGTTGGGGTGGCGGCTGTAGCGCCAGAGGCCGCGGTTGCAGACGAGGCCGCGGGAAGCGGGGTTGCGCTTGAAGGCGGCGAGCTGCGCATCGGCGATCGCTTCGCCCAGCACGGCGACGACCCACAGCGCGACGGCCGCCGACTCGAGCGGGGCGAAGGCGGGGCGAGGGTTGGCGGCGATGAGCAGGAAGGGCAGGCCGAGGACAACGACGGACGCGGATTGTTGTTGGAAGAACCCCGCCATGCGGCGCTCGACCTGGCCGGCCCAGCGTTGGCGCATGGCACCGTAGCGAGGGTCTTCGGCGGGGTGGTGCTGGGCGAGACGGCGGAGCAGATGGGTGCCGAGGCGCAGGCTCCAAAATCCGACGAGCAGCACGAGCACGATGCGGCGCGGGGGCCAGCCGGAGGCGGTGAGCGCGTAGAAGCTGGCGAGCAGGCCGAAGGCGTAGGACCAGACGACGTCAACAAAGCCGTAGTTGTCGAGGCGGCGGCAGGCGCGAAAGGCGAGGGCGAAAAGGGCGGCCAGGCCGGCGAGGGCGAGGAGAGGCGGCAGATAGACGGGCATGGCGGGTGTGTTTTTATGATGAGGCAACGGCAGGGCGGAGGGCGCAGCGGCGCAGGAGGGGGCGGAGCGGGAAGTAGAGGACGGCGAAGAGCAGTGGTGCGGTGAGGGCCCAGGCGGTGAAGGCGTGGACGCCGGCCCAGCCGAAACGTTGCAGGAAGTCTCCGAAGGAGAGGTCGGCGAAGGCGCGCACCATATCGACGATGCTGAAGCGATCGGCTTCGGGAGCGCGCCAGAGCATCTCGCCCAGACGCACGTAGACGAGGATCATGACGACATGAATCGGGCCGAGGAGTTGGTTGAGGGTTTGGAGAACGGGCTGGTTCATGCGCAACCACAGGCCAACGCCGAGATTCAGCGCGGCGGTGGTGCCGAGAAAGGGGAAGAACGAGCAGACCGTGCCAACCGCCAGCGTGGCGGCGAGTTTGTCTGGGGTGACGCCCTGGGTGAGCAAGTCGGTCAGCGGGGTGACGAGGCGGCGGCGCCAGAACGAAGGGCGAGCCCCGACGGAGGTGGGCGGCGCGACGGGAGCGGTTGGGTTCATGCGGAAGGGAAGAGGAGATTTTTGGCGCCGAGTAGGTAGACGGCCACGCCGACGGCGACGAAGGCGACGGGCCAAAGCAGGCCGCCGTCGCGGCGGGTGGCAAAGACCTCGGCGAGGTCGGCGCGGACAGGGATGCGAAAGAGCTCGCGGAGCAGGTAGGCGGCCATGGCGAAGTTTCCCCAGAGGGCGATGGCGACGGCCCAGAGCACGCGGACGGAGACGCGTTTTTCCTTCCACGCGACCCAGACGAAGAAGGTGAAGAAGGCGAAGTAGGCGTCGAGCAGGGTAACCTGGAACCAAGGGTTGAGGTAAACTTCGGGCGGGATGTCGAACAAGGCTTGGGCTAGGCTGGCGCGCACGGTGCCCCAGCTCATGGCGAGGAGCACAAGTATGAAGAGAGTGCGGAGGACAAGGATCATGGTAGAGGGGCGCGCGTGGATCATCAACGACCGAGCAGGCCGTCGCGGAGAGCCGGGCTGATGGGGTCGTTGCCGAGCCAGATACGGAAGTAGACGGCGGCGAAATCGTGGCCCGGTATGGTGACGAGCGGGACGCCGTTGAGCCGCAGGGTGGTGCCGTTGGCGGGGACGTAGGTGAGGGTGTAGCTATCGCCGGGCTGGACGTCGCGGTAGGTGCGATTGATGAGGTCGAGGCGAGCGCGGAGTGCGGCGATGGTGGCGGTGTCGGCGTTGCGGGCGAGGAGGGCTTCCCCACCTTTGACGATTTCGGCGGCGGTGAAGCCCCGGTGATAGCGGAGTTGGAGGCGGGTGGGGATGTCGGCGAAGATGCGTGCGCTGGTCTCGCCGGTGCCGAGGTGCAGGGTGGCGTCGTAGATCTTCAGGACGGACATCCAACGGAAGGTGCGCGCGCCGATTTGCTCGAAGCGGGCGCCGTCCTCGGTGAGGGAGGCGGGTGGAGGAGCGGGTCGGGCGGCAAGCAGGAACGGCGCGGCGCAGAAGCAGGCAACCAGGGTTAATACTAGTCGAAGACGATTGGTGAAGAATGTAGGCACGGGGTGTTTAATGACTTCCCCGAGACTACCCGTTCTTCCGTTAAGCCGGCGTTAACAGTCCGCTAATTCAATGTGATTAAAGTCGTCACGACCCGCCGAAATCCCGGGGTTGGTCGGTAAAACTCCATGGCGAAACCGGAAGCGGTGCTTAAACACCAACCGTCAGCGAGCGCAGCCCAATGTTCGTGTTACGAACCAGGGTCTGCAAATGGTTATTCTTGGGCGGCGGCGCGGACGGCGGCGGCGATGCGGGCGGCGGCGGGGTCGGGGCTCGTGGCCGGGGGTGGGGACGACTCGGCTTCGAGGTCGCGGGCGAGGTCGTTGAGCGCAGTAAACTGATGGGCGAAGCGACTGCAGAGGCCGCACATGGTGCCATGCAGGCTGTGACGGAGGGCTTCGCCGGTGGTCAGGGGACGATCCAGGCGGGTGACCGTCAGTCGCGCGAATTCGCGGCAGGTCAGGCCGGCGAGGCCGGCCAGCGGGGCCTCCACGGTTTGCAGGGCCCGGTAGAGGGCGGGCGGCGCGGGACGCGGGTCGCCGGAGGGAGGCGGGAGCGGGGGTTTCATGGCGTGGAGGCGAGGCGTTGTTGCAGGCAGTCGCGCAGGCGGAGGCGGGCGCGGGTGAGGAGCACGGGGGCGCTGGCGGGCGAGACGCCGGCGAGCTCGGCGGCTTCGCGCGTGTCGAGATGATCGAGCTCGCGCAGCGAAAAGAGGCGGCGAAGGGTGGCCGGCAGGGCGTCGAGGCAGAGGCGGAGCAGGCCGCGGAGTTCGGCGCGCAGGGAGGCGTCGCGCGGGCAATCGGCGAGGCCGCCCATGGCGAAGGTGGGGTCGATGCGCCAGGCGCCGCCGGGGGTGAAGCAGGCTTCGAGGGGATCGTAATCGTCGTCGGTGTCTTGGCCGGCGGGGGCGGGGGAAAAGGGATCGGGGCGGTCGGGGCGGCGGCGGCGGGCGCGCAGGCGGTCGAGGAGTTTGTGGCGAAGAATGCCGACGAGCCAGGTGCGGAGGGAGGAGCGTCCGGTGAAGTCCGCGCGCTGGCGCCAGGCGGCGAGCAGGCAGTCTTGCACCGCCTCCTCGGCTTCCTGGTGGTCGCGAAGGCGGGAGCGAGCGTAGGCGAGCAGGGCGGGGGTCTCCGCGATCAACGACTCGAGATCGGGCGGTGTTTGATCGGGCATGGCGGAGATCAGCGCGCGGAAGCGCGGGCGAGACAAGTCCGAGCGAGGCGGGGCGCGACCCAGGTGTCGAGGGCGAGCCGGCCCGGGCCGGTCACGAGCAGGACGAGGGTGGCGAGGAGGTAGGGGAAGGGGGCGGAGGCGAAGAGGCCGTCGAAGCCGTCTGCGATGACTTCGGCGCGGTGCGCGGTGGCGAGGGCGACGACCATGGTGCCGGCGAGCAGGGCGGAGAGGGTGCGCGTGCCGAGGCCGGCCAGCAGGAGCAGGCCGCCGAGGCATTCGAGCAGGCCGATGCCGAGAGCGTGCGCGCCGGGGGCGGGGATGCCGAGGGAAGCGAAGAAATCGGCGGTGCGGTCGAGGTGTTGGAGCTTGCCCCGGCCGGCGAGGAAGAATTGCCAGCCGAAGAGCAGGCGCAGCGTGAGCGCGAGGCCGTCGTGGGCGGGGATTTGAAGGCGAGCGCCGAGGGCGGTCGCGCGGGTCAGGAGGGTGCGAAGGAGGTGCATGGCGGAAAAATCAGGCCGCGCGGCCGAGCCAGCCGAGGTCGCGGCAACGGGTGAAAAAGGGCTGGATGGTTTCGGGGCTAGGCAGGGGGCGGGCGTGGGCGAGGAGGTCGGCGAGGGTCCCGCCTTCGCGCAGGGCGAGCAGCAGCGGGAGCACGGAGAGTGGTTCGCGGCGGGCGCGCAGGGCGTGGCCGGGGGTGCGCCAGACGACGTGGAGTTCGCGGCGTGGGCGGGCCGTCAGGTCGGCGGGCGCGGGCGGCGAGTCGGCGTGGAGCAGGCGGGAGATGGGGCGGTCCACCAGCACGAGCCGGACGGCGGGTTGCAGGGTGAGGTGGGCGGCGGTGAAATCGGCGGGGTCCGGGGCGGGCAGGGCGGCGGCCTCGAAGACTTCCATGTGGGCGTAGTCGTAGGTGGCGAGGGCGGCGGCCCAGGGGCGGACGTGCGCGGCGATGCCGGGGTCGGCGCGCAGATGGTGGGCGAAGCCGGCCCCGAGGTGGCGGAGCGTCCAGCAGGACGGCGGCCGGGCGGCGAGGTGGCGCTCGATGGCGGCGAGATAGGCGGCGGGGCCGAGCAGCGTGCGCACACGAGGGAAATCCTCGGCGAGCGAGTCGATGAGGCGGAACCAGTATTGACGGTGATAAAGCCCGAGGCGTTCGCGGGCGTGGACCTCGGGGGTGGAGTGGAGGAGCTCGTCGGCGGTGGCGTGAAAGGCGGAGCTGGGCGCGGCGGGGCCGGGCGGGAGCTCGGCTAGGTCGCGGTTTTCTCCGGAGAGCGGTTCGAGCAGGGCGCCGAGGAAGCGACGCTGGGTGGCGAGGAGGGACATGGCGGCCGGCGGACGTGGATTAGGCGGCGTGGGCGGAGGCGCCGGGGGTCGAGGCGCTGGCGTGGTGCCAGTAGCGGCGGGCTTTTTGGGCCTCGGCCCAGACCTCGTCGAAGGACGGGATGCGGGCGTCCCATTCGAGCAGGGTGGCGACGGGGCCGCAGCGTTGGATAGCGCGGGCGTAGAGATGCCAGACCGGGTCCACGACGGGGTGGTCGTGGGTGTCGATGATGAAGCGTTCGTAGCGGGAGTGGCCGGCGAGGTGGATCTGGGCGACGCGTTCGGCGGGGATGGCGTCGACGTAGGCGAGGGGATCGAAGCGGTGGTTGATGGAGGAGACGTAAATGTTGTTCACGTCGAGCAGGACGCCGACGTCGGCGGCGTGGACGACCTCGTTGAGGAAGTCCCACTCGGACATTTCGTTGGCCTTGAACTCGGCGTAGCTGGAGACGTTTTCGACCGCGATCGGGACCTCGAGGAAGTCCTGGGCGACGCGCAGGTTCTCGGCGACGCGGGCGGCGGCTTCGCGGGTGTAGGGCAGCGGGAGGAGGTCGTGGCTAAAGGTGCCGTCGACGCTGCCCCAGCAGAGATGGTCGGCGAACCAGGGGGTGCGGGTGCGGTGGAGCAGTTTTTTGAGACGGCGGAGGTGGTCGAAATCGAGGCCGGCGGCGTTGCCGGGATAGAGGCCGACGCCGTGGACGACGACCTGGTATTGGTCGAGGATGGCGTCGAGCACGGCGAGGGGACGGCCGCCGTCGACGAGGTAGTTTTCGGCGATGATTTCGAACCAGTCGGTGGCGGGCTGGCGGGAGAGGATGTGGTCGTAGTGGGGGACGCGAAGGCCGATGCCGACGCCGAGGGTGCGGGTGGCGGGGAAGCGACGGGCGACGGGGGGAAGGGTGGCGGAGAAGGCGGACATGGTCGGCGAAGCGCGGGCGGCGGGTTGAAGTGAGGGCGGACGTGAGCGGTAAAAAGCGGGGCGCGGCGCAGGGAAGTGCGGAGCGCCCCGCGAAAGGGTCGTGGGTGGGAGGAGGTGGTGGATTACGACTTCTTGGCCTTGTCCTTGGCGCCGCAGCCCTCCTTGCCGGCGCAGGCGGCCTTGTCCTTGTCGGCGGGTTTGTCCTTGGCGGAGCAGCCGGATTTGCCGGAGCAGGAGGCTTTGTCTTTGTCCTTGGCGCCGCAGCCCTCTTTACCGGCGCAGGCGGCCTTATCCTTGTCGGCGGCCTTTTCTTTGGCGGCGCAGCCTTCCTTGCCGGAGCAGCCGTGTTTTTCGGTGGCGGGTTTTTCGGTGGCGGAGGCGGTTTCAGCGCGGGCGGAGGCGGTGGCGAGCAGGCCGGCGAGGGCGGCGGCGAGGGCGATGTGATGACGTTTCATGACGATGGGATGTGGTTGGGTGGTTTTGGAAAAATCCGGGCGGAAGATGCGCGGACATACCCTGAGTCGCCAACGGAGGGCTGATCATTAACAGGCAGTGTAGATTTTTTTTCGCGGACGGGGCGGACCGGGGTGAGCACAGGGCGGGCAAAAACAAAAACGCACCCTCGGTCAGAGGGTGCGTGAGGCAGGCCGGAGGGCGGCCGGAGGAGGTCGCGCGCGAGGTGGGGCGCGGGTTGCGGGTCAGGCGGGCAAGGCTGGGGTGACGAGGCGGCGAGCGGGCGGTGGGAGGTGGGCGAGCGCGGGGACGTCGGTCTTTTTTCCGCCAACGAGGCGAATGAGTTCGTTCACGTTGAACAGCATGGTGGCGGCGAGGTTTTTCATCTCTTCGGAGGCGCCGGCGGTTTCTTCGGCGCTGCCGGCGTTGGACTGGGTGACCTTGTCCATTTCGGAGAGGGCGACGCCGACCTGGGCGAGGCCCTGGGCTTGCTGCTTGGAGGACTCGGCGATTTCGCCGACGAGGCCGTTCATCTTGCGGGTTTTGTCGGCGATGAGGTCGAGGCCCTCCGAGACGCGGGCGCAGAGCTCGGAGCCGCGGGTGCTCTTGGTGATGGAGTCGTCGATTTTGTCGGCGGTTTCCTTGGCGGCGGCGGCGGCGCGTTGGGCGAGGGCGCGAACCTCGTCGGCGACGACGGCGAAGCCGGCGCCGGCCTCGCCGGCGCGGGCGGCCT
>CAYNUW010000174.1:0-7627 GCA_964400455.1 uncultured Akkermansia sp. | reverse complement strand
GACGGCAAACGGGTCGTGCTCGAGGCCGAGGCTTTTCTCTACGACGATAGCTTTCCCCACGCCGCCTACTGGGCGCAACTCCTGCGCCCAGGCGTGCCCGTGGGTCGCCTCTTTCACTCCCCGCCCGAAGCCCGCCTCACCTCGGCCGAAATCTGGGCCGAGGTCCGCGCCAACCGCCTCAAGCTGCCCGCCACCATCAGCATCGACCGCCACGGCCACGTCTTCCTGACCCCCCACGCCCTCACCTACACCCTCAACCCACGCCTCACCCGCCCGGCCTTCGAACGATTGGTCTCCGGGGCCGCCGGCCGCGGGTTTCTCGACAAGGTCCAGATCCGGCACGAAGCCACGCCCATTTCCATCGCCCCTCGCTCCGGCATCCTCACCAGCTGCTCCATGTATCTGAAAGAACACTACGTCGTGCTCAATCCGGGCGAGGGCAACTTCGGCATCCACACCGGAGCCGTGCTGCTCGACCCGGTCAAGACCCACGGCACCAACATCATGCTGGAGATCTACAACCCCGGCGACCAACCCGTGGTGAACCCCATGGTGTCCGTGGCCATCTACCGTGCCCCCGTGCCCGATCCCGCCCCGATCAAGGTCCAGGCCCGCCGCCGCCAGCAGGACATGACCGCCGCCCGCGCCCTTTTCTCCTGCCTCGACACCAACCCGCCCGCCGCCGAGGACGCCGCCGCCCGCCCCCGCACCCGCGTCACCGTGAAGGGCCAGAGCGCCCTTATGGCCAACCCCAGCGTGCTGGTGGACGCCGCCATTTTCGCCGCCCTGCGCGTGCGCCCCTCCGCCTCCGCCTTGGAACGCATCCAAGGCCACGCCACCATGATCCAGGCCCTGGACGCCGCGCCGGACGACGCCGACACCCTCATTGTCGATTACTTTCCCAACCTGCTGGAGCACGTCGAACTGCTGACCCGCCTGGGCAAGATTCCGCTCAAGCGCATCATCTTCCGCCGCCCCTCCCGCTCCCACGGCTTTTTCCTCTCCAGCGAGGCCCACGCCCGCCTCGACACCCTCGAGGGCTTGGGCATCAAAGTCTATTGGTTCAACTCCGAGCTCGGCGACCTGTTCCTCCACGTTTACAAAAAGGGCCACGGCTTCTTCGTTCGAGAAGAACTCTCCAAACGTTTCCAAGAGGCCACCGTGCTCGCCTTCTACGGCAGCGCCGTGGGCCTCGACGCCGCTCAAACCGCACGCATCTCGTCTCTCATCGACCGCTTGTCTTCCTTCGTCGGCCCCAACGTGGGGGTGCTCACCGGCGGCGGCGGCGGTGTCATGCGCCTCGCCACGGATCAAGCCCGCGACAAAGGCGCCCTCACCGGAGCCTGTTTTCTGGAACTCGAAGCTCAGCCGCCCGAACTCGGGGTGGATTTCTTCAACACCTTCCAGGAGACCTCCCGTCATTTCCGTCAAAAATGGTTCGAGGTCGCCGATTTCTGCATCTTTAACACCGGCGGCGTCGGCACCCTTGAGGAAATCGGCATCGAAATGTGCAACCTCAAGCTGGGGATCCGCCCGCGCGTGCCCTACGTCTTTCTCGACCGCTCCTACTTCGCGCCGCTGAAAGCACAAATCGAGCTCATGGTCGCCGAGAAACGCGCCCCCGCCTGGATGCTCGATTACTGCCTCTTCACCGATGACCCAGACGAAGTCCTGCGGTTTTACCGGCACAAACTGCAAGTGCTCTGAGCCTCGCGGCCGGCCGGCGTGTTCACCTCACACCTGCCTCCGCCAAAGCCCGCCTGATCGCCGCCGCGAGGCGCTCGTAGCCGGCCCGGCTGAGGTGCAGGCCGTCGCCTTGGTGCAGGGCTTCCGGCAGCACGCCCGCTTCATTCGCGAGCGCCGCCTGTGTATCCACAATATGGACGCCTGGTCGCCCCGCGGCGATTGAGCGCAGCCGCTCGTTCCACGCGGCGATCGCGACCAACGAGCGGTCGTGATGCACCACCGGATCCACCGGCGGCACCGTGCAGAGCAGCAACGGCAATCCCGGCGGCAACGCCTCCAACAGGCCCAGCAACGCCCGTTCGCTCGCCTCCGGAACGCGGTGCACCAGATCATTCGTGCCCGCGATCACCACCAGGGCCGCCACGCGCTTCAGCGAGGCCCGGTTTCGCATGGCCTTCGCCACATCCTCAATCAGAGCCCCCCCGACGCCAAATACAACCGCCCGACCCTCAACCAACCGCGGGGGCATCTGCCCGGCCAGGCTGTCCCCCGCCACCAACAGCGCCCCGGCGGGCACCCAGGCATCGGCGAGGCGCTGCCACGCGACCCCGCGATCCTCGGCCAGACGCACCGCCCACCAAACGCTCAGATTGATCGCCCCCACCCTCGCCGGAGTCCACAGCCAGACCACCGCAGCCGCCACCACGACCACCGCCCCCAGCAGCGCCACCACTCGACTCTTCACGCTCCGCTTCATGGTTAAAATTGAAAATAGATAAACGCACGATAACCCGTGCTCACCCAAGGCAAGACGCACGCCACCATCATCCCGTAGGCCGCCGCCCAAACATACCACGGCCAACTCCCCCCCGGCGGGCCGGCCTTGCCCGTTCGCTCCACCCCGAGCTGCACCGCTAGCAAACCCAGCAAGAGTCCGCCCAACCAAGGCGGCAAAGTCTCCGCCCCGGTGCCGCGCCCCAGCAAAACCCCGTAAACCTCCCCGGCACGCCCCAGCGTCTCGGCGCGAAACAAAACCCACGCCCCCAAAACCAGCCCCATCGTGGCCACCCAGCCCATCGGCCCCGACCACCACCGCGAAGCCCTGCCCGCCTCCGTCTCACCGCTCCGCCACCATACCCCGATCGCCAGCGCCGCACCATGCACCGCTCCCCACACCACAAAGCCCCACGCCGCACCGTGCCACAGACCCCCGAGCAACATCGTGATCATCAGGTTCCTCACCACCCGCCACCGCCCGCCTCGGTTTCCACCCAGCGGGATGTAAAGATAATCGCGCAGCCAAGTCGAAAGACTGATGTGCCAGCGCCGCCAAAACTCCTGCGGACTCGTAGCCAGATAAGGCCGGCGAAAATTCTCCATCAAACGATACCCCAGCAGACCCGCCGTCGCGCACGCCATGTCGCTGTAGCCGGAAAAATCGCAGAAAATCTGGGCCGCATACAGTCCCACCCCCAGCCAACCCGCCCAAGCCGTGTAGTCGCCCGGCGCGTGAAAGAACGCATCCACATACGGCGCGAGGTTATCCGATAAAACCGCCTTTTTGACGTAGCCGACCAGAAACAGCCACAAACACGCCCGCCAAGCAATCTCCCCCGGCGTTGGCGTGCGCCTCAACTGCGGCAAGAAATCCGCCGCTCGCACGATCGGCCCCGCCACCAATTGCGGAAAAAAGCCCACGAACAACGCAAAGGCCAGGGGATCACGCTCCGCCGGTAGGTGCCGCCGATAGACGTCGAGCATGTAACTCAACGTTTGAAAGGTGTAGAAACTGATGCCCACCGGCAGCACCACCCGCAGCACCGGCACCGACGCCGGCAAGCCCAGCCACGCGAGCAGTTCGGCCAGCGACTCCGCCAAAAAGCCGGCGTATTTGAACCAGCCCAAAAGCCCGAGGTTCGCCGCCACGCTCAATCCGGCCGCGAGCCTCCGCCGCCCCGGCCGCTGCTCGTGCTCCAACCAACGCCCCACGCCAAAATCCACCGCCGTGCTCAATACGATCAAACCGAGGAACCGCACGTCCCACGCGCCATAAAAAACATAGCTCGCGGCCAGCAGCCAGGCCTGCCGCCCGCGCCGCCCCGGCAGAGCCCAATGGACGACAAAGACCAGCAGAAAGAAAAACAGGAATCTCAGCTCGGTGAAGATCATCTCGTTTCCTCCTGCTCATCCAACCGCAGCCACCGCTCCAGATCGCGCGCCAGCCGGCGCGTAAACCGCTCCGCACCCGGCGCGCGCAAGTGTTGCCGGTCATTCCACTCGCGCAGGTCGAATAATTCCGCGTTTTCCGCCACCTCAAGGTAACTCAACCACACCTCCGACTCGCCGCCGGCCCGCATTCGCTCCCGCCCATGGCGCTCCAGTCCCAGGTTCTGCCCGCGATAAAATTCCCCCGGGAAATCCAGCACCGGCGGAAAAACATACACCACCCGGATCCCGCGCGCCTCCAGTCCGGCCCTCAGCTGGTCAAAATGCCGCGTCAACACCGCCGGCGCCGCTGGAGCCTCCGCGCGCCAACCGGCCAGCCCGGCCGACAACCGTTCCTTGGCCCCGACCAACTCCGCCGCCACCTCCGCCCCGTCCGGCAGCGCCGGCAGGGCAAGGTAACCTTCCTCCGGCACCGTCTCCCCGCCGCCCGGCGGACCAAAAACTTCCGCGCCCCACCGCCCGTAGCCCACGCCGCGCATACCCAGCGCCGCCCCATGCATCACCACGTTCCAGACCTGATGCCACAGCGGCCGGCCCGACTCGCGTATGGCCGCCACACTGAGTGCAAACGCCCGCGGCGTCTCAAAATGCAGGGTGCGCGGATGCGTAAGATTCTCCGGCGCCACCCCCAGCCCCGTCACCGGCTCCAGCACCACCAGCCGGGGCCGCACGCCCGGTACCGCCAACGCCGCCTCCACCACTTGCTCCAACTCCCACAATTGCAGGCGCTGCAAAGAGAGATTCGCCGCCCGCACCTTCAATCCGCGCCCCGCCAGCTCCGCCTCAAACACCCGGGGAGCAAAACCATTCAACAAGCGGCTGGCCCCGATGACCAATACCTCCCCGCCCGCCGGATCTTCCGCCAGCGCCCGCAGGTGCGCGCTGTGCGGACCGATGTCCCGGTCCGGCCATTCCGCCGCCTCCCAGGTCCGCAACCCCCAGGCCACCGCCCCGGCGCTCGCCGCAAACACCACCAACGCCCCAAGCACTCGCCTTAGGAAACTCGTGGACTGAACCAGGTGGGGTGTCATCTTGATACGCGGAGCGTCCACTCAGCCTGGTATCTCCCTACGGCCCGTGCCCAGCCGAAAGCGCGGAAGGGCGCTTGCCTCTGCGCGTCGCATCAAGTCGTCTGACGTTCCCCATGAAACGCCTGCTTTGGATCGCCGCCGCGCTAGGACTGTTCGCCCTCTGTCTGGTTTGGTTCATTCGCTCCCGCTCTCCGCACAACCAGGACCAACCGGACTACACCTACACCAAGGCCGCCCGCCGCGACCTCCAACAGGCTGTCGTCATCAACGGCAGCATCACCCCGGTGCTCTCCACGGAGATTCGTTCCGAGGTCAGCGGACGCATCGCCCGCGTGCTCGTCCAGGCCGGCGACGAGGTGGCCGCCGGCCAGGCGCTCATCGAGCTCGATCAGAGCACGCTCCAAGTCCAACTCGACGACGCCCGCCTCGGTGTCAGTGGCGCCCGACTGCGGATTGAACGCTCTCGACTGGAATACGAACGCTTAAAAGCCCTTTCCTCCCGCGCCCTTGTCACTCGTAAAGAATACGAGGAGGCCGACATCGCCCTGCGCCTGGCCGAAAACGAGATGTCCTCCCAAGAGGCCCGGGTGCGCCTGCTCGAACGCTCGCTCGAAAAAGGCGTGATCTCCGCGCCCTACGCCGGCCGCGTGCTCAGCCTGGCCGCCCGGCCCGGCATGATCGTCACCGGCGCCGACGCCGGTCGCGAGGGCAACACCTTGCTCGAACTCGCCGACCTCTCCCGCCTCCGCGTCGAAGCCCAAATCAACGAGATCGACGTCGCCAGCCTCTCCCTCGAGATGCCGGTCGAAATCACCTTCGAATCCGTGCCCGAGGCCAAGGCCGTCGGCCGCATCACCTTCATCGCACCCGCCGCCGGTCGCTCCGCTTCCGGCAGCGCTGCCGGCCAAAGCTCCGGCGGCGGTGGTGGCGGCTCCGCCACGCGCGACTTCCCCTTGCAGATCTCCATCGACGAGTCCCACCCGCGCGTTCGCCCCGGCATGACCGCCCGCGTGCGCATCGTCACCGCCCAGGTGCGGCAGGCCCTCTCGGTCGAACAAAAGGCCGTCTTCAACGACCACCAGAGCGGCGAATGGTTCGTCTTCCTCCGTGCTGCCGACTCCGCTGCCGAACCGGTCAAAACCCCCGTCGAGCCGGGCATCCGCGACATCAACCACGTGGAGATCAAAACCGGCCTCACCGAAGGCGACGAAATCGCCCTGGAACGTCCGCGCTCGGTAAAATTCAGTCAGGACAAGTGACGCCGCCCCTCGCCATGGCCACCGGCCCCGAAGTCCTCCGCCTCGACCACGTCGGCAAACGCTACCCCATGGGCGACACCGTGGTCGACGCGCTCGTCGACGTGTCCTTTACCCTGCGTGAAGGTGAAGCCGTCGCCATTCTCGGCCCCTCCGGCTCGGGCAAATCCACCCTGATGCACCTGCTCGGCTTTCTCGATTCGCCCAGCTCCGGCCAGGTGATCTTCGAGGGGCGCCCCGTCGCGGCCATCCACGAGCGCCAGCGCGCCCGCATCCGCGCCGAAAAAATCGGTTTCGTTTTCCAAGCCTTCAACCTGCTCCCCCGCCTCGACGTGCGCGCCAACGTCGCCCTGCCGCTCTCCTACCATGGTTCCCCGCCGGTCGATGCCGAGGCGCGCGTCGCAAAAGCACTCGCCCTGGTGGATATGACCCACCGGGCCCACCACAAACCCGGTGAACTCTCCGGTGGACAGCGCCAGCGCGTCGCCATCGCCCGCGCGTTGGTAAATGAGCCGCGCATCCTCCTCGCCGATGAACCCACCGGCAACCTCGACACCAAAACCGCCGCCGCCATTCTCGATCTTTTCAAGGAGCTCAACCGACTCGGCCGCACCATCGTGGTCGTCACCCACTCGCCCGAAATCGCCGCCCACTTCTCCCGCCGCATCCAGGTGCGCGACGGCCGCGTAACGGAGGGAGGCCCCGCGTGAAACAGCTGCTCTCCGGCGTCCTCAACGGCCTCGGCGAAATCTGGGGCCACAAACTGCGCTCCCTGCTGACCATTTGCTGTGTCATGCTCGGCGTGGCCTCCATGGTGCTGACCACCGGCTTCATGGAAGGCTTCTTCCGCACCTGGGAGGAATCACTCCAGGAACGCGGCGGGGTGGAAAAAATCACCGCCGCCCCCGATTCCCCGCCCGACCGCCAGGCCCCCTTCGCCGCCGTCTCGCCCGGACTCCGCCTCGACGATGCCCTCGCCCTGGCCAACCAAGTGGACAGCGTCACCGTGGTCGCCCCCGAAATCGAATCCCGCCGCGGCACCCTCACCCGCCGCGGTCGCCGTGTTTGAGGCCGCCGCCGCGCGGGTCGCGGCCATGCGGGAGGCCGGCACCATTGAGGTTGTCGAGTATATCCGGGACGGGCCGCCCGCCGGCGCGGACGCCGGTAGTGACGGGTGGGGCGACTTTGGCGGCGCTCGGGCGGCGGCGGAGGCGGACGCGGACTGGCGGCAGCTGCTGGATGCTGCGGGCCTGGCGGCGGCGGCCCGAGGCGGGTCGGCGGTCGCGGCGGACATGTGGGCGGACCCCGCCGTCGCGGCGGCGGCAGACGCCGGCGAGGTGGAGGCGGCGGCGTGGCTCCGGTCGCACGGCTGCGACCCGACGGCGGGCGGGAAGCCCGCTGCGACGCTGGCGGCAGAGGCCGCCGCCG
>CAYNUW010000173.1:0-7686 GCA_964400455.1 uncultured Akkermansia sp. | reverse complement strand
ACCGCAGCGAGCGTGAGGTTCCGGCGCAAATTAGCATATAGCCCGGCTAGAACGCACTCTGCTCTTGCGAAAGCGTGCCTTTTCGTGCAGCTAGTGCTATAAGCTTTAACGCACCATGAAGATGCTACCGTCAAGTCGTGGCGCCAAGATTAGGTTTGGTGTGCTCGTGCTCGCGCTTAGCGGGATCGTGGGATTCTACCGAGTAGATCGCCTCGTGGCTTTTTTGTTATCGGAGAAACAGCACGGGGATATCGTTTTCCAATCTTTGCCCACGGGTCCCTTGGTGGAAGCCATTGAAGGCGTCACGGAATCCGAGTGGTCACACTGCGGCATACTGGTTAATAAGGATGACCGTTGGATGGTCGCTGAGGCGATCGGGCATGTTCGCTACACGCCGCTGCACCTTTGGATACTCCGCGGAAGACAATCTAGGATAGAAAGTTATCGTTTAAAAGCGCAACCATCCGACAAGGGGGCCAAGTTGTTCGCTGATATAGACCGGCTTTCCGGGAGACCGTATGACTACCGGTATGCACCCGAGGACGATGAGATCTACTGCTCCGAGTTGGTTTACAAGGTTTATGACCGAGCCTATGGTATCAGGATTGGTGATTGGGAGTTGTTGGGTTCGTTAAACTGGCAGCCCCATGAGTCTTTTATTCGCGAAATGGAGAACGGAAAGTTGCCGCTGGAGCGACCTATGATAACGCCGGTTGGTTTGACCCGGAGTCCGTTGGTTTATCGCGTATACTGATCCTGGAAACCGCGATTGGATCGGGTCGTCTCACACCACCTGCTGAACTTCTGCTTGTCGCGTCACCGCCGGCCAACACTCTCCGAGTTGCAGGCCGGGGGATCCTAAACGAACGGCCGAATCAGCAGCTTTTGCGCTACTCAGCCGATCCAATCGCGGAATCCGGGCTGTTACCAAACCGCCCAAAGATTTGGTTTCTTTCTCAGCCAAGGCATCGCCGCGGATATCAGGGATATGATAAAGATTTCCGCAGGGTTCCGTGTTCGGTGGGGCCCTTGCTCGAAATATTCTCCGCGTATTACTTCGCTCGGTCCGCACCGAAACTGGCTCGTCACCCCGCCCCCCCCTCCGCTGGCCAGCCTTCCAACGACATGATGAAAGCTGAGTTTCGACACAAAGGAGTGTGGTGGTGGTTAACGGCGGCTTGGAAGCAGCTCACGCCAAGGTGCCAAGGGTGAGTGGAGAACGAAACTGAGGATCGTTTCGCTCGGTTCTCGGCGTCGTTGCGGCTTCGCGCTTCTAGCCCTGGTTTCCCATCCAATTCTTGTCCGTAACCTATCTTCTCAAGAAACCGTTGGGTAGGAGGTTACGAATATGGAAAAGTTTCTTGTTGGCCGATTCCGATCGCGGACGGGGCGACAAAAAGTGCTCGCATTTTGTTGAATCGATGTCTCGGGTGGGGTGTGCACCCTATGGGCACGGAATCCACCACGTCTTCTTCGCCGGCGGATGAGCCAATGCAGAATTATGTGCGCGCCGGGCGTCCCGTGACCGGCGATCAACTCATCGGTCCTCCGCCCAGCGTCGCCCCTTCGTCGCGATCCGATCTTGAGGCGGGGTTGGTCGACGGGAGTTCGGCGGTTTCGCGATCCGCTTTTCCGCCCATGGACTCGCGCGCTGGTGGCGAGGGTGCGATCTGGCCCGGAGTGCTGGCGGCGAATTCTCCCGCCGGGTCCACCGACACTCGTTCGCTCTGGGCCAAGCAAGGCACTGTGGTAAGCACCCTGCCGCAGACCCCGGCGGTCACGTCGCCGCCGTTTGCTGGGAAATCTACCGTGGGCGGTGGTCCCGTTTCTGCGGCGCAGGTGGGGGGTCCTACGGTAGGTGAAGTAAGTTCTAGAACCCTTATCGCCGCGGCGCCGACCAGCGGACCGGAGCCCTATGTTGGCACGCTCGGGCCCTTTCGGGACCAATTGGCGCGCGACCGGGCGCTGGGCAGCTCGGCTCCTGGTGCGGAGCTTGGCCTGGGGCCCGTGCCTGACAAGGCGGATGAGGCATCCGCGCCGGGTGTCCGTCCGAGCTCCGGCGGTTTGGCGTCGGCCTGGATTCGCGCCATCACAAATCTGCTGAAGTTTAGCCCCGCTTTGATTGCTCTCGGCGGAGCGTTTTATTTTTACCACACTCTGTTTGGAAAAATGTCGGCGGATGAGCTGGCGGCCCAAGGCTTGGCAACTCCGGAGGTCGCCAAGCAAGGCGGCATCTCCAGGGCCGAGGTGATGATCCAGCAGACCAAGGCGGTGACGGCGGCGCAGTCTCGCAATGTGGATTTCGCCAATCAACTCGCCGAGTTCGGCGCCGATGCGGTTGACCCTCACGCGGTCGTCGCCAAGCCGGCTGAGTCCGCGCCGAGCGTTGTCCCGGCCGAGCCGGTTGCATCCGCGCCTACGCCCCCGCCGCCCCCTGTGACGGTGTTTGCGCCTTCCGGATCGCCTCGCGAACTGGTGTTTTCCGGTCCGCCGCCCTCTCCGGCTTTTGTGCGCTGGGCGCGAGAATCACGCTTGTCTGGCGTGCGTGCGAGCGCGACCTCCTCCCGGGCCATGGTGGACAATGTGGTCTATGGCGTCGGGGACACCGTGCATCGCCCCTTGCGTATCGTGCTCGAGCGGGTGGATGCGCGCGAGAAAGTGGTGATCTTCCGTGACGGATCGGGCTCGACCGTGGCGCGGCCGTTTTGATCGCGCACCCGGGTGCGCGGGGGACTGGCGGTCCCCTCCGGCCAAACGACAGGACCGGCGTGAGGGCAATGGTCGGAGCAGAGCTGGTCGTTTGATTCCCAGATGGGATCGTGCCGTTGTCCGGTTCGTAGCGGGGCGAGTTGGCGGCAACTTTTTGGTGGGGCTCTCGGCCGGCTGCCCTGGCGCCCAACCGCATGGGTTCGACGAAAACCAAGGTTCTTTCAGGATTAGACTAAAGCGCGAAGAAGCCGAGGCGCTAGATTGGATCTTAAGATTCTGCGTAAGACACCTTGTTCATAGGATCTTGCGTCCTCGCTTGCTTGCGCGCAGGTCAAGGTTTTTGGGGTGTTCGCTGTAAGGTCCAAGGCGTTCAATCCCGGAAGCTGAGTTTCTGGCCGGCGCTCGCAGAGTCTGCGACCAGCGCAGCCGGCCTCCTGGCACTTGCCTCCAGTCGAGCAGGTGCAACACGACTTCCCGTTGAATCGGGCCGTGAGACCCGCACCGACTTTATCATTTTTGCCGGCGTCTTTTCGTGATCCGACGAGCTAGAAATGGGCTCAAGCGCACCCACCAAGGCGGCCAGCTGAGCGGCGGATTGCTGGAGCTCGGACGATTGGGCGTTGAGCTCTTCGGCCGCCGAGGCGGTTTCCTCGGCGCTGGCGGCATTGGATTGGGTAACCCGGTCCATCTGAGTTATCGCGCCATTGATTTGGGCTAGACCCGAAGCCTGTTCTTGAGAGGCGGTGGCCACCTCGGCGACCAAACGATCCACCTCGCGCGTCTTCTCCACGATCGCACGGAGCCCAGCGCCGACCCGGTTGGACAACTCGACGCCTTGGACTGATTTTTGCGTGGCGTCGGCGATTTTGTCAGCCGTCTCCTTCGCCGCGATCGCCGAACGCTGCGCCAGCGAGCGAACTTCGTCGGCCACGACGGCGAAACCCGCTCCGGCTTCTCCGGCCCGCGCGGCTTCGACCGCGGCATTCAGGGCCAAGATGTTCGTCTGAAACGCGATCTCATCGATGGTCTTGATGATTTTCGAAATGTCGGCTGAGGACTGCTGTATCGCATTCATTGCGTCCTGCATTCTCACCATTTCCTCCGCACCGGTCTCGGCGGCGCTGCGCGCATGGTTTGATGCCACTTTACCCGCCTGCGCATTGTCCGCGTTGCGTTTGGTCATGCTCGTCAACTCCTCGATCGACGAGCTGATTTCCTCTAACGAAGCCGCTTGTTCGCTCGAACCTTCTGCCAATGATTGACTCGCGGACGATACCTGAGCCGAAGATTTTAGCAGCTGGCCAGACGCGACCCCTAAAGTGGTAACGTTCTGACCCAGGGCCTTGTTTACGCTGCGTATAACGAGCAAGCTTGCGATGGTGCTGATGAGAACTCCACCCAAGGCGATGATCGTGCTGGTCGCTACGGATGCGGTGGCTTCATCCGCCTGTTTTATGGCCGCCGACTCGGCCAGGAGGACGCTTTCGGACGTAATTTTATCCAACAATGTCCTAAACTCCACGTTCGCAGGATCCAACTGCTCGGCCATAAAGGCGCTTGCTTCATCGATTTGGCCATCCTTGACCAACGTGGTGTAAACTTTGCGTTTTTCGAGATATTTAGCCAGCTGGGCCATCGTCGCTGTATGCGCCTGCTTTTCATCGCCGAGGCGGTTTTCCCCCAGCCTGACGAGTGCAGAGTTCGCCTCGACCAGAAACTTGTCAGCCTCAGCGATCTGCATGGAACGACGTTCAGGTGTCGCCTCGGAGAGTGCGACGAGCAACCGACTGTAGCATCGCATGAAGTTGTTGTTGGCTTGGCTGGCTAAGCTGATGCCGGGTATATGGTGATCGCGCATCAACTGCGATTCATGGGCAGTATTATTAAATAGATATATGGACTTTAGACTTAGAAAGATTAAGGTGAAGCTCAGCAGTCCGCAAACGGCAAGTATCCGAACTTTAATTGTGTATCGTTTACTCATGGTCGAGGGCTTGGTGTAATCGACGCGATTAGTATCTTCTTTAATGCTCTTATTAAGATTTCACACTACTTTCGCGCGCGGAAACACCAGCGAACCTTTTGATAAAGTTTAGGCATGACCAAACTCCGCCAAGTCTACGTTAAGGCAACGCTGGCAAAAGATTGTTAGCTTAAGTGAGATCTTGCAGCCGATTGACCCGGGATGTAAGGTTAGGGACTGGTTAATCCTGTTGTCTTCTTTCCTTCACGACCGGCTTAACTTGGTCCCGGGGGATAACGTGCTTTTGCCCCGACCGGGCTTCTCGGATCCGAACGAAAATAGCGTCAAACGGTGGGCGGCTTGTGAGCACTGTCCCAGCGGGGGGGAGCGAAGGCATTTACCGCCGCGCTCATCGATAAAACTGCGGCGGAGTTTGGCGCGAGCGGCAGCGCTCCGGGAGCCAAGGCGACGGTTTCGCCGTAGCCTCAGGGTGAGCTTGACTAACCTGTCCCTAGTGCTGTCCCCGCGCCTCACGAACGCTCCACCCGCAATCGCACGAAGATCATCGCCGGCTCCTCCGTGAGCAACACCGAGACGGTTTCCGTCGTCCCACTCAGCGTCGTTTCCTCCACCGGGTCGGTAATGACCCGCCAGCTGGATGTCAGGTCATTACTGACTTCGACACGATAAACCAAACCATCGAGGTCACGATCACGCTGCCGGCTATACTCAAAGATCCAGCTGGCTCCTCGTCGCAGCAAGACAGGCAGCCTCTGCGACTCCGACCTGCGCGGATCGGCCGCTAAGGCATACTCCATCAGATTGGCAATTCCATCCCCATCGGGATCGGCCAAGTCGCCCGACACGTCCCCATCCGCGAGCTCCTCCAAGGTAAAGTGCCGATACCGCCACGTCCCCCTCGTTTCCCGCCCCAACGGTTGTTCGTAAATCACATCGGCGAATTCCGGATAATCTATAAAAGGATTTCGATTAGCTTGATACAGATTAAAGATTATCTGGTTACGCCTGCGCTCCCACTCCCCGGGCGGAAACCGACGATTCCACCTTAGCAAGGTGGAGCGGCTGCCCATCTGGGGCGGATTACCCGTCACCGACACCGGCGGCGTTTCCACCAGCACCAAATCCGTCGTATTCGGTTCACTCCCATCGTAACGCGTCGCCATATAGAGACAGGCCCGCGCCACCCAACCCTTGTCCACATCGGGCGGCTCCCACGTAGTGGTCCCCCTTCGCGCCAGTGGCGCGGACACGACCGGCGCCAGCTCCCCCCCTTCCGCGAACCAGTTATTATTACGCGCCGAATTCGCCGACGGATTCGCCGCCCGAAGATGGTGTAGATCCGAAAAATCCGCCCCGCTATCCGGTTGCCCCACTCCTCGCGAATCCGGCCACGTATGTTCCCGATTCCAGGTCGCCCCACCATCCCATACACCACTGCGACTATACCCACTCCAGCCAAACGAATACAAAAGCAAGATGTTGGTGATCGCTTCGTTTTGCCCCGCTGGTGGCGGGTGGTTCCAATCTCGGTCGGTCACCGCCAGAAATTGACGTAGTTGATCATAGGTCCGCACGGTGTGACCTCGGATAACGCTATTTAGAGCCCCATCCAGAGCCTGACCAACTAAACCGGTGGTCGCGCGGTAATAATCATTCGGTGGCGCGTAGTCGTCCGCCTTCGAAAAGGGCAATCCAAGTGCGCCAAGCAACACCGCGCAAAACACTGTATTAAACTTTCGCAGTCGATCACCCCGTGGGTGAACTGCGCTATACTCAAATCGTGGGGCTCCGGTCATTCCGGGCGCAAATTCGACCCAGATGGCTTGAACGCAAGCCCATCATGACCACGGGATAAAGCATAATAGTAGCAAGCCCCGTCAAAACTAGCGGGTCCTGTATCTACAAACACTGAAACATTGCATTAGATAGTAGCGTATAAATTTACTAAGATACTACAAAGTTGCCAAAACGATTCTGTGTATTACCTACATTAATCCCACGTTATTCACATGGGTTGTCGTTTGTGAAGACGGTGCTTCTTCTCCGAAGCGCTTCCTGTTTATTAATTGCACGATGATATAAATAGCAAATTCCCGACGTTTTCGGGCTACCCCTCATTCATTTTTGTCCGGATTCGGTATGGTAGGGACCAGAGCGAATGGTCAGGGAGTGGACCGAATAACGTTTCGTTTATCTCTCAGTATGGCGCTTGGATCACGTTCGTCTTAACAAGGCGGGGTGTATTCACGAAACAAGATCCATTAATAACGCGTCGCCCCCTCTGTCGCGGCCTTTTACCTGTTATTTTCTATCAACATAAATCAACAAACAGCGGCCAGACCCCTTGGGCTCCTCACAGACCCCTTGGGCTCCTCAACTCAACGGCCTGATCCGTCGTCGCTACCCCAAACGCACCGACTTCCGCAAAGTCCCTCAGGCCGACCTGGACGCCCTTCGCGACCACCTCAACCTTGCCCCGCTTAAAATAACCGGCGGTCGCAGCCCCTGCTCCTTCTTCGATGATCTCCTCCGCGCCGCATGACTCCAATCCGGCCGCCTTCGGCGGCCAGTCCGGGCGGGGAGGAAGCAGAGCTTCCTCCCCTGCACCCCTCCTTAAATTTTCGTTTGATTCCATCCCTCAAACCTCAACCCAGCCCGCATTGCACTTGATTTGGCAGCCCGCCGTTCGGGGCTGGCGTGGCCTGTGCCGGCTAGGGATCAGTTTGGGAAACGTTGCGAACCAGCCGGTTAACGCGTCTTTTCAAGGGTCACGGCCTGTCGTCTTCGGTTCGTTCGACGTCTTCGGTTCGTTCTCATAACTCCAAACTATCTTCTCCTTGGGTTTACCGGGCACCTTGCGAGTATCAGGCAATAAATCATTGTCCTCATCCTTAATGAAAAGCTCCTCCCCATGGAGAGTTTTTGTAATCATGAATAAATTCAATTTCCCTCTATCTGTTACTACATTAACACCATTCAGCCCATCGGAATCC
>CAYNUW010000172.1:0-7697 GCA_964400455.1 uncultured Akkermansia sp. | reverse complement strand
ACAACTGCATGTTCGTGGACTTCTCCCGCCTGCTGCAGTTCGACGAGACGCTCGCCAGCAGCGTCGCCGAGGAGTTCGCGCGGTGAGTCGTCGTCTCGCCAGGCCCCGCTCCACCCCGCCCCGTGAGAACGACTCGCGTCCCTTTGCCCATCCGTCCGCACCTATGGATACTCTCCGCCCTGGTGGCCATGATCGGCTGGACCGGCTGCGCCCGCCCCTCCGCCGACGACGAGCGGGTGCGCGTCACCTACTGGGAGAAGTGGACCGGCGAGGAGGCCGCCGCCCTGCAAACCGTGGTGGACGAGTTCAACCGCTCCCAGCAACGCGTGCGGGTCGACTTGGTCAGCATGGCTCAGATCGACCGCAAGCTGATCGTGGCCACCGCCGGCGGCAATCCGCCCGACCTGGCGGGCGTCTGGCTGCCGCAAATCGTTTCCCTGGCCGAACGCTCGGCCCTGCGCCCGCTCGACGATCTGATCCAGGCCGACGCCCGCGCCGCCGGCCGACCGGAGTCGGAAGCGGTGGCCGCCCACCTCGCGCGCTTCGAGCCCGTCTACGCCGGCATGATGCAGGCGCGCGGTCGAGTCTACGCCCAGCCGCTCACGCCCACCGCGACGGCGCTGCACTGGAACAAGAGCCTGTTTCGCGCCGCCGGACTCGATCCCGAACGTCCGCCGCGCACCCGAGCCGAGCTCGACGAGTTCGCCCGCCGCCTCACCGTGCGGGACCCCGCCACCGGCGCCATCGTGCGCGCCGGCTTCCTGCCGCAGGAGCCGGGCTGGTGGCTGTGGGCCAACCCGGTCTGGTTCGGCGCTTCCTTCCTCGACCCGCAGGGCGAGGTGGCGATCGGGCACGACCCGGGCGCGCTCGCCGCCCTGCGCTGGCTGCGCGGCTACACCGAGGAGTATGGGGCCGACGAGCTGAAACGCTTCATCAGCGGCTTCGGCACCTTCGGCTCGCCCCAGGCCGCCTTTTTTTCCGGCAAGGTGGCCATGGTGCTGCAAGGCGTCTGGTTCGACGATTACATCCGCCAGTTCGCGCCCGGCCTCGACTACGGCGCGGCGGCGTGGCCCGCCCTGGACGAGGCGGCGGCCGAAGGACCGCCCTTTACGGTGGCCGAGGCCGACCTGCTGGTCATCCCCCGCGGCGCCCGCCACCCCGAGGCGGCCTGGGAGTTTATCCGTTATCTGAATACGGTCCGCCTTGACGCCCGGGAACCCGGCGAACTCGCCGGCCTGGAACGGCTGTGTTTTCGCCTCGGACGCAACTCGCCGCTGCGCGAGTGGAGCCCGGCGTTCGCCGAGCGCCACCCTCACCCCTACATCGGTTTGTTCCGCGAGCTGGCCGCCAGCCCGCGGGCGATGACCGCCCCGCTCATCGGGGTGTGGCTGGAGTATCTGCGCGAACTCAACACCGCCAACGAGCGGGTGCGCCTCTTGCAGGCCACGCCCGAGCAAGCGCTGGCCGACGTGCAGGCGCGGATGGCGCCGAGCTGGCGCCGACACCGGGAAAGCGTGGCTCGCCAGACGCGCGCCGCCGGGGAGGACACGCCATGAAGGGCCTCGCTCGACGTCGTCTGCTGGCCGGCCTGGGCTTCACCTCGTTGTGGATCATCGGCCTCGGCGCCTTCACCGCCTATCCGGTGTTCGCCTCCTTGTATTATAGCTTCTGCGACTACTCCATCCTCCAGCAGCCGGTCTGGATCGGGCTGGAGAACTACCGCCAGCTGGCCGAGGACGAAGTCTTCTGGCTCTCGCTGCGCAACACGCTCTTTTTCGCCGCGCTGGCGGTGCCGCTCGGCACGGTGGTCTCGCTCGGCCTGGCCCTGCTGCTCAACCAAAAGGTGGCCGGACAGGCCTTTTTCCGCACCTTGTTTTATCTGCCCTCCATCGTTCCGGTGGTGGCGTCGTCGATGTTGTGGTTGTGGATCTTCAACGGCCAATACGGCGTGCTCAACGAGCTGCTGTCCCCCGTGCTCTCGCTCTGGGGCGCGCAACCCCCGGCCTGGCTGGCGGACCCGGCCTGGGCCAAGCCGGCGCTGGTGATGATGAGCCTGTGGGGCGTGGGCAACTCGACCGTGATCTACCTCGCCGGCCTGCAAGACGTGCCCCGCGAGCTGCACGAATCCGCCGAACTCGACGGCGCCGGCCCCCTGCGCCGGCTCTGGCACGTCACACTGCCCCTGCTCTCGCCCGTCATCTACTTCAACGTCGTGATGGGGCTGATCGGCGCCATGCAGGTCTTCACCCAAGGCTTCGTGATGAGCGGCGGGGTGGAGGGCGCGCCGGCGCGCTCGACCCTGTTCTACGCGATCTACCTCTACTCGACCGCCTTTTACGACCTGCGCATGGGCTACGCCTCGGCCATGGCCTGGGTGCTGTTTCTGCTCGTGGCCCTGCTCACCTGGACCGCCAACCGCGTGGCCGCGCGCCGCGTGCACTACACCCACTGAAGCCGAGCCCGCCACCCCATGAACCGCACCTCGCCCACGCTCCGTTTCACCGTCTACGCCCTGCTGGGCGGCGCGGCGCTGTTGTTCGCCTTCCCCCTGCTCTGGCTGCTGCTCACCGCGCTCAAACCCGCCGAACAAACCCTGGCCGATCCACCCGTCTGGCTACCGGTGGCCCACACCATCGAACACGACGGACAACGCCTGGAGGTCGTGATCGAGGAGCGCCTCGCCGCCGACATGCTCTGGCTGGCCCGGACCGGGGAGCCACCGCAGCCGGATCGACGCCTCATCCCGGCACAAGATCCGCTCCCGCAAGGATGGCGCATCGAGACCGCCGCTCAGGCCGGCTGGCTCGTGGTCCGGGAACGTGACGCCGCGAACCCGCCTCGACGCTGGGTGGTGGCGGAGGAAGCCGTGCAGACGCGTCCGAAACCGCGTTGGGAAAATTTCCCCAATGCGCTCCAGGCCATGGGCGGGCGCGCCGTGGCCACGCTGGACGATGCGACCCAGCACGAACAACGCCCCTTCGACCCCGCGACGGACGCCACGTTTGTCACGTATCTCACCAACACCCTGATCGTATGCCTGCTGGGCGTGGCCGGCACGGTGCTGTCCAACGCCATCGTCGCCTACGGCTTCGCCCGGCTGAAGTGGCGCGGCCGGGACGCCTTTTTTGCCGTCACGCTCGCCACCATGATGGTCCCCTTCCCCGTTTTGATGGTGCCGCTCTACGGGGTGTTCAAAGAACTCGGCTGGGTGGGCACGCTCCTGCCGCTGTGGGTGCCGTCGTGGTTCGGCAGCGCGTTCAACATCTTTTTGATGCGCCAGTTTTTTCGCACCATCCCGGAGGAACTAAGCGAGGCGGCGCGGATCGACGGCGCGAGCGAATGGCGCATCTTCTGGCGCATCATCCTGCCGCTCAGCCGGCCGGTGCTCGCGGTGGCGGCGCTGTTTCACTTTCTCTACGCTTGGAACGACTTTCTCGGCCCCCTGCTCTACCTGTCCCGCAAACCGACCTTCACCCTCTCGCTCGCCCTGCAAGAATTCCAAAGCCAGCACGGCGGCGTGCAGTGGCACGAGCTCATGGCCGCGAGCCTGGTCACGATCCTGCCGGTGGTGATTCTCTTCTTCTTCACTCAAAAAACCTTCGTGCGCGGCATCGCCACCACCGGCGGCAAGAGTTGAGCCCGAGGGACCACCCAAGGCAGTCGCGGTTACGGGGTTTAACTCTCCACCCCCGCCATGGCGCGTCCGGCCAGCCAACCCGTCGTCCACGCCGCCTGAAAGTTAAAACCGCCGGTCACGCCGTCGATGTCGAGCACCTCACCCGCGAAATGGAGTCCTGGAGTGATTCGGCTCTCCATCCGTCGAAAATCGACCTCTTTCAGACGCACCCCGCCGCAAGTCACGAACTCCTCCTTGTTCAAACTCTTGCCCTCGACCGCGAACTCGGCCGCACCCACCTGATTGGCCAGAGCTTGGAGCGCGACTTTGCCCACCCCGGCCCACTGGGCAGTGGGTTCCAATCCAGGCACCGCGCCCACCAACCGTTCCCACAGGCGGCTAGGCAACGCGAACGGGTTCAGGGTGATCACCTGTTTACGTGGATTTGCCGTTTTCCAGCCATTCAGTTTTTCGAGCGCGTTTTCCGCCGTTTCACCCGTCCAGGAAACTCTCAGGGTGAAGCGATAGTCGCGCTGCGCCAGTTCCCGAGCCCCCCAAGCCGAAAGCTTCAGCACCGCAGGTCCACTCAATCCCCAATGCGTAACCAACAAGGGCCCGCCATCCGCTAGTTTTGTGCCCAGGACCGCAGTCGTCGCGGTCGGCACCGAGAGCCCCTCCAGGCCCACCAGTCGTTTGTCTCCGATATGAAAGGTAAACAAAGACGGCACCGGCGGCTCGATGGTATGACCAAGCGCGTGAGCGATCATATGACCTGCCGAGCCCTTGTTTCCACCGGTGGCGATCAACACCCGATCAAATCGAGCCATGGATCCATCGGTAAACGTGGCGTCAAAGCCGTCAGCCCCTTGCGCCCGTAGCAGCGAACGAACTCCCATCGAAGTGAATAAACGCACCCCCGCTTCATCCGCGGCCCGGCGTAGCGCGCCCACGATGGTTGCCGAATCATCGGTCACCGGAAACATCCGCCCATCGTCCTCGGTCTTCAGCTCAACTCCACGTTCGCTAAACCAAGCCACCGTATCGCGCGGACCGAACCGGGTAAACGCGCCCAACAATTCTCGCCCCCCACGCGGATACCGGGTCGTGAGCGCCTTAGCCTCGAAACAAGCATGGGTGACGTTGCAACGACCTCCGCCTGACACCCGCACCTTGGCCAGTGGATGGGCCGTCGCCTCATACAAACAAACCCGGGCGTCGGGATCTGCACCCGCCGCCGTGATCGCACCGAAAAAACCGGCCGCCCCACCACCGATGACCAGCAGACGACGATGAACCTTAGTCTGCCCCATCATCACTTCGGCGAATTCTTCTCCGGCGGCGGTCGTAGACATTTTGTAAATTGAATGAGTGAAATGGTTAATGGCGAAAATTGGCTCCTGGCTATTCTCAGTGGGCAGTCGGGGTGAACCACTGGATACGACGGCTCCATGAGCGTCGTTTGGAAGGTGCGTTTCGCAAGAGCGAAACCGCCATGCTCGATGTCTCGGCCAATGGCCTCGGGGTTCTGCACTACGCTCGTATGAAACTACTTATACCAACACCCCAAGCTTTCAGACTTTAACCACGGATCGCACGGATGGGAACGGACAAATACAAAATCTTTTTTATCAGTGTTATCGATATCTGTGGTCAAAAATTAGACTGATAGAAAGTCTAGATTCCTAAGGGGCTTGGTATTGTCGGTGAGGCCATTGGCCCTAAAATCGACCTCCCAAACGGAAGCAGTCCGCCGCTCGCCGTGAAAGTGGTTAACGCCTTGAGGGCCTTATCCGCTGGAAACAGCGAGGAACCAAAAAAATCCCGGCCCCTGATTTGGGACCGGGATCGTGTTTCAAGTTCTAGAGGCGATCAAGGAGCGACCAACTCGGGCTCGATGGAAAGTGGCCCGAAGCCAGGTGCCCACACCCCGGTGCCACCCGCCGGACGGAACCAATACAACTCATTCAAAGCGGCCGGGATCGTCACCAAGGCAGGCGTGGCCGGTTCGGAAAGTTGCATCCAACCACCGAAGTAGCCGCTGGCCCGAACTCCCGTGTAGGGACGGATATAGATCTGATACTCGCTGTTAATAGAAGACTGGAACGTTCCCGTGAAAGGAGTTCCATTCGTGCCCGCCGCATTGGTGCTATCCGCACCGCGCAACCGCACGAGCATAGCGCCATTAACCGTGATCGTCACCGTTCCCTTGCCCGCCGAAGTGGCAAAGGTCGGAGTGCCGGAGATATCATCGAGGTTTAGATTATAAACCCCCTTGGATCCACGCCACGGAGCCGGGGCTTTGGCGGTAAACAGGAAGGTTTTGATACCTGAACCGGTGAAGGTCAGCAGGCCCTCAGAAACCGTGGCACTCGCTACACCGGAGCTCGTAAGATTAAGGTTAAACACCAAGGAAGCCAAATCCTTACGAACGATCGTCTGTTCTGTGCCGGTCGCTGAGTCGTCTGCGGCTACCTTTAGCACGCCACGAACCGTGTAGTTTTTACCATCACGGTAATAGAGCACTCCTGTATAGGCCGAAGTCCTTCCAACTGTGAGCTGCAAGCGTCCCGCGGGCAACCCTAAGGCGTCCTCCAAGAGTATCTGGAAGGTGCCAACCAGGTCAGAATCCAGCGCCTTGACCACAATGAGACTCTGCTCGCTCGCGCTGCGCACTCCATTGAGTTGGGTCCACGTGGTGATGGTGTAGGTGCGAACCACACCAGGGATGCGGCCGGAAATCACTCCCGTAGTCGCATTGATCGTCAAGCCCGCCGGCAATCCGCTGGCATGGTAGGTCGTCCCGGCCGGTGCGCCGGCGATACTTGTATCGATGCTGACCATCGAACCCGTGCTCGCCAACAATCCGCCACCCGCCAAGTAGTCGGCAACCAAAGGAATGGGCAGGTTGCGGAAGAGGGTCATATCCTCCGGTTTCGGTTCGCGGTTACCCACGAATAGAATCGTGCCGGCAAGACGCAGTTTGGCCAGCAAGGGACCATCTTTTCCACCGTCGAGCGTGCCGTTTACATAACTTATGATCGCTTGCCCAGGGCTGAGCCCGGAAGTCGCGATACTAAAGTAGAACTGTTGCGCGATGATATTGGCCTGCCGAACTGTCGGATTTGCCCCATGCACGTTGCGGTAGGTGCGAATCGCCAAGGCACGAATCGCAGCATACTGGTTCCCATTCGCGACCGTAAGGTCCGTCATGGTGCCATAGAGTGCGGTATATTCAGGCGACGTTAACAACGCATCCACGATGGTGAAGTCGCCGTCTTCCTCTTCGCCAGTCCCGCCGTCCTCGTCTGTTCCAGTGCCGTTGCGCAATGCACGCAGCGCGACGAACTCAGCCGGGCTCGGGTAATCGCCCCAAATGGCCAAATGCGTAAGAATTAATTCCGAGTCGTTGTCCCTAAACACCGTGGAGCCGATCAACGAGGCGCTTAACTCGGCCACCGTCACGTCTTCACCAAAGAGCGCAATCGCGGCTTGTATCTCTGCGGCAGTCGGTGACCGACCAAGAACGTTTTGATAGGCCGTCGCAATTGCTTGACGAGCAGGTGCCGACGAATCCTCGACCACCACAGCCGTAACAACTTCAGTGGAAACCACCTGATTGGCTACCGAGTCGGTAACCACGGCGCGGAACTCGTAAGTTCCTGCTGAAGGCGGCGTGAACGCCAACGAATACGGGGCCGTAGCCACAGCTCCGATGGAGGCGCCGTTGGCGAAGAACTCTACCGACACTATGGAGGCTCCCGTCGCCGCACCCGCGGTGGCAAAAACGTTTAGGGATTGACCAACCGTGATACGCGAGGGAAGCGCTCCAGCTAGTGTTAACGTCGGAGGAGCAGTGATGGTTGCCACGACGTTAAGCGCAACCGGTTGAGAGATCGTTCGATTGCCAGCATCATCGGTGGCGATGGCTACGAGCACATGTCGACCCAAGGATAATCCGGCCATGGACCGCGTGATGGCAAATCGACCATCTGCCGTCTGCTCAGCGATAGGAATAACTCTCGTGCCGATAGACTTGCCGTCCAAGAACACTTCCAGTGCCGCAATCTTTCCATCGGCGTCC
>CAYNUW010000171.1:4049-7724 GCA_964400455.1 uncultured Akkermansia sp. | reverse complement strand
GTCTGCTCGCGTTCATCGTTGCCGCCACCCAGACCGGCGCCGCGCTGACGACCGACCGCGTCGATTTCGTCGATGAAGATGATGCAGGGCGCGTTTTTCCGACCTTGCTCAAACATATCCCGGACCCGGCTCGCGCCGACGCCGACAAACATCTCCACGAAATCGGAGCCACTCACACTAAAAAAGGGCACGTCCGCCTCGCCAGCAACTGCCTTAGCCAGCAGGGTTTTACCAGTTCCGGGAGGGCCGACCAACAAGATGCCCTTGGGAATCTTGCCGCCCATCTTTTGGAATTTTTTCGGATCTTTGAGAAAATCCACCACCTCGGCTATCTCCTGCTTGGCCTCGTCACAACCGGCCACTTGCGCAAAGGTCGTTTTGTCCCGATCCCGGGTCAGCAACCGGGCCTTGCTCTTGCCAAAACTCATCGCACCGCGGCCCGCATTCCGCAGTTGCCGCACGAAAAGGAAATACAAGAGACCGATGATGATCGCGAAGGGTATGAGCTGGGCCAATATGTTGCCCCATACATTCGAAGCCGGCGTCTGCTTAAACACTCCCGTGCGCTCCAGACGTTCATAGGTTCCGTCGGTCAAACGGCCAGAAGTGCGGAAAAAGGCGGTCTTGGTCTCCTCGCCGCTGATCGGCAGCACGGGGTCGTTCGTCTGGCCGGTGATTTCGAACCAGTAGGGTCCACCGGCACTGTTGTAGCGCATGACACCCTCCTTGATCTTACCCGCCTCCGCCAGCTCCACCACCTCCGTGATCTTGAGCGTGGCGAAGGTCTGCCGCTGCGGATCATTGAACCACAGCACCGCCAGCAGGGCACCCAGAAGGGCGATCCAGATCAGCCAGACCCGGGGAAACTTCTCGGGAGGCAGACCTTTGAGCGGGCGGCGGTTGGAGGGTGGCGTGCTATCAGGGTTGTTATCGGACATTCGAAAGTGGACTAGGGTTTGAACATGCAGGTTCCCGTTTCATAAGTCAACGGACGCCACCCATCGGGGCGCAGGAAATTCCGCCCGCCCGCCACCCACCGGCAAGCACCGCGTGGATCGCGCCTTGCGAGTATCGACGACGCCGACAAACTGCTCTCATGGCCTCCTCCATCCAAGCCGCGTCCGATCCCGTGAAACAATTTTCGGTCTTCTCCGAAAACCGCGTCGGCCGGCTTTCCGATCTCACCACCTTGTTCAAAACCAACGGAGTTCACGTCGTCGCCCTCACCGTGCTCGATTTCACCGACACCACCGTGCTGCGCCTGGTGGTTGATGATAACGACCGAGCTCGAGAACTCATGATAAACAACGACTTCCCCTACACCGAGTGCGAAGTCTTGGCCGTGGAGATCAACGACGAAGCCGATCTACGGGAGGTGCTCGCCGCCCTGCTCGAAGCGGAAATCAACATCCACTACGTCTACAGCTTCATCAAACGACCCGAGGGCCGCGCCGCCTTGGTCCTTAATCTCGAAGATCCCGATGTCGCCGCCCAATCACTGGCCAACCATGGCTTCCGGGTGCTCACTCAATCCGACATCGCCCGATAACCCGCGACCGCATCCACCCGCCCAACAATAGCCGTTGCCCAACCGCCTCCGCGCCCAAGCATTCCCGACTTGTCCATGTTTCCGCCTCCTCCCCCTCCCCCAGCCTGCCTGTCCGTGCGCGCCCTGCACACCACCGACCTGGCAGCCGAAGCCCCGACCGCCGGCGTGCTTGCCTACTACGCCTGGACCACGCTCGGTCGCTTGGCCGACAATCGTATCCTGGACCTCTTTCGCCAAGGGCTGATCAAAGGCACCGTCACCGGCGGCCAAGGCAACGAGGCCCTCTGCGTGGCCCTCGCCCTGCTCGCCGACAAAAACACCGACGTAATCTCCTTTTCCCACCGGGGCCTCGGCGGCCATCTCGTCTGGAGCGGCCACCTCTGCGACCACCTCAATCAGTATCTTGCCAACGCCGGCAGCCCCACCCTCGCCCGCGAGGGCAACATCCACCACGGCGACCCCGCCCACCGGTCGCTGCCGATGATCTCCCACCTCGGCTCCATGCTCTCCCACGTCGTCGGCTCGACCGACGCCCAACGCCGCGCCGGTCAACCGGCCGTCGGCTTCGCCATCTTCGGAGACGGCGCCTCGTCCACCGGCGACGTGCACGAGACGATGAACCTCGCCGCACTCCTCGGCCTGCCCGTGGTCTTCATCATTGAAAACAACCGTTACGCCTACTCCACGCCCGTCCGCGAACAATTCCCCGCCGGTTTGGAACTCTGGCACCGCGCCGCCGGCTACGGCATCGAGGGCCTCTCGCTCGATTTTACCACCGACCCTCTGGCCGCCGCCCGCGGTCTCGCCGCCGCCATCGACCGCGCCCGCTCCACCTGCCGCCCCCTCCTGATCGAGGCCCACGTGGCCCGCCTGCGCGGCCACGCCGCCTACGATACGTGCGATTACCTCACCCCGGCGGAAAACGCCGCCATCCAGGCCTCCGATCCGCTCCCGCGTCTGCGGACCCGCCTCAGCGCCGCCGGCCTGAGCTCCGAACTCGATGCCATCGACGCCCAACTCGCCGCGTGGCTCGAAGCTTCCGTGCAAGCCAGCCTGCGCCTGCCGCGACCCGATCCCCTCTCACTGCCGACCGACGCCTTCGCCCCCGCCCTACCCCCCCACCCGTGGCGCCCCGAGGTCGCACCCGACCGCGCCGCCGTGGCTCCCCTCACCACCGCCCAAGCGATCAACCTCGCCTACGCCAAACTCCTCCGCGAACGCCCCGAGGCGATCCTTCTCGGCCAGGACATCGCCGACTACGGAGGCGCCTTCAAGGTCACCGAGGGACTTCTCGCCGCCCACGGCCGCGCCCGGGTTTTCAACACCCCGCTCGCCGAGTCCGCCAGCACCGGCTACGCCATCGGCCTGGCCCTCGGCGGCCGCCTGCCGGTGATCGAGTTTCAGTTCGCGGATTTCGTCACCGAAGCCTTCACCCAACTCGTCCTGAACGCCGCCACCTATCATTTTCGCTCCGGCGCCCGGGTGCCCCTGCTCGTGCGCCTGCCCTGCGGCGGCGGCCTCACCTTCGGCTCCTTCCACTCCCAGGAACTTGAGTCCGCCCTGCTCTCCTTCCCCGGCCTGAAGGCCTTCTATCCCTCGACCACCCAGGATGCGTTCGACGCCGTGCTCGCCGCCGCCGAAGACGGCAACCCCGTCCTGCTCTTCGAGCACAAGGCCCTGTATCGACGCGGCAAGCACCCGCTCGCCTGGAATCCCGATTATCGCACGGTCTGGAGCCCCCGCCTCGTCCGCCCCGGCGCCCACGCCACCCTCGTCACCTACGGCGAGATGACCCAGCTCGCCCACGAGGCCGCCGAGTATCTGGAGAACGAATACGAATACTCCGTCGAGGTCTGGGACCTGCGCGCCCTCTCCCCCCTGCGCCTCGACGAGATTCGCGCCTCGGTCGCGCGCACCCATCGCCTCTGCGTGCTGCACGAAGGCCGCCGCACCCACGGTTTCGGCGCCGAGATCGTGGCCCGGGTGCTCGAAGCCGGTTTCTTTGATCTGGAAGCCCCGCCCTTG
This sequence comes from uncultured Akkermansia sp., assembly GCA_964400455.1. Lineage (GTDB taxonomy): Bacteria > Verrucomicrobiota > Verrucomicrobiia > Opitutales > Opitutaceae > IMCC26134_A. The sequence continues at coordinate 4,150 of CAYNUW010000171.1, read as the reverse complement.
CGCATCGCCTCGCTCGATCTGCCCGTGCCCTTCGCGCCGGAGCTGGAAACCGCCTACCGCCCGTCGCGCGAGGCGCTCATCGCCCGCCTTGCCGCCTGGCT
>CAYNUW010000171.1:0-3949 GCA_964400455.1 uncultured Akkermansia sp. | reverse complement strand
GGGTCCTGCGTCAAACCACTTACCCGAGTGCGATAAACAACGCTTTAGCTCGACGCCCGAATCGGTTTCGCTCCCGCAAACTCGAAACCGATGCACGCCGTTCCATGCCAGCCTGCCCGTCCCAGGCGCCGAGGTGCAAACCCGGCCGTGCTGGTCGCGCTCTTGCTGCTGGGCGGAGCCGCGTCACTACGGGCCGACCGAACCGCGCTGGAGCCCGTGCGCGTGCAACTGAAGTGGAAACACCAGTTCCAGTTCGCCGGCTACTACGCCGCGTTGAAGCAAGGGTATTACCAGGAGGCCGGCCTGGAGGTCCGTCTCATCGAGGCTTCCCCGGGGCACGACCCGGTGCCCGCCGTGTTGTCCGGCGAAGCCGAGTTCGGGGTGGGCACCTCGGAATTGCTGTTGCTGCGCGCCCAGGGACAACCGGTCGTCGTGCTCGCAGCCATTTACCAGCACTCACCCCTGGTGCTCATCGCGCGGGGCTCCGCCACCCGGCTGAACCTGCAGTCGCTGCACGATCTGCCCCTGATGGTCGAACCCCAGTCGGCGGAATTGTTCGCCTACTTCAAATATGAGGGCGTGGACCCCTCGCGCCTCAATATCGTGCACCACTCCTTCTCGGTCGACGACCTTGTATCGGGCCGCGTCGCCGCGATGACCGCCTACCTCACCGACGAGCCCTATGTGCTCCAACAAGCCGCGGTCGACTTCACCCTCCTGTCGCCGCGCGCCGGCGGCATCGACTTTTACGGCGACAACCTCTTTACCACCGAAGAGCAAATCCGACGGCATCCGCAGAGGGTAAAGGCGTTCCGCGCCGCCACCCTCAAAGGCTGGAGCTACGCCCTGAAGAACCCCGAAGAGATCATCGATTACCTGCTGTCGATCTCGGGCCGGAAAACCCGCGAGCATCTGCGCTTCGAAGCCGAAAAGACCCGGCAGCTCATGCTGCCCGACGTGGTGGAAATCGGCCACATGAATCCAGGGAGGTGGCGCCACATCGCGGATACCTACGCGGACTTCGGCATGGTGCCGTCCGACTTTTCGCTCGACGGGTTCCTCTACGATCCCGATCCCCGGCCCGATCTGCGCCCCCTCTACTGGGCCCTCGCCATCACCGCTCTGGCCGCCGCCGCCGCCTTCGGCTGGATCGCCCCCCTCGTCCGCCTCAACCGACGCCTGCGTCGCGGTGAACGCCAATACCGGGATCTGGCCGAGAATGCCCCCTTCCCCGTCGCCATCACCGACCTGGAGAAGGGCACGCTCCTGTTCGTCAACCACCGCTGCGAACAATTGCTCGACGACTCCGCCCAACGTTTGATCGGCCGGCGCGCCATCGATTTTTACGCCGTTCCGCACGATCGTCATCGCCTGATCGAGGACCTTAAAAACGGCGGCGCCGCCGCACCGCGCGAAGTCGAATTGCGGGATGCCTCCGGCGGAAGCCGCTGGACGCTGCTCTCCGCCGGCCTCATCGACTTTGGCGGCCACCCCTCGATCGTGGTGGCCTTCCAGGATATACAGTCCCTTCGCGCCGCCCAGCAGGCGCTGCGCGATGCGCGCGACAAAGCCGAACAGGCCAACCAAGCCAGAAACCGCTACCTCGCGACCATGTCCCACGAGATCCGCACTCCCCTCAATGGCGTGCTGGGCCTCTCCGAGATGATGCTCGCCGACGGCCGGCTCGCCCCGGACGAGGCCCAAAACCTGGCGCACATCCAATCCGCCGCCTCCGCTCTCGTGCGCCTGGTCAACGAGCTCCTGGACTGGTCGCAAATCGAAGCCCAGGCCATGCGCGTGGAACCGGCCGACGTCGTGCTGGCCGAACTCATCGAACCCCTGGTGGGTTTGTTCCGCGCCGCCACCGAAGCCAAGGGCGTCACCCTTGAATTCCAACTGGCCCGGGAACTGCCCCCCGCCCTGCGCACCGATCCCCTGCGCCTCCGCCAGATCATCTCCAACCTGCTGTCCAACGCGGTGAAATTCACCGCCAGCGGCAGCGTCGTCCTGCGCGCCGAACCCGCCGTCGTCCATGGCCAACCCCGTATCCAAGTATCGGTTACAGACACCGGCCCCGGCATCCCGGCCGAGACCCTCGCGCGCCTCTTCAACCCCTACGTCCAAGCCGACGCCTCGATCGGCCGACGCTACGGCGGCTCGGGGCTGGGCCTGTCGATCAGCCGCGGACTGGCCCAGCTGCTCGGAGGCGAACTCCACGCGACCAGCGAGCCCGGCAGCGGCTCCACTTTTGTCCTGACGCTACCGCTGGTCCCGCCGACCGCCTAAACCCGGGCCGCGCCGGCGCTCGACGCCCCAGAAAACCGTCCAGCTCGCGACGGGCGGCGGCCGCGTCTTTCACCGGCGGGGCGGCTTGCGTCTTGCCCGGCGCCGCACCCGTCGCCGAGGCGGCCTGACCAGCCCGGGCACTCTCATAGACCGGCATAAGATTCGCGGACAAACGGCGGAGGTTTTCGATGCGTTCCGCAGAGGGGGGATGCGTGGACAGCAGTTTGGGCGGACGGTTACCCTTTTCCTGCGCCGCCATCTTGCTCCAAAACGACACCGCCGCCCTCGGATCGTAGCCCGCGCGCGCCGCATACAGCAACCCGACCTCGTCGGCCTCGGTCTCGTGCGTGCGAGAGTAAGCCAGCGTTCCCAGCGTGGATCCCAGACCGTAGGCCAGCATCCAACCCTCCCGGTTCTTGTCATTTTGCAACCCCGCGCTCACCGCCACCCCACCCAGCCCGGCCAGTATGGCCTGTGATTGCCGCTCCGCTCCGTGGCGCGACGTCACGTGCGCCACCTCATGCCCCATCACGATCGCTATCTCGTCGTCATTGGCGGCCAGCTTCAGAAGCCCGGTGTAGAAACCGACCTTCCCGCCCGGCAAGGCGAACGCGTTCACTTGTTCGCTTTCGAACACCACAAACTCCCACCGCGCGTCGGGCAGATCACGTCCCACCGCCGCCGCCACACGCCCGCCGATGCGCTGCAAACGAGCGTTCAATACCGGGTCCGCGCTGATCTTCTCCTGCCGCTTCAATTGCTCAAACGCGCTGACCCCCATTCTCGCTTCCTCGGCTGGCGACATCAAGATGACCTGTTTACGTCCCGTCTCCTGCACCGTTGCACAGGCGGAGAGGAAGCAGGCGGCAAACACCACGGCCAGCACGGCAAACACTCGTTGTTTCATGCCTCGACTTCAAATCGGCTCAACGGTCATCGGCAATCCCGCACCGCTGCGGACAGTGAAAACTTTTCGCAGCCTCAAAACTCACAACGACCACCCGAAGGCGAAAACACACTCGGGCCCGCCCGCCGGACTGGGTTTTACCACGGCTGGGCGCTCAATGGGTTCCCCGTGAACTCACCCGGCGTCCGCACCGGGTTCAGGCCGATACGGCTCGCCTCGGCGCCGCCCGGGGTTACGCCGCCCGCAGATGACGACGCGGCACGCTCAAAGTGAGCACGCCGTCGGTCAGCTCGGCCTCGACGCTCGCGAAATCGAGATCCCTGCCCAAGCGCAGGCGCAACTCGTAATCGCGCTGCACTCCCTCCAGATTCGCCGACTCGAAATTCACCCGAACGAGATGCCGTTTGCGGCCGATGATGGTCAAGTCCGGCCCGCGGACGATGATTTCGATGCCGTTGGCCTCCACCGAAGGCATGTAAACGCTAAGCTTCATCCCCTCCGGGGTGAGCTCCGACTCGTAGTGTGGACTGATTAAATCAAGACCAGCCGTGTTTGCGCCCTTGCGGCTGGTGCGGCGATGACTGGCAAGCGTGGTAGGAAAAAGTGTATTCATGATTAGGATTCTCGGACGATGTTTTGTGGAACGCCTTGAGCTGTTGGAGCCGGCGGCGTTTCAGCCGGCTGGTCGGCTGTCGGGGGGCGTGGTCTTTCTTGTGGAGCTCCGGGCTTTGGGTTGCCTCGGTGCCCGGACTCAAC
>CAYNUW010000170.1:0-7724 GCA_964400455.1 uncultured Akkermansia sp. | reverse complement strand
GGGGAGCGGGGTGGTGGGGGTGGCGTTCGACCACGAGCCGGTCGTTTGGCCGCCACTCGACGAGACGGTAGGCGCCGTTGCCGACAAAATTCTCCGGGCGGGTCCAAGGGGTGGCGCGCTGGTCGATTTTTCCGTGGCGGAGCACGGTGGGCGGGTGCACGGGAAACCAGGATTGGTGGGCGAGCAGGCCGAGCAGGTAGGGGGTGGGGGCGGCGAGTTCGAGCACGAGGGTGCGGTCGTCGGGCGCGGTGACGCCGACGGTGGCGAAGTCGGGGGAGCGGCCGGTGTTGAAGTCTTCGGCGCCGCGCAGCGGATAGAGCATGTAGGCGTAATCGGAGCCGAGGGCGGGGCGGAGGATGCGTTCGTAGGAGAAGAGAAAGTCGCCGGCGCGGAGGGGGTCTCCGTTGGACCACTTGGCGTCGGGTCGGAGTTGGAAGGTCCAGCGCAGGCCGTCGGGCGAGGTGGTCCAGGATTCGGCGGCGGCGGGGATGGGGCGGCCGGTGTCCTCGTCGATGGCGGTGAGGCCCTCGCCGAGGGCGAGCAGGACGTTGAACGATACGAAGGCGGTGGCGATTTGGGGGTCGAGGTCGCCCGGTTCGGCGCCGTTGCCGAGGTGCAGGGTGCGGTCGAGGCGCGCGGTCTCCACCGGTGTCTGGCGGCCGCGGCAGCCGCCGAGCAAGGCGAAGGCGAGCGGGAGGAGCAGGGCGAAGCGGACTGGGCGGGAGCGCATGGCGGGCGAAAAGGCGACACCCAAGACCTGCAATGGCGGATTGCCAAGCGCGCGCAGCGGGGCAGGGTGCGGCGCATGTCGCAGTGGTATTACGCCGAGTCTGGTAAACGCAGCGGGCCTGTTTCGCGGGCGGAACTCGACGCGCGCATCGCCGAGGGCGAGGTGCGCGGGCACACCCTGGTCTGGCGGCCGGGCATGGATGCCTGGCGGCGGGCCGACGCGGTGGACGAGCTCGGTCTGCCGCGGACGGCGGTCGAGGAGCGGCCGGAAGGCGCGGTTCGGGTGGACGAGTTGGCGGCGGTCGCCGCTCCTTGGCGGGCCGAGTTGGCGAACATCCGCTTGCGGATCTCGGCCAAGATGCTCGATCTGCTTGTGCTGCTCGGCATCGGGCAGGTGGTCGAGCTGGGGGTGGCGCGCTGGGTGTTTGGCGGGACGCTGCCGGTGCCGCCGGATTGGGAAGGTTTTTGGCGGTCGCTGGCCTGGCTGGTGTCGATCAACACTGTGATCGCGATTGCGTTCTCGGTCTACTTTTTGCGCCGGCACGAAGCGACGCCGGGCAAGATTTTGTTGGGACTGCGGGTGGTGCGTTCGGATGGCGGGCGGCTCGGGGTGGGGCGGATTTTCGCCCGTTACTGGGCGGAGCAGCTGAGCGGGATCATCTTTATGGTCGGTTATGTGATGGCGCTGTTCGACGACGAGAAGCGGGCCCTGCATGACTTCATGTGTCGGACGCGGGTGGTGCGGGGGCCGCGCCGGCCCGGCGACCCGGAGTAGACCGCGCGGCGGCCGCCGCTGCTCAGGCCAGGGGTGTGAGCGCGACGCGCACGAGGGCGGCGATGGGTGGGGGGAGGTCGAGCGCGAGGGCGGCGGCGTGGGCGGCGGGGCTCATTTTGCGCCAGGTTTTGCGCAGGATATCGACGAATTTGGCCTCGGTGTAGTCGGCGTGGGCGGCGGCGAAATCGGCGATTTCGTTTTCGAGAAACACCAGGCAGGCGGCGTCTTCGAGGGCCTGGGTGCCGAGGTTGGTCTTGAGGCCGGTTTTGGAGACCCAGAGGGCGACTTCGGCGGCCTGGTCGGGGGGCACGCCGGCGGTGAGCAGGAGTTCGCGGGCGCGTTCGGACTGGGTGACGTAGAGGCCGCGTCGCCAGGCGTGGTAGCCGGCCTTGTCCAGCGGGTAGCGGTCGCGCGGGGTGAGCCAGCGTTCGAGGTGCTGGCAGCGGGCGGCGAGGCGGAGCAGGTCGGGGGCGGCCGGATCGAGCCGAAGGATCCAGCCCTCCATGCGGTCGGCGTAGACCAGTTCGGCGGGGCGGCCGTCGGCGGTGCGGCGGGGGTCGGCGGCGTGGGCGGCGTCCACGGCGGCGCGGGCGCGTTCGAGGGCGGGGCGGTGGTCGTCCGTCATGGGTGCGGGAGGGTTCAGCCTTTGGCGCCGCGGAGCAGGAGGAAGTGGGCGAGGTCGTGTTTCTCGAATTCCTCCCAGTAGGCGTCCTCGATTTGTTTCAGGCGGGCGTCGGCGTCGATGGGCGGGCCGCCCTTGCCGGCGGCGTGGTCGCGGGCCTGTTCGGCGGCGAGGTCGCGGTCGGCGAGCCGGGCGACGAGTTCGTGCCAGAAGGAGTCGTTGGCGAAGTCGCCCTCGATTTTCCGCAGGCGCTCGTCGTCGAGGAGTTTTTCGGACGGCATGAGGCGGCCGTCGCTGGCGACGGTGATAAGATCGGCGCAGCCGAAGGGGGTGGCGAGTTCGAAGAGTTTCTGCTGGATGCCCTCGTAGCGGGCGAGGTGGGGGTTTTCCTCTTCCGGCGGGCGGGAGCCGGCGACGACACGGGAGCCGAGATAAGCCAGCTCGAGCAGGCGTGCGTATTCCTTGGCGGTGAACATGACCTTCATGGCCTGCAACTGCACCCGCCCGGCGGCGCGGCGCAAGGTTGTAACGCGGCTTGGCGGGCACGCGCCTTGACAGAGAGGGGTTAGGTCCCTAGCCGATGGGGCCCAACATGGAGGCCATCTTAGATCAGCCGGTGTTGGTGCTGAATCGCCTGTGGCAGGCGATCAATGTCATCTGTGCGCGACGCGCCTTTGCCCTGCTCTCGCGCGGCCACGCCGCGGTGGTGCATCACCATCAGGACGATTTCCGGGTGTTTTCTCTGCTGGATTGGATGGATTTTTCCCGGGCGAATCCGCCGATCGAGCAGCTCGACACGGTGCGCACGCCGCGGACCACGATCCGGTTGCCGCGGGTGATTCTGCTCACGTTTTTTGACCGTCTGCCCTCGAAGGAGCTGAAGTTGACCCGGGGCAACGTGTTCGCGCGCGACAAGGACACCTGCCAGTATTGCGGCAAGGTCTTCCCGCGCGAGGAGCTCAACCTCGACCACATCATCCCGCGGGACCGGGGTGGGCGGACGACGTGGGAAAACATCGTGTGCTCGTGCATCAAGTGTAATTCGCGCAAGGCGAACCGCCTGCCGCACGAGGCGCACATGCGGCTGATCACCAAGCCGGTGCGGCCCAAGTGGCGTCCGGTGATTTCGCTGGTGTTGAACAACCAGCAGCGCGAGCGCTGGAAGGACTTTCTCGATCTGGCCTACTGGAATGTCGAGTTGGAGGAGTGAGGGAGGCGTTCCGCGCGGTGCGTGGCGCGATCGGCGAATGTTTTCGCGCCGTTGCGAGGGAAAACCCTTTGCGCACGGGTTTTCGCCCGGCATGGTGGAGTCATGCGTCTCGCGATTCTGGCCGACATCCATGGCAACCTGCCCGCGCTCGAGGCGGCGTTGGCCGACATCGAGACCTTGCGGCCGGATCTGCTGGTGGTGGCGGGGGACGTGGTGGATGGGGGGCCGGATTCGGCGGCGTGCTGGCACCGGGTGCGCGGCTTGGGGTGTCCGGTGCTGCGGGGCAACCACGAGCGTTACATTTTCGACTACGACACGCCGCGGGCGGATCCGGCCTGGAGTTCGCCGCAGTTTGCGCCGTTGCGTGTCGCCCGGGCGGAGTTGAGTGCGGCGGAGATCGCCGAGCTGGCGGCGCTGCCGCCGACCTGGAGCCATCCGGCGGCGCCCGGGCTGCTGGTGGTGCACGCGTCGCTGCGCGGGGACAACGACTCGATTTTCCCCTACACGCCGGACTCGGTCATCGACCCGATGTTTGCCGGGATAGCGCCGGAGGTGGAGCTGGTGGTGCGCGGCCATAATCACGTGTGTTCGACGCGGGAGTGGGGCGCGCGGAGGATCGTGACCACGGGGAGCACGGGGCTGCCGCAGGACGGGTTTCCGGCCGCGCAATACCTCGTGCTGGAGTTGCGCGCCGGCGGCCGCTGGAGCGTGCGGCACCGGGCGGCGCGCTACGATGTGGGCGAGACCTTGCGGCGTTTTCACGAGAGCGGCTATCTGGAGCGCGCCGGCGCGCTGGGACGGCTGTTTTATCGGGAGATGGAGACGGCCACGCACCAGGTGGTGCCGTTCCTGCGGTTCTACGGGGCGGCGAGGGCGCGCGGATTTCACGGTGACCTGGACGAGGCGCTGGCGCGTTTTTTTGAGGTTGCGGGCTGATTTACGGTTTTGCCAGCGGCCCGGCTTTTTGGTGGGGTGGTGGTTTTCCTGAAGCTCATGACCACCGCCACCGACCTCATCGACGATCTGCAATGGCGCGGCCTGCTGGCCGACTGCACCGATCTCGCCGGCCTCCGCGAACGCCTCGCCACCGGCCGGCCGATCACGGTCTATTGCGGTTTCGACCCGACCGGGGACTCCTTGCATGTCGGGCACCTGATGGGGCAGCTCACGCTGGCTCGGTTCCAACGCGCCGGCCACCACGTCATTGCCCTGGCCGGCGGCGCGACCGGCATGGTCGGCGACCCTTCGGGACGCTCCTCCGAGCGCAATCTGCTGACCCGCGAGCAGCTGGCCCACAACATCGCCTGCATCAAGGCCCAGCTGGCGCGCTTGCTGGACTTCACCGTGGCCGCCAATCCCGCCCGGCTGGTGGACAACGCGGACTGGATCGCGCCCTTCAGCTTCCTGGATTTTCTGCGCGACGTGGGTAAGTATTTTTCGCTGAACGTCATGTTGGCGAAAGATTCGGTGAAGTCCCGCATGGAGGGCGACGCGGGTATCAGCTACACCGAGTTCAGTTATCAGCTGCTGCAGGCCTACGACTTTCTGCACCTGCGGCAAAATCTCGGGTGCGAATTGCAGATCGGTGGTTCGGACCAGTGGGGCAACCTCACCGCCGGCACGGATTTGATCCGCAAAAAACTGGGACATGAGGCCACGGCCTGGGGCTGGACCTTCCCGCTCATCACCAAGAGCGACGGCACGAAGTTTGGCAAAACCGCCTCGGGCGCGGTGTGGCTGGATGCGACGCGGACCAGCCCCTACAAACTCTACCAGTTTTTTGTGAACACCGAGGACGCGAAGGTGTGCGAATACCTGCGCAAATTCACGTTCCTGAGTCGGGCCGAGATCGAGCCGCTGGAGGCCGCGCACGCGGCCAACCCGGGGGCGCGGGAGGCGCACAAGGCGCTGGCGCGCGAGGTCACCAAACTGGTGCACGGCGAGGCGGCCTTGGAGGCGGCGCTAAAGGCCTCGGCCATCCTGTTTGGCGCCGAGATCGGCGACACCAGCGAGGAGACCTTTCTCGACGTGGCCGGCGAGATTCCGACGGCGGAGGTCCCGCGCGAGCGGCTGGCGGCGCCTGGTTTGGCGCTCACCGACGCGTTGTGCGTCGCCGGCCTGGAGACCTCGAAGGGCAATGCGCGCAAAACCATCGAGGCGGGCGGCGCCTACGTGAACAACGTGAAGTGCGACCCGAAGTCGCCCAACCGAGCGCTGAGCGAGGCCGACCTGCTTTTCGGTCGTTATGTGCTGCTGCGGAAAGGCAAAAAATCCTACGCGGTCCTTCGGGTCTGAAATCACGCTCCTCGCGTTGGGAATCCATCCGAAGCTCCCGCTTAGGCTGGATTCATCGTCGGCTTGATGGTTGGAGCCGCGGAGGGCGCGGTCGCGCAGTCGTTGAGGCTCTACACAAACCAACGTGTTAGGGACAACACGTTCCACCTCGGAGGAATAGACCGCGAAACTGCGCGGAGGATCGCAGGTGCCTACCCAGTGACCAGTCAAAGGAGCCGAGGTCTCGACGTCGCCGGCGCGTAGCGTCGGCATGGCTGGAGAAGTAGGTCCGGAGCATGGGAGGGTGCAGGGTGTGCTTATTCCGACCTGCGCACAAGAAGAGCCACGGAGTTAGATGGCGCGGAGTGTGCGTCAGCACACTTCGTGACAAGGAATCGGCGTGGCTCCAATTCCTGATTAGGCTTATTTTTCGCCTGTTTTGTATGCGGTAGTGGTCTTACTTCACTTCAATCTTGGGCAGATCAGACATTACTTAAAACTTGATGTGATCGGGTAAATGACGAAGAAGAGCACCACTGAAATCCCTCCGAGTATACCGATTCCAAGGCGCCAGATCATGCTACTCGAAGCAATTTTTACCAGCCATTTATAGTGGAGCGCCAAGTGAATAATAATTAGGACCGTAAATGCGTAGCTAATCCATGTGTGCTTATCACCCCAGTAATGGCGATCGTGGCCGAGGAACGCCAACCCACGGCCGCCCCTGCTGCCGGGAGGAAGGCGAAATGCTATAAGCAATCCAGTCCCCATAAGAAGGCAAAATGCCAGATAAAGAGCAAGGTTCAGGACTCGGCTTATAGTGTTTTTCATGTGTTTGCCTACCCCGCAAACGGATCGGGCAGGATGCCTAGCGCTATCAGCGCCTGTGCGCAGCAAGGAAATTGAGGAATCGCAGAACGGCAGACCCACTTTATACGAAATCGGTATGAGAACTCACCATTATTTGCTAAAAGCCGATCACTTTCTGATAATTCTGCCTAGGCGGCATCACCAAAGCGGGCAACAACCACGCGCGGTGGATCTTGGTCGAGACCGTGCAGCACGCTTGGCTGTCGCCCAAAGTCTCCGCGCATCTGTCCAAACGCCAGGAGGGCCAGCCGGAGGCGCGAAAAACCCTGTCCTGGAGAGTGCAGCCCCGGCTGCATAAACGCGCGTGGCAATTGACCCGCCGCGGCGTGATGAAGGGAAAGGTGACCGTGGCCTTGGCCCGCGAGATGGCGGGCTTTGCCTGGGCATTGTTGCAGACCGTAAAATGGCCTGAAAACCCTCCGCCGACCACGCCGCTGACGGCCACGGGGTAGGCGGGCTCGGGTCCGCCGACTGGGCTGGGGAAAAGATGTTCTTTACACTCCGTATTTGGCGACAAAAGTCAGGGACCGGGCGGCCGGCCCACGCATGTCGACGTTAGGGGCAGCGGGAAACGGAGCGATCCACCCGCCACGCACGCGCCTAGACCATGCGGGCAAGACGCACCAATGCACTGTCGGTAACCAACCCGCGAAGATCAGCAGGATCACGGTTCACTCCGGGATCACGCACCTCAATCCACGATCGCGTTAAATCCTTAGTATCGACCGGTCCCTGTCCTTTGTCCTCAAAGCGGAAAGTGTAATATAAAACCATAACCCTCAATACTAAGGGCAGGCGGAGCTTTTTCGGCTTGTATATCCGCAGCTAGATCAGCACGAGCCGTGACATTTACCGGAGTTGGCTCACTGCTTTGTTAGGCTCTTTTTTCATCTATAATCTTCCCGTCTGTGGCCGATTTTAATGACCACGATGACGAGCCGATTATCGATTACTTCATAAACAATCCTGTAATCGCCTTGGCGAATTCTGTAGTAATCTTTTCCTGACAATTTAGTGCTACCAGGCGGCCGTGGATCATCTGCTAGTAAATTAATCCTATCGATGATTCGTCTAAGATCCTGGTTGGGTATGCCATTCGTGTCTTTGGCGACAGATGGACGGAAAGTAATCTCAAATTTGGCCACGGGTCTTTAGTTCTTTCAAGAAAGCCTCATACGAGATTTCAGTTTCTCCTTTTCGTGCTTCGATGGCTTCTAGATCTTCAAGATCTTCCTGGAGGGTGT
>CAYNUW010000169.1:0-7746 GCA_964400455.1 uncultured Akkermansia sp. | reverse complement strand
GGTAAAACAGCACGTTCGCGCCCTGCATGGCGGTGAGGCGCGCGCCTTCGGGATACCATTGATCCCAGCAGATGAGCACGCCGATGCGACCGAATTTCGTATCCCAGGCGCGGAAGCCGGTGTCGCCCGGGGTGAAGTAGAATTTTTCGTAAAAGAGCGGGTCGTCCGGAATGTGCATCTTGCGGTAGATGCCGAGTAGGGACCCGTCCGCGTCGATGATGGCGGCGGTGTTATGGTAGAGACCGGAGGCGCGTTTTTCGAAGAGGGAGGCGATGATGACGACGCCGTGTTGTTTGGCGGCGGCCTGGAAGGCGGCGGTGGAGGGGCCCGGGATGGGTTCGGCGAGGTCGAAGAAACGGTGTTCCTCGCTCTGGCAGAAATACTGCGAGGTCACCATCTCCTGGGTGCAGATGATCTGGGCCCCGCGGGCGGCGGCCTGGTCGACAAGTGAGAGGGTTTTGCGCAGGTTCGCCTGCGGGTCGGCGACGCAGGCGTGCTGGAGGAGGCCGAGGTGGACGACGGAGGATTTGGGCATGGCGAGGGCGGCGAAGGCTGGGTGTCAGGTGATCGCTTAATAGACCACCTTGTTGAGCGGATACTCGACGATGCCCTCTGCGCCGTAGGACTTAAGCACTGGGATGATCTCGCGCACCACGCGCTCGTCGATGATGGTTTCGAGGGCGACCCATTCGGGGTGGGTGAGGGGGGACACGGTGGGATTGCGCAGGGCGGGTAGCTTGGCGATGACGTGATCGAGCGAGGCGCGGGGCAAATTCAGTTTCAGGCCCACTTTGCTGTGGGCTTCGAGGGCGCCGGTGAGCAGCAGGGCGATGGTCTCGATCTTTTTGCGTTTGGCGGGATCGGCCCAGGCGTTTTTGTTCGCGATGAGCTTGGTGTTGGTCTCCAGCAGGGTGTCCACGATGCGGAGTTTGTTGGCGCGCAGGGAGGAGCCGGTTTCGGTGATGTCGACGATCGCATCGACCAAGTCGGGCACTTTCACCTCGGTGGCCCCCCAGGAGAACTCGACGTTGACGGGAATGTTTTTGGCGGCGAACCAGCGTTTGACGGTTTCCACCAGTTCAGTGGCCACGCGTTTGCCGGCGAGGTCGGCGGCGGTTTGCACGGGGGAAGACTCGGGCACGCAGAGGACCCAGCGGCTCTTGAGGGTGGAGGCACGGCTGTAAACGAGGTCGCAGACCTCGATGACGTCGGCGTTGTTCTCCTGCACCCAGTCCCAGCCGGTGAGACCGCAGTCAAAGAAGCCATGATCGACATAACGGGCGACCTCTTGGGCTCGCACGAAACGACCGTCCAAGTCCGGGTCGTCGATGGCGGGTTTGTAGGAGCGCGAGCTGGTCGTGATTTTCCAACCGGCTTTGGCGAACAGCGCTTTGGTGGATTCCTCGAGGCTGCCTTTGGGCAGTCCGAGCATGAGCAGAGGTGCGGAGGCGGACATGGGCTTAACGGAGCGCTGGTGAAGGGGACGCTTCAAGGCAAAAGGATGAATAAGTGCCTTTCTCCTTTACGTTAAACCTGAGCGTTTGCGGGTTTGTGTCGGCAAGGGTGTAACATTCACGCTTTTTACCGGTCCCCATCTTGCGCGAGAGTGCCTCAGTTCCCTCGTGTTTCGGTCGTGGCGACAATCACTCTATCCCATCGGTATTTTTCGCTAAAATAAGATTAACCTTCCCGCCTATGTTCAAGCCCCTGCTCCACCCCCTATGGTTGTTTTGTGTTCTTGCTGCGGCAGCGTTCTCGCGCGCCGCCACGGCAGGGACCCCGGACTGGGAAAACGAAACGATTTTTCGTATCAACAAGGAGGTGCCGCGCGCGGCCAAAACCGCTTACCCGCGTGCGGTTGACGCCTTGCGCGGCAAGTTGGAGGCGAATCCTTGGCGGATGTCGTTGAACGGAGTCTGGCGTTTGCATTGGTCACCTACGCCGGAGGGGGTGCCATCCGGTTTTGAACAGCCTGATTTTGATGTGGCCAAATGGGCTCTGATTCCGGTCCCGGCGAATCTGGAGCTGCATGGGCACGGCACCGCGATCTACACCAACGCGACGTATCCCTTTCACCGCGATGCTCCGCGGGTGATGGGCACTCCTCCGAGCGATTGGACCGCGTATGCGGAGCGTAATCCGGTGGCTTGTTACCGCAGGGAGTTCGAGTTGCCGGCCGGTTGGCGCGACCGTCACACTTTCATCGTATTCAACGGCGTGGCTTCCGCATTCCGGCTTTGGGTAAACGGACGCGAAGTGGGCTATTCGCAGGATAGCCGCACGCCGGCGGAGTTTGACCTGACCCCTTACCTTGAGGACGGATCGAACACCCTGGCGGTGCAGGTTTGGCGCTACAGCGATGGAGCCTACCTGGAGGACCAAGATTTCTGGCGTTTGTCGGGTATCTTCCGCGACGTTTACTTGTGGTCATCCGACGCCCTCGATTTGCGTGACTTTGAGCTGAAGGCGACGCTCGGCGATGATTTTGGCACCGGCTCGCTTACGGTGGACACTCGCACCCGGCACCTCGGTGGCCTGAGCACTCCCTATTCTATTGAAGCTACGCTTTTAGATGGCCGGAAAACCCTCGGGAAGCTGGTTCTTTCCGGCACTACTTCGGCGGGCCGCGAAGACGATCTCGCCACGGCAAGTTTGGGTGGTCTGGCAATTGAGCCATGGTCGGCGGAGTCGCCCCGGTTGTATACGGTGCTCTTGTCGCTGAAGGACACCCGCGGTCGTGAACTGGTGCATTATGCCACCAAAATCGGATTCCGTCGTGTTGAGATTCGCAACGGGCAGATGCTGGTTAATGGCCGACCAGTCCTGATCAAGGGAGTGAACCGTCATGATCATCACCACCTTACCGGTCAGTATGTGTCCGAGGCCGATATGCGCGCTGATTTGAATTTGATGAAGCGGCTCAACATCAACGCGATTCGAACTGCACACTATCCGAATGACCCGCGCTTTCTTGAACTGGTGGACGAGTATGGTTTTTATGTTGTTTCCGAAGCCAACATTGAGACCCACGCCTACGGGACGAATAAACAAAATCTGATCGCCACCACTCCGTCCTGGGGTCCGGCCATGCTCGATCGGGTGGTGAACATGGTTGAGTTGCTCAAAAACCACCCGAGCATTCTGATGTGGTCGTTGGGCAACGAGGCGGGTGATGGGGTGAACTTTGAACGCATGGCCGAGTGGGTGAAGGGCAGGGATGCCTCCCGGCTGCTTCACTACGAAGGAAATTATGACCGCAGCTACACCGACCTTTACACTCCGATGTATTTCAAGATCGGCAGCTTGGACGGCTGGGTGCGTCGCGAAGAGCGCAAACCCCTCGAAAAGCAGCAACCTCTGATTCAGTGCGAGTTCAACCACACCATGGGTAACTCCTCCGGTGGTTTTGCCGAATATTGGTCCATCATCCGCCGTGAGCGCTTGCTTCAAGGTGGCTTCATTTGGGACTGGCGCGACCAAGGCATCCTGCGTCAGAAGCCGGCCGACCATCCCCTGACCGTGGCACAAGCCGCCGTTTCCGCGCTCGATCCGGAGCGCTTCGTGGCATCATCCGGTGCCTTGCTCTATTTCGCCTACGGTGGAGACTACGGCGACAAGCCGAACGATAACAATTTTTGTTTCAATGGCGTGGTCGGTGCCGATTTGGTGCCCAATCCCCACTCCATCGAGATTGCTCATCAGTATCGCAATCTTCACGTCACCGGCGTCGACCTCGCCGCTGCCAAGCCGACCATCCGGGTGTTGAACGAGCACTTTTTCACTTCGGTCAAGGGCCAGCCTTACCGCTGGATCCTGCGCGAAGACGGTCGCGTGCTGCGCACTGGCAAAGGTCGCCTGCCCGAGATCGCCCCTCAGGCCTCGGAGGAGATCACGATCAATCTCCCGCGCATCGCGGTCAAACCGGGCGTGGAATACCACCTCGACTTTGAATTTCTGCAAGGGGTTAAGCAGCCTTGGGCTGCCGCCGATCATGTAGTGGCGCGCGAGCAGGTCGTCTTGGCTTGGAACGCGCCGGTTGTGGTGGCTCCGCTGGCACCGGTGAGTGCCGCGGTGCCGGCCGTTTTGGCGCAAGATAGCGCGGCGGGTCGCACCACGGTGAGCGGTCCCGGGTTTGTCGCCGTGCTCGATGACCGCTCCGGGCAGTTGGTTTCTTACCGTGCCTCCGGACGCGAGTTGTTGGTTGCTCCTCTGCACCTCAATCTCTGGCGCCCACCGACCGATAACGATCGTGGGGCCAAGATGCACGAGACCTCGCGGCTCTGGCGCGACGCCGGCTCCAAGGCCGCCGTGACTTCACGCTCGGTCACACCGTATGGAGGGGGGCACAAGGTGGCCTACGAGTTATCCATCCCGGTGGGCGCAACCACCGCCAGCCTGAGCTACGTGTTTGCCGCGGACGGTCGTGTGGAGGTGGAGTTGGAGCTGCGGCCGGTCGGCGACAAGCTGCCCAACATCCCTCGCGTCGGCTTGAGCGCCGCGCTTGCCCCCGACCTCAAGCAGTGGAGCTGGTTCGGTCGTGGTCCGGAGGAAAATTATTCCGACCGCAAGGAGGGCTATAAGGTCGGCCTGTGGTCCGGTGACGTGCACAAGCTCTGGTTTCCCTATAGTGAGCCGCAAGAGACGGCGAACCGCACCGATGTCCGCTGGGCGGACTTTACCGATGCCACGGGGCTTGGTCTGCGCTTCCGTGCTATCGCCGGCCAGCCCTTGCAGGTCGGGGCTTATCCCTTCGCCCAATCCGACCTCGAGCAGGGTCGCCACCCGGCCGACATACCGTTGCGTGATTACGTGACCGTGCACCTAGCCGCTCATCACATGGGCGTGGGTGGCGAAGATTCATGGGGTGCTTGGCCGCGCCCGGACCATGTGCTCAAAGCCCAGGGTGTCTATCGCCAAACCGTGCGCATCGAACTGGTTGGTTCACGTTGAGCACTTTACCTAAGCCCGGCTTCTGCCCCTTCGTCCGACTATGAAACTGACTCCGCTCATACCCTGCGTGATTTTTGGTATTTCCGAGTCGCTTGTGGCGGCGATTCGTCCGCCTTACGTGGCGGACGAAGACACCGCCTACTTGTTCCAGTTCGAGGAGACGGTCGGGGCCACGGTCGCAGCCAACCAAGGAGGGGCCGGTGGCAGCGCGATCGCCTTCACGGCGGCGACGTATCCAGGAGACAATACCGCCGCGCCCGTATCGACCGCCGTCTTGGCGGGTGCGGCTTCCTTCTCCGGCTTCGGCCAAGCCGCGACCATCGGGAATGCCAATGTTGGGCTGGGTTATGATTTTAGTCGGGACGGAGCTTTTATGCTGGATGACGGCGCCCCCCTGAGTCCCGACCGGGCGGCTGATCACAGCAGTTTTGTGGGTCAAGACGGTGCCTTCACCTTGGAGGCCTTGGTGCGTCTGAATTCCGCCCTTGGGGGAAATCGCCAGATAATCAGCACCGACCACGGAGACGGCAGTGCCGGAAATCGTGGATTACAGTTTCGTTTCAGCGGCACCAACCTTGAGTTGAATTGGATCGGCAAACCCACGGGCAGCGCGGGTGTGACGGTGGCGGTGCCCACCTCCGGGCCGGAGGCCTTTGCGATCAACACTTGGTTTCATGTGGCGGTCACTTTTGACGGCACCACGTTGCGGTTCTACTGGACAAGGATGGATGCGGCCCGAACCGAGGCGACCTTGCTCCACAGTGTGTCCAGCACCATCGACGTGAGCGACGACATGCTCTTGGTGCTCGGCAACGAGGCTCGCGCAGTGGGCACGGCGGGCTCGACGGAGGGCTTGCTCGGCCAACTCGATCAGGTGCGCATAAGCTCGGTGGCTCGCACCGCCGCCGAGTTTGTTTTTGGCACCTCGGATTCCGACGCCGATGGACTGCCGGATGAGTGGGAGTATCTGAATTTTGGCAACCTCGACCAAGGGCCTACCGACGACCCGGATGCCGACGGACTCAGCAACGCGGAGGAGTTTGCACTCGGATCCAATCCCACGGTTTTGACCGACGCGAACGACATCGACGCCGACGGCCTGCCGGATGCTTGGGAACAGCTTTACTTGGGCGCGCTCTCCTTCGGCGCCTCGGCTGATCCGGATGGCGACGGCCACACCAACGCAGCCGAGCGCGCGGCGGGATCTGCGCCCAATAATCGCGCCTCCACTCCGCTTGATACCGATGGTGACAGCCTCCCCGATGCCTGGGAGGTCGAGCATTTCGGCAACCTTCAGCATAACGGTGGTGCCGATCCGGACGCTGATGGTTTTGGCAACTTGCAGGAATTTTTGTCCGGGACCTTGCCTGCCAACTCCTCGTCTCGTCCGCCCGGCACGGCGGTGCGTCTCGTCCCGGTGGACGACGGCAACCATGCCACCAGCGAATTTGGCTTTGCCGGCGCCTCGGCCATCAACTCGGTCGCCTTTGTGCGCAGTTCGCTCCAGACCTTTGGCGGCTGGCAGTTCATGACGTGGTATGGTCGCCACCAGTTCGACGCATCTGCTTCGCGCAACAATACACTCTGGATCGGACGTCGCGCCGAGGGTGCGTCCACCTGGGAGGTGTTTCGCCATCCCACCTTCACGGCCAACGACATTAACGATGGCCATGACGTCATATCCTTCGGCATAGATGGCGACGGTTTCATGCACCTCTCGTGGGGCATGCATGGCGATGAGTTTCATTACTCGCGCAGCACCACGCCCGTGACCGGCGCATGGCCCATTGCGCTGGGGCCCGACACCACCATGACCGGGCAGGAGAGCATCGTCACTTATCCGCAGTTCCTCAGATTGCCCGACGGTGATCTGCTTTTCCTCTTCCGTCGGTTTTATTCGGGCAACGGGGCTCAGTTCCTCAACCGCTATTCGGTCGCCGAGCGCATTTGGCGGCCGGTGCATACCAATGCTCAAGGAGTGGCCATCCCCTTCATGTCGGGCATGTGGGCGCCGCTCCATGATTATAATCCCTACGTAAACATGCCCCAGCTGGGCGGTGTAGACGGTCGAGAACTCACGCTGACGTTTAACTGGCGCTATCTACCGGTGAATGGTGCGGGCGCCCCGGGTTCACCGGGTGGTTTCTCCGGTTACCAGACCAACAATCAGCTGGGTTTTGCGCGTTCGCCCGACGCCGGCCTGACGTGGTATCGATCAGACGGTTCCGTCTACGCGCTGCCCATCACCCGCAACGCGGAAAACGGGGTCGAGGCCGGTCGAGCGGAAGTGATCGTCAACATCCCCGAAGGCTTCAGCTACATCAACCAAGCCAGCATGTGCCTCGACGCGGCTGGCTGGCCGGTGACGGCCACTTGGTGGGCGCCCGATACCGGGTCGGGCAACTTCCGTCGGCAGTATATGGTGGTTTTCCGCCATGAGGACGGCACCTGGCAGACGCGCCCCATATCATCGCGCGTCACCGACCGCACCAATGTTCGTTACGCGGAGAACCATGTGCGTGACCTTGGCCGCCCGACCGTGGTGATCGATGATCAAGACCGCATCATCGTGGCCTACCGCGACAATCAGGCGGACAATCTGGTGAACGCGGACAACAGTTTGAACACCGGAGTCTCCAACGGCATCACGATCGTGCATTCCCTGCCTCGCGAACAAGACCCTGATCGTTTGCTGTGGCTCAGTTTTGACCTGACCTCCGAGAATCTTGGCAACTACGAAACCATGATTGACAACGAGCTGTGGGATACGAAGCGCCAGCTTCATTTCCTCTATCA
>CAYNUW010000168.1:3321-7767 GCA_964400455.1 uncultured Akkermansia sp. | reverse complement strand
ATAGGTTAATGGGAGATCGCCCCCCTCTAGGAGCTAAGCAACTGCCGACCGCCGCCCCTTCGCTCCCATCCACGCTTTGCGCATTGCCGCGCCCCTCCCCGCGCCGCCACCTTGATCCCGCGCGTCCATGCCGGCTCGTTTCCGCCTACTCCTCTCCGCACTTCTGCTCCTCCTCAATCTGGGTGCCGCCGCCCGTAACCTTGAGCTCGACATCCCTGTGCTCGTGGCCGGCTACGGAGCCGAGTTTTTCCAGGAAAGCGCCCGCGAATTCGAACGCCTCCGCCCCGGCCTACGCATCAACCTCCACGGCGACCCCCGCATCAACGATAAGGTCCGCACCCGCGTCATGGCCGGCGACTTCCCCGACGCCACCGACGCCGTCCTCCTCTACCCGCGCCTCGCCGCCGCCGGCCGCCTCCTCGACCTCGGCCCCGCCCTCGACGGCCCCAACTGGGAAGGCGACGCCCCCTGGCGCGATACCTTCCGCCCCGGCGTGCTCGACCGCTGGCGCGACGGCCCCGTCGTCCACGGCCTCCCCTTTGCTCACGCTGTCTGGACCCTCTTCTACGACCGCACCCTCTTCCACCGCCACGGCTGGCAGCCGCCCCGCACTTGGGACGAGTTCTTCGCCCTCTGCGAAAAAATCCACGCCGCCGGCCTCGCCCCCCTCTCCCTGCCCGGCGTCGCCATGCGCTACGGCGATGCCATCCTCCGCGCCGCCCACTACAACCTCGTCGGCCCCGAAGGCTACGCCGCCTACCACGCTCTCGCCCCCGGCTCCCGCTCCGACCCCCGCTTCGTCCGCGCCGCCGAAACCCTCCGCCAAATCTCCGACCAACACCTCGTGCGCGGCTGGCAAGGCATGACCCACACCGCCGCCCAGCTCGCCTTTCTCGAAGGCCGCTCCGCCATGACCCTCTCCGCCTCTTGGTTCGCCAACGAGATGAAGGGCCGCCTGCCCCCCGCCTTCGAACTCGGCGCCATGAACCTGCCCGTCTTCGCCGACGGCATCACCCACCCCGATACCGTCCAAGCCCAGAGCGGCTACTACTTCCTCTTCCGCACCGGCGACCCCGCTCGCGAACAAGCCACCATCGACTTCTTCCGTTTCCTCACTTCCCGCGAACGCGTGCGCCGCTTCGCCGCGCTGGCCGACGCCCCCAGCGCCCTGCTCGCCGCCGGCCCCGAACACTACTCCCCGCGCATGGCCGACACCGCCGCCCTCCTTGCCCGCGCCCCCTCCGCCTTCGACGCCGCTCCCGCCCCCCGTTCCGCCGCCCAGGCCGGCATGGCGCAGCCCCTCGCCGACGCCCGCCAACTCCTCATGACCGGACGCATCGACGCCCAAACCTTCGCCGCCCGCCTCGAAGCCGCCGCCGCCGCCGAACGCGCCCGCTCCGCCGCCCCCGACCACGTGGATGCCCGCCATCCCGGCAAAACCGCCGCCCTGCTCCTTGCCCTGCTCGCCGCCCTCTCCGCCCTCCTCTGGCGCACTCGACGCCGCCCCGCCCTCGGCACACCTGCCACCGCTCTCTCCTTTCTCGATGCCCGCCAGGGTCTCGGCTTCGTCGGCCCCGCCTTCGCCACCTACGCCGCCTTTGTCCTCGCACCCGGCCTGGTCGCTTTCGCCTGGGCCCTCACCCACTGGGACGGCTTCAGCCCCATGACCTGGGCCGGCCTCTTTAACTTCCGCTGGCTCCTCCTCGAAAGCGACGCCTTCTGGTCCGCCCTGGGCAACAACACATTCCTGATGCTCGCCCCACCCGTCGTCATCGTGCCGGTTGCCCTCGCCTTGGCGGCCTACATTCACCGCGGCGGCTTTGGCGGCTCCGCCCTCCGCCTCGTCCTGCTTTTTCCCAACATCCTCGGCGGCATCGCCGCCGCCCTCATCTGGCTCGCCGCCTACGAACCCGCCTCCGGCCTCGTCAACGCCGCCCTCGTCTCCACCGGCGACACCCTCGCCCGCCTCGGCGCCCCCGACCAACTCGCCGCCTGGCTTCAAAGCTTCGCCGGCCATGCCTGGCTTGCCCAAGACCGCCTCTACGCCGCCCTCGTCCCCATCTACCTCTGGATGGCCTGCGGCTTTAACCTCGTCCTCTACCTCGCCGCCATGCAGGGCATCCCCGCCGATCTCTACGAAGCCGCCGAGATCGACGGCGCTTCCCCGGCCCGCCAGTTCCTCAGCATCACCCTGCCTCATCTTCGTGAAATACTCGTCGTCTCCGCCGTCTTCCTCCTCATCGGAGGCCTCAACGCCTTCGAACTCGTCTGGCTGCTCACCGCCCAGGAACCCTCCGCCGGAGTCCACACCCTCGCCACCCTGCTCGTCTCCACCCTCTTCAACGATTTCCAGGCCGGTCGCGCCGCCGCCATCGCCGTCATGCTTTTTGCCCTCGTCATGACCGGCGCCCTCGCCGTGCTCCGCCTCTCCCGCCGTCCGGAGGACGCCCCATGAAAAACCGGCGCCCCGCCTCCCCGGCCGCCGTCGGCCTCGGCCTACTGGCCGCCGCCTACGCCGCCTGGACCCTCCTCCCCATGCTCTGGGTGGCGCTTTCATCCTTCAAAACCGACGCCGCCATCCTTCGCGACCCCCTCGCTCCTCCCGCCTGGGCCGAACTTGATTCCTCCGCCTACGCCCGCGCCTGGGGCGAGGGCGGCCTCGGCGGCCAGTTCCTCAACTCCGTCTTCATCTCCGTCGCCGCCGTCTCCCTGATACTCGCCCTCGGCGCCCCCGCCGCCTACGCGCTCGCCCGCTTCCGCCTCCCCGCCGGACGCCTCGCCCACGGCCTCTTCCTCGCCGGTCTCACCCTTCCCGCCCAGCTCGCCGTCGTCCCCCTCTTTTTCCAACTCCGCGCCCTCGGGCTCCTCAACCACCCCCTCGGCCTCGTCCTTGTCTATGCCGCCAACGGC
This sequence comes from uncultured Akkermansia sp., assembly GCA_964400455.1. Taxonomy (GTDB): domain Bacteria; phylum Verrucomicrobiota; class Verrucomicrobiia; order Opitutales; family Opitutaceae; genus IMCC26134_A. Next base: position 4,857 of record CAYNUW010000168.1, on the reverse strand, counting down.
CTGCCCTTCGCCGTCTTCGTGCTCGGCGGCTTCTTCCGCGCCATACCCGCCTCTCTTCACGAAGCTGCCCTCATCGACGGGTGCAACCAGTCCCAGGCCTTCCGCCACGTCATGCTTCCCCTCGCCCTCCCTGGCCTCGTCACGGTCGCCATCTTCCAGTTCATCGGCGTCTGGAAGGAGTATTTTTATGCGTTCATGCTCGCCGGCGGCGGCGACGGCTCCGCCCGCACCCTCCCCCTTGGCCTCGCCAACCTCGCTATCACCGCCCAATACGAAGGCGATACCGCCCGCCTCTTCGCCGGCCTGGTGCTCGTCTCCGTCCCCGTGCTCGCCGTCTACCTGCTCCTCCAACGCCGCCTCGTCGAAGGTATCGCCGCCGGCGCGGTCAAGGGTTGAGCCCGCCCCGCATCCCTGTTTCCTCCCTCTTTAAACCCATACCTCTCATGCCCGCTCCCGCCATGTCGCTCGACAACACCCTCGATGGCTACGAGCCCATGCTCCTCGCCTGGATGCGCACCGGTTTGGACGACCACGCCATCGTCGCACTCACCGATCCCGCCGGCGTCATCCGCTACGTGAACCGCCGCTTCCGCGAAATCTCCGGCTACGCCGAGGACGAACTCATCGGCCGCACTCACCGCATTTTGAAGTCCGGCCAGCACCCCGACTCCTTCTACACCGAGATGTGGGCCACCATCACCCGCGGCGAAATTTGGCGCGGCACCATCTGCAACCGCGCCAAAAGCGGCAACCTCTACTGGGTCCAGACTTCCATCCTCCCCCTCTTCGGCCTCGACGGCCGCACCCGCGGCTACCTCGCCGTCCGCACCGACGTATCCCGTCTATTCAAAGCGGAAAAAGAACTCACCGAAAAAACCCGCGAACTCCAGCTCCTCTTCGAACACTCCCCCATCGGCCTCAGCTGGCGCGAAGTCGACAACCAGGGCCAGGCCGGCACCAATCACGTCAACCAGCGCTTCTGCGAACTCATCGGCCTCACCCCGGAACAGGCCGCCGACATCAACAACGTCGCCCGCGCCACCCACCCCGACGACTGGAACCGACAGGAAGAGCTCAACAACGAAATCTACCAGGGTAAACGCGACGCCTTCACCCTCGAAAAACGTTACGTCCACCGCGACGGCAAAATCATCTGGGGCATCCTCACCGTCGTCGTCATCCGCGGGTCCTCCGGCCGCGTCACCCACCACTTCGCCATGCTCGAGGACATCACCGCCCGCCGCCAGGCCGAGGAGGAGCTCCGCCGCACCGAAGCCCGCTGGCGCACCTACATCCAGACCGCCAGCGAAATCCTCTACGCCATCACCCCGGAGGGCCGCATCAAATTCGTCTCCCAGGCCTTCACCACCAAACTCGGCCACCCGGTCGAAGAAGCCACCGGCCAACCTTTTCGCGACTACGTCCACCCCGAGGACCAACCCCTCTGGGACGCCTTTTTCGCCCGCGTCCTCCAGACCGGCGGCGACGGCGAGGGCATCGAGTATCGCGCCCGCCACCGCGACGCAGGCGCCCGTC